>NZ_DBMBXK010000012.1:0-56062 GCF_057597765.1 Acidaminococcus sp. | reverse complement strand
CGCCACAAGCGACAGCTTGAACATCACATGGAAAATCTGACTGGCGGCACCCCTCCCGTCAGATACCTACCCTGTGTAGTCCCTTGTAAACTGTACTTTATTGTATTATTAATAAACCGCAACAACTTTTAATCAGATAAATTATTGGCCAAGTATTTCCGCAGCTCCCCCACCACAACCCGATCCGCCGGCAGCCAATCCACACTATCCAGCTCATCATAAGAAAGCCACCGAGCAGCTTCGTGTTCCAATAAGGTCAAATTGCCCCGTTCTACTTTGCAGAGGAAACACTGCATGGAAAGATGGAAGGTGGGATAGTCGTATTCAACAGTGGTGAGAAGCTTTTCCACCTGGATTTCCGTGGCCATTTCTTCCTTGATCTCCCGTTTGAGGGCCTCTTCCGGTGTTTCCCCGGGCTTGATTTTGCCGCCAGGAAATTCCCAGCCATCTTTGAATTCTCCATATCCCCGTTGGGTGGCGAAGACTTTGTCCTGGTTGATAATCAGCGCAGCCACTACTTGCACCGTTTTCAAAGCCATCTCCCCTTTTCCCCATATTTACAATACATTTTATTATACCATGGACGCTATGTAAAATTTAGGATAACTAAAAAAAGCCCGGGCAGGAACTCCCACCACGGACCATCTCTCTTGCCGTACCCTTTCCTGCGAGCAAGTTTTCCTGTATCTGAATGTAAATTCACTTCATAACAAAAGCGCCCTAAAAAGCTCTTTTTTCTTTCCTGATTTGCAAAGTTTTACGTGCGTTGTTTGGCATACACAATATGTAGTTATCTTCTTCCAATAGGCCACTATATCTTGCGTTTGGTAGTAAAACAGGTGTTCTTTTATTGTACATTTGTTTCTATCATCCCCAGTTTATGCGCCTCTCCAGGCCCATGCACCTCGTAGTGCCGTGGCAAATAAAAAGTATCCTAGTCATGGACACAAAACTCCCTTCTATGCCAAAATATGCCGAATTAATGCGGATTTTCGGGTTTCACCTGTTCACGGAGAAAAGGACATAATTTTGCAAAAAACGGCACAACTTTCCCCGTTGCAGTAGTAAAAATAGTAGTAAAACGGACTGTTCTTACTACTGCACTTTTTGTGGGGTGAAATGTTCTCTGTTATTATAGCAGATAAATAGTATCACTGTCGGCTTTGGTGTTTGGGAAAGCCTGACGGAAACCACACAAAATCTTATGTCTGCAGATAGTGAGTGTGTCTGTTACAGAAAAAAAATCATTCATCACCTTCAGAGAGTAAGATGTCCCTTAATACCAATTCGATTTCATAATCCCCCCATTTTTGGATTGTGTCAATAAATTCCTGCAATTCTGCCTCGTCCGTAAAATAACTGTCGATGGATAGTGTTTGAGCACCAGTTATCTGATAACAGTGGTTGATATGGCTGTGGCACTGAGTAAGATAATCCAACAGGGACTTCATAAAACCGCTGTGTGGGGTTATTTTTATAAGGGCATGTGTTTTATAACCATATATGGGGCAGTTGACATTCACGGTATAGTGATGGACAACGCCCAAATCAGTCAGGCGGTCAAGACGATTCTTGACCGCCTGACTGGTTAAGTGAACGCGTTTTCCCAGTTCAGTCATGGAAATTCTGGCCTCTTTATGCAGAATGCTGAGGATTTCATGGTCAGTTTTGTCAATTTTTTTGTTGTTGGCAGGTAAAAAATTCATGGCAATGCTCCTAACTTGAAAACTTGAAAATTTCAAGTGATTTGTATGCATCTCTTGAAATCCTGTATCGTAAGTAAAATTCTAGCAAAGTATAATCACAATGTAAATTAAATTGTGATTCAGAGGAGGAAATGAAATGAAGTGGAGAAAAACTTTAATGGCTGCATTCTTGGGAATGACGATGATGACGGGCAGTGCCTTTGCACAGGTTTCTTACCAGCATGTACGCAATGCTACGGGCAAATTGGCGTACAACGATACGGTATTTTTGATAGACCCCATGCTGGCAGAAAAAGGCCGTTATGAAGGCTTTGCTGGTTCTTTTAACAGTGAGGTGCGCAATCCCAAGGTGGACTTGCCCGAATCAAAGGAGGATGTATTAAAGAATGTTGATGCGTTAATTGTCACGCATACCCATCTTGACCATTGGGATGAAGTAGCTCAGCAGTTCATCAACAAAGATATTCCTGTATTTGTGCAGGATGATAAGGACGCTACTGAAATTCGCAAGGAAGGTTTCCGCAATGTTCAGGTGCTGGATCGGGATATCGAGTTCCAAGGGGTGCGCCTGACCAGAGTAGAAGGCACGCATGGTACGGAAGAGATGTATGCCAATCCCGCTTATAGCGTACTGCTCGGAGAAAGTATGGGCGTGGTCTTTGCTGCTCCCGGTGAAAAAACTACTTACCTGATGGGCGATACGGTCTGGACGGCCCGGGTTGATAAAACGCTACAAAATCGTCAGCCCGATATTCTAATTATGAATACTGGTTATGCTAAGTCCATCTGCTACAATGATTCCATTATTATGGGTACAGAAGATGTAGGCAGAGCGGCAACGAGAATGCCAAAGGCCAAAATTGTAGCGGTGCATATGGATGCCATTAACCATTGCACAGTATCACGCAAAAATATGCGCGACTTTGTCCATAGCAGAAAGTTAGACAAACAGGTAGCTGTACCGGATGATGGACAGATCATAAATTTTGATAAATAAGAACGTAACAAAGTGAGCTGTTGCATGTGAAATCGCGTGCAACAGCGTGATAAAATGGGGCTGTTGCACGTAATGTGACGTGCAGCAGTCCTTTTTCATGTACAAAAAGATAATCCCGGGGCTTAAATACCTCGGGCTGTTGCCGGATAATTACAGAGCAGGCCCGCAATCTTCTTAAGACGGCGGGCCTGCTTTTTTGCCCTCTGGGCGGCCGGGGATGGGCTCCCCTGCGGGGAGCCCCTACCACGTTGACGTCGGTGGCTCGTGCATCTGGCGGGCCTCCCGGCGTGAGGCCCCTACGGCATCGCAATGGACCATTTGCACCTTCCGTCCCGCTCTGCACTCTTCGCTCTTCACTCTGCACTTAGCTTTGGCAACCGGATTACCTTGGGCTGGATCTCGCCCACCTGCTCCAGTTCTTTCCGTTATATCCCTATTGTCTTCCAAAAAAACTGACAAAAAGAAGACTTGCAGGCACGCGATAAAAAGTAATTTTCTTTACATTTTCCTTAATTAACGTTACAATAGCTATGAAAGGAGATGATTGCTATGTCCGATACAAAGACCCTGAATCTTCGTGTCGATGCGGATCTGAAGCATCAGGCGGAATTGATTTTTTCTGACCTTGGTATTCCTACCTCTACGGCCATCAATATGTTCCTGCGTTCGGTTGTACGTCATGGAGGAATTCCTTTTGACTTGCGTCTTTCTGCCAACCAACTGGAGACTCTGCAGGCAATCGATGACGTAAATCATCATCGGAACCTGAGTAAAACCTATGATTCCGTAAAAGACCTTATGGAGGATCTGAATGCTTAAGATCCGCTACCGCAAGCAATTCAAAAAGGATTATAAAAGGACTGTCCAGCGTCCAGGACATAAACCAGAGCTTTTCCAGGATGTTCTTGAAATCCTGGTTAAAGAACAGGTACTGCCGGTTAAATATCGAGATCATGCCTTGTCTGGAGATTATATCGGATTCTGGGAATGCCATATACTGCCGGATTGGCTGCTGATTTACAAAATCGAAGAAGATATCCTGACATTGACTCTCACCCGTACAGGAAGCCACAGTGATTTGTTCGGATAATCAGCAGGTACTCTTTGTGACACAATATTTACCAAGATAAAATCCCTGTTGATAAAATGGGCTGACCTCCAATCATCAAGAATAGCTCCATGTCTTTTCTTGCAAAAAAAGGTCCGCAATCTTCTCAAGACTGCGGACCTGCTTTTTTTGCCCTCTGGGCGGCCGGGACGGGCTCCCCTCCGGGTAGCCCCTACGCCGTTGGGGTCAAAGAACCAACGGAAAATCAGAGAAACGGGATCGTCGAAACATCCGTTTTTAAGACGGCTGGATCAAACATTCGATTGCAGCGCCGTAGGGGCGTGCCGCAGGCCCGCCCTTCCCCGGCCCTCCCGGAGGGTTCTGTTCGGGAAAATCCCCTGGATTTTTGTCCTTTTGTTTTCCTGAACGCTGCTGTAAAATAGTATATCAACGATACCTTTCAATAAATGCCTCATAAAATCGCTACGCCGGCCTAGATCTTCAATATCTGCATCAATGAAAGCCTGTAAATCTTTTTTCATCATTTCATAAAGATGCTGGGATACTAAAGGATCCGAATAGACAGTATGCACCATGTCACCATATACACCACAAGTAATGGCATCATATGGCCGACAGCGTTCCAATGTTATGCGGCACGAACCTTCATATTCTTCATCCTGAAGAATGATTCCACCCTCTGAACCAATAAGATCATTTTTAATTGACTTCCACATTTCATTTTCTCCCTTACTCGGTTCGCAAAAATAATTCATGATAGGCGGTTATCTCAACAGCTCAGATATTTAAAAATCTTCATACTCATCCTTCGTCCCGGTCAATTCTGCCCACCGGGCTGCCAGAAGTTTTGCATAGTCAACATAGAACAGCCCGTAACTCCCCAGTGCATATCCAAACTTTCATTTTGTTCACTTCCCTTGCTTTCTGGTGATATCCAAATCTTTCTTATTCTCAGTATATCATATGAGCTGTGCAAAAAAGTGGACAGAAAGCAGGCCCGCAATCACTACGACTGCGGGCCTGCTTTTTTTGCCCTCTGGGCGGCCGGTAGGGGCTCCCCTGTGGGGAGCCCCTACGGCGTTGGGGGCGGTCCCTCTCGTTTGATCGATTGGATGGTGATTACGTGAGAACCGGCGTTGGCAGCCGGCCCGCATGGGCCGCCTCCTTACACTCTCTGTCCTGAATCATCTTGTAAACAAAGGAGGAATGAACCAATGGCAGCAGCGAAAGACCTGACTGCAGTGACCCTGCAGCTGGAAATCAGCAACGGGGTGGACAAAATGACCAGCCCAAATTCAAGAACATCAGCTATGACAACCTGGACACCAAGGCCACAGCGGGCCAGCTGGCGGAAATGGGCAAAGAATTCGGCGGGCTGATGGAAGAAGCTCCCCACGGACTGTACGTGGTGGAACGGCATCAGCTCACGGAAAAAGCGTAAAGGAGGCATGACAGATGGCAGATTCCCGGAAATTGGACCTGATTTTCAAAGACAGCAAAAAAGCCACCAAGAACATCCGCATCCCCAATCCCCGTACGGACGTGGATAAGGAAGCGGTGCTCCCGGTGATGGAAAAAGTATTGGAAAGCAAGATTTTCCTCTCCCGGAACAACCTTCCGGTGGAAACCGTCCAGGCAGCCAAGGTGACGGACGTACAGGACCTGTTGGCGGACCCGGCCGCTGACCATGGACGACCTGACCCTGCTGGCCGGCCAGGCTGCTCAGTACGGCTTCCCCATGGTCATCTCCTGGTACCTGTTGGTACGGATGGAAGAGAAACTGGAGAACCTGACCCAGAGCATCGAACGGCTGCGCATGGCAGTGAAGATGGAATAGAGAAAAAGCGTGCTGCGAAAAAAAATCGCAGCACGCTTTTTTGTCAATGGTCAAGAGAGATATCGGACCGGCTCTTGCGGGCCTATCAGATTTAAGATGTCAGACCGGCCCTACCGGACCTGACGTCTTGTTCAAAAATTCTCCTTATTCTCCCTGTAAACTTCCGGCAAAATAGCGGCCAGGTTGGTAAATTCCTTGATATTGTGGGCAAAAAGGCCCCGAGCCACTTCCACCGGTACCGAATCCCCTTCCGGCAGAGCCTTGATAATCTCCCCCTGGTGCAGGGCATATCCAATCCAGAACCGGGAGCAGAACAGGACACCCTCTTTATACGGGAACCATTTATGGGTCATGGCCGCCCCGCAATCCCCTGCCCCAATGGCGCAGACCAAGGACTGACAGGCTGCAGTCCCCATCAGGGATTCATCATACCCGAAATCTCTGGGCCGCTTGAACTGCAAATGCAGGAAGGACGGTCCGAAGCCGATATCTTCCATAATGTAATGATCCACATCCCAAGTCTTTTGGGAAACAGGGACGGAAGGGTCGCAAACGTATGCCGCATTGTTGGCACGGGCAAAATAATGATCCTCCGGGTCCCAGATTTTGTAACGGAGGTCAGAGCCTACGCTGTGCCAGGGGAACCACCAGTCCAGCATATCGCCGGTCACTCCGGGCATATAGGTTGCATTGCAGACAAACCCTGTCCCGTCAGCAGCCACGCCATAGCCCACCTGACAGAATTCCTTGTCCATCCCCTGGAGGAAACGGTTCCGCTCTGCAAAAGGAACGGCAGGGACCGGAGAAGGTTCCTCGATCAGGGCCAGTTTCGCAGCCGGCACCTCCGTCATTTTCCGCTGGAACAGGGGATAATAGGAAAGGGTTTTCTCTTCCTTGCTGACGCCCACTTTTTTCCCAGTATACAATGTCATAAAAAGACCGCCTTTCTTGTTCTATTTGCTGACTTGTGATACGATTGTATCACAGTAAGCAGGCTCCAACTACCCACTCCTGGGATATAGAACAGAAAGGCGTAAAAATGTATCATATTGCAAATGATCCCCGGGCCAGGAAAAGTGCGGAACTGATTGCCCAAAGCGTCCTGGCTCTTTCCAAGAACAAACCGGCCGACCGGCTTTCCATTGCAGCCATCCAGCGGGCATCCTCGGTCAGCCGCAGCACTTTTTACCGTCTCTTCGACACCCCGGTAGATGTGCTGCTTTGGCAGATGGACCAACTTTTTGCCGGTTTTGTCAGGGAATTGCCCAAACAAGGAACCCGGAAAGCCGTTCTTTTCTCGTTTTTCCAAACCATTATGGAACATGCAGAATTGTTCGCCGCACTGGAAAAATGCAACCGGCTGGATGCCCTGGCCCAGAATCATCGGCGGTATTTCAAAGATATGGGCTCTTTGCTCGGCATTCCTTCCCAACTGGAAGAGGCAAGTCGAGAATACCTCATTGACATCATGAGTTACCTGCTGCCGGTTGCCATTTCCACCTGGATCCATCGGGGACAAAAAGATACTCCCGAAGAAGTCTATCACTACTTTTGGCAAAGCATCCGTACCATCGCCAACCTGGATGCATTGTAAGCCGGAGGGGAATAAGACGTCAGAAACGGTCCTGCGAGCCTTGAGATGTCAGACGTCAGCTTTGTTCTGACTAAGTAGAAAGACCGATCTGCTCATCGCCAACCAGCTGACGTCTGACATCTGATAGGCCCGGATGAGCCGGTCTGACTTCTTTCTATTCCATCCTCTAAACCAAACGTGTAAGGCAATTGACTGTCTTCCAATGCCGTCTGCAAAGGAGTGAGTATATCTGTTTTACTGGCAATCGCCAAATCCACATCCGAAGTTGTTTTGTAATCTCCTCTGGCTCTGGAACCAAATAGTTTGACCCATGATAACGTATCTCGAAATCGGTCAAAAATGCGGCCGGGATGGGCTTCCCTGCGGGGAGCCCCTACACCATTGGGGTCGGGCACTCTCGTTTGATCTGTTGGACGATGACAATATGGGCATCGGGGGTACGATAAAAAACGAAACTCCCTGCCCTCCCTGGTCCCCCGACCCTGACGCTGTAGGGGCGCGCCGCAGGCCCGCCCTTCCCGGCCGTCGGTTTTCCCACGTTCAGAAGCATCTGCCCCCGGCAGATGGTCTCCTTCTTCCCAAAGTCACTCTCCTCCGGCAGCCATCTGGCCCTGATGATATCCCCGGTTTCAGAACGGATGACCATTGGTTTTATCCTGACGATTTTTCCAATTAGATTTTCCAGACCCTCTATGCTCATGGTTCTTTTCCTTTTCTACCGTTTTTAGAATATTGTCTTTCCAACTTTTCCTGCAAATCCTATTCTCTAATGAATATTATGTGTATTGTCAAAGAATAATTGCAAACATACATAGTTAAATACAGTATAACATATTATCATGGTGCCATGGTGCTGGGAACGGTGCGGCTCTCCTTCCATTACCGTGGAGTCCATCCTTTGTTTCCATAAAAATGGAAGCTGTGAAAAAATGGGCATCCCATTTTTCACGGCTCCCTGTATTCATGCGCCAAGGCTCTTTTGCAGCTTCCCGGCAATCGCCTCCAGTCTGTCCTGGGGAAGTCCCAGTACTTTGTCGAAGGGGGCTTCCGGAGTGACGACCTGGAGCACATCCGGCTTGATGGCAGCTACGGCATCTCGGAAGACACTGAGGGATGCGGAATCGTCGCTGTACCCTCTGACTACAGTGATTTCCAGGTGGAAGCGGCCCGGGTAGGATTTCCGGAATTCTGCCATATTCTCAATATGCTGACGGACCGTATAGCCTGCAAGAGGTCTCTGGGCTTTCTGGAAAGCTTCTTCCCGGCCCATTTTCAGTTCACCGATTACTTCTTCACAGGTGCCGGCGAGGGCCGCGTACTTCTGGTTTCCGTACAGATAGCCATTCGACAGGAGGCGAACAGGGACATTTTCCTTGTGGATGGTATGGATCACCTTTTCTAGGCCTATTAGAAGCAGTGCCTCGCCCAGTGAATTGATGAAAACCAGGTCCGGCTTCACCGCACGGATCTTCTGCTGCAGGTCCAGAATGGCCGCGTCCAGATTCCCCACATTCACCGGGTCCTGGGTCTGCTGATGGGGCAGCTTCCGGCTCACAGGGCAGAAAATGCAGTTAAAATTGCAGTATTTGCCAGGGAACAGGTTCAGTTCGAGAATGGTTTTCCCGTTTTCTTCATAGGGATCTTTGTAAAAAAATGATTCCATCATGACCTCCTGTAATAAAAAATGCCGCATCCTCATCTGCTAAGACCTGACGATGGGGATACGGCCCTACTTCTGACGACTCGGCAGCCGTCAGCACCGGATTTTTCAGTTACCGAAAGAGATTATAGCAGATTCTCCTTCTAAATTCAAAGGAAATTAGAAAAATTGGTTTTTGCAGATTGCTAGCGTTCATTTTCCTGGTACTCAGTCCTGTATCAGTCCCTCAAACCCATGGCTCTCGCCTGTTCCAGGTCTTTCTGTGACTGTTTGGCCGGATATCTGTCGACCGCTGACAAGACTGTTAAATCAATACGCCCTCCAAATGATCCACTTCATGCTGGATAATCTCTGCCGGGGAATCTTTGAAAGTCTTTTTCTGCTTTTTGAATTTCATATCCTGGAATTCCACTTTGATTTCCTGATACCTGGTGACTTTTCGGGTCCCTGTGAGAGACAGACAGCCTTCTTCTGTTTCGTAAGGCCCTTTCTTCTGTGTGATTGCCGGGTTGAACATCACCAGGTCCATGATTCCCAGGCTCACCACAATGATGGTCTTTGGTACTCCGATCATATTGGCTGCCATTGCGAGAAAACAAAATAAAAAAGCCTTGGCAGGAACTCCCACCACGGCTATCTTTCTTGCTGCAATCTTATACGAGCAAGTTTTTCTCTATCTGAATGTAAATTTATTTCATTACAAAAGTAACCCAAGAAGAGCTTTTTTCTCCCATTATTTGCAATGTTTTATGAACAGTTTGGGGCATACACAAGATGTGGTTGTTCGTAATTTATTAGCTACCATATCTTGTATTCAGCAGTAAAACGGACTGTTCTTACTACTGCACTTTTTGTGGGGTGAAATTTTCTCTGTTATTATAGCAGAAAAGGAGGGGGTATGGGCAGGCGGGAATGAGTCGAATGTGAAGAATACCGGCCCGTAGGGGGCGCCCGGAGAGCAGAATTTTCTTACACTCGTCCAACCGTGCATAATAATCACTCTGCAGAAGTTGGAGTGCATAAATCGATGATTTTTATCTAAAGATATCCTTCAAGTCTTTAAACTGATATTTAATAATGCCAAGTATTCTTTCATTCGAACCATGATATTTTTCTACTTCTAATATATCTAAAGCTGCTATAGCGTATTCTGCTACAACTCCGCCATAACTTGCAAAATCCGTACCTTTGGCAATCTCTTTTAAAAGACTAACGCACTCATCAGATCTATTATTATAGATGATGGCAGCTATAATACCAATGATTTTAGTTTCCGGTGATCCCTTTAAATATTGTAAAAGAACATTGGAATCTCCACGTTTGAGACCCGCAAATATATTCTGTGTTTTTTCTTGTTTTAATTGTGTTGATTTCATTTTCTCCAACACCTCGATTTTTTATATGCAGTCTTTTTAATTTTCTACTTCCTGAAGGTTTTTCTTGCTTTATGTTCATTATAGCAAATGCCCTATCCAAAAATCACGACAGAAAAAAGCCCGTAATCCCTCGACTGCAGGCCTGCTTTTTGCCCCCTGGGCGGCCGGGGATGGGCTTCCCTGCGGGGAGCCCCTACACCGTTGGGGTCATAGGTTCGTGCATCTAACGGGAACGCCGGGCCTGCGAGTCCTACGGCATTGCAATGGCTCGCGGCTCGTCTTTCTGCACCCAACTCCGACGCAGACGTGGTAGGGGTTCAACCAAGGCAAATCAATCCTGGCCACCACAAACTCAAAGTCAAAGATTCAGAATTAGGAATGCCAGTTTTCCTGTCTTTCGCCAGGTCAATCATGGATGTTCACCGTAATCTTTTTTGTTCAATACCAGAGAACCGTATATTTTTCAGGGTAAAATCCCTGTTTGTAAAATTTATGAATCGTTAAAACTGCATGCCTTGCATAAGCATCCCACTTCTGTGGATCTCGTTGAACCAGTTCTAGTTCGCCGGTTGTTTTATCGATAGCAATCAATCCATACCCGTATTCATTCTCTTTACCTTCTGGGACATATTTATAGGCAACTTTTTCCTCCGTAATTTCCTGCAAAAATAAATCGACCATTTTGCTATGCTCCTGCTTGACACGCCTTACCCTGGCCGGCCAGCGGCCGAAAGTCTTTATTCGATTGAGGTCCTAGTAACTGAGTGGCGAAGATTTACAATCCTATCGTTGGGTCTGCCCCATACCAGGTTTCAACATCCCGTTTACGATTGTCTTCAGTATGATCGTTCCAGACTGCGTTATCAATCCAGGATATCCCAAACACATAGCGCTCTGTTTGTGTATTCCTGTCAATCAAGAAAGCCATTCCATTAGCCAGATAATCTGAATCATAGTCATATTCATTGGAGAACCGCTTGCCATCGACATATCCTCCCTCACATTCAAGGCCGATGGACATTTTAAACCCGCAATCATTATAAAAGCTTTGACATTCCAGCCGATCACCACTTTCCGGCGTTCTTTCATAGGATAAACCAGTTTCAAAAACACATGCCAGGGTATGATTCTCTCCATCAGGGATAAAATGGATGGCAATCTGATATCTTCCCAGAACATGAGGACACATTCCTTCCAAATTCCTTCCCCTTTGTGCAACATAGGGGATTGGTTTTCCATCGACCAGGATTTTGATCTCACCAAAAGGTGTTAGAAGCGTTTTCGTTTTCTTTCCATCATCAGCCGTCATTAAATTCACCGTCCTCCTGTAAATACTTTGGCACCAGGAGACACTTATCCCCATGAGATCGAGCCCCACATTGCCGGCATTCTATGGTGAGGCAGGATTCCGATTTTTCAAATCTTACCGTTAAGGGTCCACCGCACTTGGGACATTTTAAATTTTCAACATCTTGGGCAGACCCATAAAAAATCGTATTTTCCAATTCGTCCCATGGATTCAATGAAGCACCTTTTTCCTGTTCAATAGAGTAGATTTGATGATCCGTCAGACTCTTAACCTGCTGTGAAGGTCCAACATATCTTACCTTCATTTTTCTCTCCCTCTGGTTCTTTTTACCCACAGCTGAATTTATCTTCCTGCGTTATGTCATTATAGCAAATGCCCTATCCAAAAATCCCGATAGAAAAAGGTCCGCAATCTTCTCAAGATTGCGGACCTGCTTTTTTGCCCCCTGGGCGGCCGGGATGGGCTTCCCTGCGGGTAGCCCCTACACCGTTGGGGTCGGGCACTCTCGTTTGATCTGTTGGACGGTGACAATATGGGAATCGGGGGTGCGATAAAAAACGAAACTCCCTGCCCTCCCTGGTCCCCCGACCCTGACGGAGATTATGATTATGTGAAGCTTATAGGATTGATGGCCGGGATTTACCGGATGGTCTCGATGATTTCTCCGATATACATCGTGTGCGGCACACGGCCTTTGGTATAGAATCCTTCGATGACATCCGCTGGCATTTGCCCCAGCTGAAGCTCATGGCGGTAGATTTTCCGGATGACAAAAGTAATCTCTGCTTCTTTGTAGGTCACGCCATGCTCCAGATGTTTTGGGGTGAGACCGCTGGCCTTTGCTTTATCCATATCCCGGCCGGATTTGCTTCCCATGATACCGAGAGCTTTCTGATACTTCTTGTTGTCAAAGAACGAGACAGTGTAGTAGTCGCTCTTTTCCATGAAACCATACGTATAACGCGCCGGATTGACAAATACTGCGCAGACATTCTTCCCCTTGTGAGGCATACACCAGAGTGTTCCCAGCATACCCCAGCTAATCGTCATCGAATTGAAGGCACCTTTATCGCCGGCGGTCAGGATGCCCCACTGGTCATCAAAGAGTTTGAAAATCTCTGGCTGAAAATCTTTTGTATTCATAAAAGTTTATCCTTTCACAACAAAACAGTTACTGCTGACTGGCCAGTCTCTTTCCAAGATCAAATGCCGCCTGCAGGTCTTTCGGGAATTGCTCGGCGTGATGCGCTTTCTTTTTCGTTTCATCCCACGATGCCATACGGTATCGGCTGTAATCCGGTACCTGCAGCGTATCGCAGGAAGCCAGTATTTCCGTTTTCCCGTTCAGGAAATGGAACGGCCAGAAGTATTCTTCCATGCGCGGTTTGTAGTGCTCATCGTAGTAGTTCTGGTCTGCATTCATCGTAAGGATAATGCCGACATCGATTTTTCCCGTAAACGTGCTCTTATAATCATCATAGGATAGTGCCGGAAAGGTCGAGCGGACCATAAAGGAACGGACCTCGCCCGTTGGTTCCCCGAAGTAAATTGGCGAGCCGATGATAATTGCATCTGCCTCATAGACTTTCTCCAGCGTTTCCGTCAAGCCGTCCTTCCAATAGCATTTCCAAGGCACGGCAATCTTTTTATTCTTACATGCCAGGCAGCTGCGACAGTCGGTAAAGTTCAGATTATATAAGTCAATAGTCTCGACGCTGGCTCCGGCAGAAACAGCACCTTCCCTGGCAGATGCCAGGAGTTTTGCAGTGTTGTTGTTCTTCCGGGGGCCACCATCCAGTATCAGTATCTTTTTCATAGGAATCTCTCCTCCTCTATGATTTTTTGTTGATATCGCCAATGTACTCATAACCGCAGGCCGCGCAAAAATAGATTATGCTTCGCCGTCACACGGATCGTCGACGTAATCAACTTCCGCATAGCCAGCGCAAAGTGTGATTTGATGTTTCTTATTGCCTGGGATGACGTATGTATCGCCCTGCTGATACGTCCTGGTTGCGCCATCCATTGTCAACAGGCATTTACCGCTGACAACAATTGTCCACTGTTCCGCATGGGCATGCTCTGGGAAATGGACTTCTTTTTCCGCACTGACGAAGTAGACCGTGCCTGTAGACGTATGGTCCACGCGAACCGTCAGCCCTTCTATACCATAGTCACGTTGTGGAACATGGCGGATGATTTCTGGAAAAACAGACATATGGATAATCCTCCTGAGTAAGTTTCTTGTTTTTTTCAACTGAATTATAGCACGGGAGAAAGGCAGAATCTCGTTAGAAAATCGTGTGTTTCTAAACGAACTTGTCATTTTGTGCAGAATGCCAACCTGCCATTAAAGCAGACGCTTCTTTAATGGTTCTGGCATGGCGAGGACAAGCAGTTCGATAAAATTATCGAGAGGAATTTTTTGCCCACCAATAAACCAGTCCTGAATCATCTCAGAGATAGAACGCATATAGTACTTAGCCAAAAAATCGATTTCTGTAGGAAGTGCATCTTCTTTACCTAAAATACGCAGGCGCTCACGCAGTAAATCAATGGCGTAGTCATTAGTCGCATAGCGGAAGGAGGTCTGCCCTGCTGTGTTTTTCAACGCATTTAGGAAAAATGACTGTTTATCCGAAAGGGTAGTGCAGAATACACGCAACGCATCACGCCAGCTGATTTTATTGCCGAGTTGGCTGAAAGCCGGCTCAATTTCTTTGTTATAGATAGAAGCCAGTAGTACATATTTATCCGCAAAATGATTATAAAAGGTTGTCGTTGTCATGCCGCAGTTGGTGACAATTTCTTTGACCGAAATCTTGTCAACGGATTTCTTCCCAGCAAGTTCAATGAGGGAAGCAGCCAATAACTGCTTCGTGGTAGGCCGTTCAATCATAAAAGTCTCCCCTTCATTCATGGATGAAAATAGTAAAACGGGTTCTTCCTACTGCCAAACTTTTTGTAGGGTGAAACTTTCCCTATAATTTATAATTATAGCAGAAAAGAGGGGGATGGGCAGGTGGGAAATGGGGCATAAGTGCAGAGTGAAGAGCGCAGAGTGCAGAGCATCCCCCTGGGCGGCCGGGACGGGCTCCCCTGCGGGGAGCCCCTACGCCGTTGGGGTCAAAGAACCAACGGAAAATCAGAGCAACGGGATCGTCGAAATATTCGTTTTTAAGACGGCTGGATCAAACGTTCGATTGCAGCGCTGTAGGGGCGAGCCGCAGGCCCGCCCTTCTCCGGCCTCCCGGAGGGTTCCCTTCGGGGTAAATCTGTATGATCTTTTTCTTCTCCTCTATCTTGCTTTCTTTTCTCACTGCCGATATACTAAATTATTAATGACATTTCATATTTAACTGCAAAGGAGCCTGCCATGGAACTGAAAAAAATCCCTTATAATCTGACGGTATGCAAGGTCAGCCAGCTGTCCGATATCCGTTTGGATGCTGATTTTTATTTTATTGGAAAAACCGATGAGGAACTGTCCCTGGTTTGCCGGACGAAAGATGCTCCTCTCCAGACTCTGGAACGGGATGATGGCTGGAAAGGGTTCCGGATCCAGGGCATCCTGGATTTTTCTCTGATTGGGATCCTGTCCCAGGTGTCCGGCATCCTGGCCGAACACAAGATCAGTATTTTCGCCGTTTCCACGTTCAATACCGATTACATCCTGGTGAAAAAGGAAAACTTCGACCGATCTCTGGAAGTGCTGACGGAAGCCGGATATACGGTTGTTTGAAAGAAGCTTCGGGCCCCCTGGGCGGCCGGGACGGGCTTCCCTGCAGGGAGCCCCTACCACGTTGGGGGCAGAGGATTTCCTTCGTTCGGTATGACTTGGTTGGCGTAGGGATGATTATCATTACGCCCGTACATTCGGTGTGTTTGCGGGCCTCCCGGCGTGAGGCCCCTACGGTGCCGATTTATGCACCAAAATACGGGCCGTGCACAAAGCCATAGGGACGGCAGGCCCGCTCATCGAAGATTCGATGAAAGCCGAAACTCCCTGCCTCCCCGTTTCTCCGACCCTGACGCTGTAGGGGCGAGCCCCGGGCCCGCCCTTCCCGGCCACCCGACGGGTATCCATTCGGGAAAAATCCCCTGGATTTTTGTCCTTTTGTTTTCCTGGATGTTACTGCAACAGGTTGAATTTATCCTATCTATGGTCTATCATTGATTCATCAAACTTTAAGGATGATTGTTCTTTCAAAAAATCAGAATCTTTTCCTGCAAGAAAGAAGGTATCCGTTATGATCAAAGAAATCGTCCACGATATTGTTTTCCTCCAGCAAAAAGCCCTTCCTGCTTTTCCCGGAGACCGGCAGACGGCCCTGGACCTGCTGGACACGCTGGCCGCCCATCGGCAGGAATGTGTGGGCATGGCTGCCAATATGATCGGAGTCCCCAAAGCCATTATCGTAGTGAATCTGGGGATGATGGATCTGATCATGTTCAATCCGGTGATTCTCAAAAAGAAACATCCCTACGAAACCGAAGAAGGCTGCCTGTCCCTATCCGGAACCCGAAAAACCACCCGGTACAGGGAAATCCAGGTAGAATTCCAGGATATGGAATTCAAAAAGCAAAAACCGACATTCAAAGATTTTACGGCAGAAATCATCCAGCACGAGGTGGATCATTTGCAGGGAATTGTGATATAAAAGAACGGATACAATATAGTCTGTACAAAAAAAGGCCCGCAGTCGATGTGACTGCGGGCCTGATTTTTTTGCGACCTGGGGGGCCGGGATGGAAGGAAAGATGGATGGAACCCGTAACCGGTTTCCTCTGAATAAGGACGCAGCTGACGCTGCTAACCCACCACCAGCCTATCGGCCGGTCCCCCGCCCTTGTAAAGGGCGGATAGTGGGTACGCGGGCTTACGCCCTGGCACCCACATAAAGCAATGGGGCAAAGCCCCGAGCGTATATCCGCCCTTTTCAAGGGCGGGGGACCGTTGCGCTTGCGCAATGGTGGTGGGTTAGCAGCCCCTGGCTGCGTTTCCCTTCAGAACCATCTGCCTCCGGCAGATGGTCTCCTTCTGCGTAAGACGGAAAAGCAACCCCTGCCCTGTTCCCTCAGAACCGGTCCAGCAGAGTATACCCTTTTCCCTGGAGGAAGGTTTCAGTTTCGGGTTCGTCGGTTTTCAGCACCACAATAGGGCTGGAGGTTTTCCGGTCGAAGGAGATGTACAGGTACCGGACGAACACGTTGGCGTCTTTCAGATGGGTCAGGATCTTGTCCAGGGTCCCGGGTTGGTCGCTGCCCATGTCCACAGCCAGCACATAGTCGATCCGGCACTGGTAGCCGGCTTTCTGGAGCACCTCCAGGGCCTTGTCCGGATTGTCCACGATCAGCCGGATGATGCCAAATTCGGCGCTGTCGGTGGCCAGCATGGTGTAGATGTTGATGTTCTCCCGGGCCAGGTCGTTGGTGATCTTCCCCAGAGCCCCTTTATGGTTGGCTGCAAAAAGCGAAATCTGTTTCAGCATGGTACTTCCTCCCTGTTTCTCAATAATCCACCCGGCCGGCCAGTTCCAAAATCAGATCTTTGGTTTTGGCCCAGCCCAGGCAGGGATCGGTGATGGATTTTCCGTAGACCCCTTCGCCGATTTTCTGGCTGCCGTCTTCGATGTAGCTTTCGATCATCAGGCCCTTCACCATCTTTTTCAGGTCCGGGTTCATATGGCGGCTGTAGAGCACGTCGTTGGAGATCCGGATCTGTTCCAGGTACTTTTTCCCGGAATTGGCGTGGTTGGCGTCGATGACCACCGCCGGGTTCACCAGATCCCGTTTCCCGTATTCCTCGTGGAGCCGGACCAGGTCTTCATAATGGTAGTTGGGCAGGCTCTTGCCGAACTTGTCCACATACCCCCGAAGGATGGCATGGGCCAGCGGGTTCCCTTTGGTCCGGACTTCCCAGCCCCGGAACAGGAACTGCTGCTCATGCTGGGCGGCGGCAATGGAGTTGAGCATAACGGAAATGTCCCCGGAAGTGGGGTTCTTCATCCCCACCGGGATCCCCACCCCGCTGGCCATCATCCGGTGGAGCTGGTCTTCCACGGACCGGGCCCCGATGGCCGCATAGGAAATCAGGTCGGACAGGTACCGGTGGTTTTCCGGGTAAAGGATCTCTTCAGCACAGGTGAAGCCGGTTTCCCGGATCACCCGGATGTGCATGTTCCGGCAGGCGATGATCCCGGCCAGCATGTCCTCCTTCCCTTCCGGGTCGGGCTGGTGGGCCATGCCTTTGTACCCCACCCCAATGGTCCGGGGCTTGTTGGTGTAGACCCGGGGAATGATGTACAGGGTATCCTTCACCTGTTCCTGGACTTCTGCCAACCGGTGGCAGTAGTCCACCACAGCGTCCTCATTGTCCGCAGAACAGGGACCGATGATCAGCAAAAAACGGTTGTCCTTCCCGGTGAGGATGTCCCGGATCTCCCCATCCCGGCGCCGTTTGGTCTCATAAATGGCCGGCTCCACAGGATGTTCCACCTTCAGTTCCTGGGGAGAAGGCATTTTCCGGATGAATTCCATTTCCAGTTCCATTGTATCCCTCCGTTTGGTGTAAATTGTATTCATTATACCACAAATTTGCAACAAGGACGATTGTATCTGTAAAAATTACAAAAGATACAATCATCCTTGTTGCTGTCAATGGTCAATGGTCAATTGTCAATGGGCGAAGGAAGGGACCCGGTGCACGGGTCCCCTTGAGAAAAACGCAGCTGTCGCTGCTAACCCACCACCAGCCTTGCGGCTGGTCCCCCGCCCTTGAAAAGGGCGGATAGTGACACTAGGGCATAGCCCGCGTGTCACAAAAGCAATGGGGCGGAGCCCCGAGCGTATATCCGCCCTTGTAAAGGGCGGATATACGCTCGGGGCTAACGGCCCATTGCATAAGACAGGGGCAAGGGCGTAAGCCCGCGTACCTGTTATCCGCCCTTTTCAAGGGCGGGGGACCGTTGCGCTTGCGGAATGGTGGTGGGTTAGCAGCCCCCTGGGCTGCGTTTCCCTTCAAAACCATCTGCCCCCGGCAGATGGTCTCCTTCACCCGCTGACTGCCTTTTACGCCTTGATCACCTGTTCAAACAATCCCTTGTTTTCCTGGATCTTCCCTTCTCCCCCGACTACGCACAGGTAGCCGTCGGAGAGCACGTCCCGTACCAGGGGCGCCAGGGCCCGGATGTCTTCGGCTGTGCAGTCGATAATCTGGTCCCGCTTTTTCTGGGCGATGGCTTCCGGGGTCCCCTTCATCTGGGCGGTGATGGCCTTTTCCAGGTGCATGGCCGGGGTAAGGGGCGTATCCACCAGGCTGATGGTGCCGATCACGTACTTGGTCATTTCCCGGTCGGAGGCCTGGAATTTTTCCAGGTAGTCCGGCAGATCCCGGTAGGCCTGAAGGCTTTCCGCCAGTTTGGGATCCCGGTAGCTGGACAGGTAGAAGGTGCCGCTGGGATCGAACCGGGTGCCGGCCCCGTAGGCCCCGCCCTGGACCCGGATCTTGGTCCACAGGTACCCGTACCGGAGGATGGTTTCCAGCACTTTCATGGCTCCCGTATAGTGGTAGCCGTGGTCATGGAAATTGCCCCCGGCCAGTACATACTGGACCTTCCCGGAGGTGGTGATCCCTTCGTTCTTCCCGGGAGCCGTCAGAACGGGCATGGCCTTCCCTGCATAGGGGGAATGGGGCAACTGGGCGGTAAAGGCTTCCATCCTGGCCAGGGCTTCCTGTTCCATGTCCTTGTCGCAGGACAGGGACTGGAGCTGGGCATCCTGGTGGAAGAAGGCGGGCACCAGAGCCTTCAGGTTGGCCGCCACTTCATCGGCCTTTTCGTCGAAATGGGCCCACAGATCCTGGAGGAACTGGTAATAGGTCAGCTGGTCGTGTTCCATGCTCCGGGCGGATTTGGAGAAGTAGCTCATAAGCCGCAGGGTGGCCACGGTCATCCCCCGGGCAAAAAAGTTGTTGTCCCAGTCGGTCTTCACTTCGCTGATGATTTCCTTCAGCCGCTTTTTGTCCTCCACATGGCTCCGGAGGGCGATGCTGCTGAGGATATCGAACAGCTTGTCCTCGTTCTTTTCCAGTACCTTGGCGGACACCTTGAACACGTTCCGGTAGGTGTTGGTGTCGTTGTACCGGCTGTAAGGCTTCACTTCAAAGTTCAGGCCTCCCAGGTACAGATCCGCCAGGGTGGTCAGTTCCTCATAGGAATAATCGTCGGTGTCCACCTTCCCCAGCACGTCGGTGAGAAGGTAAGCATAGCACAGCTTGTCTTCCGGCAGACCGGTAAGATCGAAGCACCAGTCGAAATAGGCGATCTTGTTGGTGAACTGATGGAGCACCAGATGGGTGTGGTCCCCCGCTTCCGTTACCTGGGGATGCTCGAAATCGTTTTTCCGGGTAATGTCGGACCGCTGGAGGAGCGGGATGGAGGCCAAGGCTTCCGGGGTGTCGGGGGCTGCCTGCCGGGCATGGAGCTCGTCGGCGATGGCTTCCACTTCCTTCAGCTGGTCTGCATCCATCTGGCTCTTCTTTTCCGCCATGGCCTGGGCGAACTGTTCCGCGTCCCGGGCTTCCTTCCCCGGTTCCGGGGTCAGGGTCACCAGGCATTTTTGGGTGTTGTCCAGAAGTACGCTTTCGATGAGCTGTTCATAATATCCCTTGTCGATGGCGCTCCGGAGGAAGTCCAGGCAGTCGGTGAACCGAAGACAGGCGGTGGGGTCTCCTCCGTAGAGCCAGGTTTCCATTACGTTCAGCCCGTAGATCAGGCCTTTGGGATAGATGTTGAAATCCGCTTCCCGCATCTTGAATTCTTCGGAGTTCAGTTCCGCTTCCAGGAGCCGGCGGGGAATCCCGTTCCGGGACAGATCCTGGAGGGTCCGGTACAGCACCTTTACGAACTGGTCTTCCTTGTCCGGGTCGGAACCGCTGACTTCCACAGAAAACACCGGCTGGAGCTGGGAGCCGTTCAGGCTGCCGGACACGTCGCTGCCGATGCCTGCCCGGAGCAGGGCCAGCCGCAGGGGAGCGTTGTTCCCGTCCAGGAGCACATGGGTCAAAAGCTTCAGGGCCATAATCCGCTTCTGGTCCAGGGCGGACCCCACCACGATGTTCATGGACAGGTAGGTCTTTTTGGCCGTGTCATCCCCTTCCGGCACCGGGTAGGAGGCTTTCACTTCCCGGGTCTGGTCGAAGGGAGCCTGGAGGGGGATTTCCACCTTCAGGGTGCCGGTCTTGGGGAACCGGCTGAGATATTCCCGGTCCATGTAGTCCAGCCAGTCGGCGATGTCCACATCCCCGTACAGGTAGATGTAGGCGTTTTCCGGGCTGTAGTATTTTTTGTGGAAGGCCACGAACCCTTCCTGGGTCAGCTGGGGAATGGCGGAAGGCAGGCCGCCGGATTCGAACCGGTAAGGGGAATCCGGGAACAGGGCCTTCATCACTTCATGTTCCTCGATGGCATCCGGGGAGGAATAGACCCCCTTCATTTCGTTGTACACCACCCCGTTGTAAAGGAGAGGTTTGTCCCCTTCTTTCCCCAGTTCGTAATGCCAGCCTTCCTGGCGGAGGGTAAAGGGGTTCTCTCCGATGAGAGGATAGAACACCGCATCCAGGTACACGTCCACCAGGTTCCGGAAGTCCTTGGCATTCCGGCTGGCCACCGGGTACACAGTTTTGTCCGTGTAGGTCATGGCGTTCAGGAAGGTGTTCAGGGAGCCTTTCACCAGTTCCACGAAAGGTTCCTTCAGACGGTATTTCCGGCTGCCGCAAAGGACGGAATGTTCGGTGATGTGGGCCACCCCGGTGTCGTCCTGGCTGGGAGTCCGGAAGCCGATAGTGAACACCTTGTTGTCGTCTTTTGAGGACAGGTAGAACAGTTTGGCCCCGCTGGCCTCATGGATCATTTCGTAAGCCGTGGCTTCGATATCCGGCAGAGGGGTGATTTTTTGTACGGCAAAGCCGTGGAGTTTCGTTCCAACAGAAAGTTCCATGCAGAATCTTCTCCTTTGTTTTCTTTTCTATTAAGGGCAAAAGAAAGGGGAGCTGCCCCTGGCAGTCTCCCCTTCCCTGTTGAATCTTACTTGAAGTACTGCACGCCGCCCAGGAACAGAGGCTGCAGTTTGTTCCCCGGGATGTTCTTCATGAGACCATCGGTGAACCGTTCGGTGTGGCCCATTTTGCCCAGGACCCGCCCGTCCGGGCTGGTGATGCTTTCAATGGCATACAGGGAGCCGTTGGGGTTGTAGGGGCTTTCCATGGTGGGATCCCCAGCCTGGTTTACATACTGGGTTGCCACCTGGCCGTTGGCAAAGAGTTTCTTGATCTCTTCTTCGGTGGCCACGAACCGGCCTTCCCCGTGAGAAACGGCGATGGTGTGGATGTCTCCCGGTTCAGTGAGGGCCAGCCACGGAGATTTGTTGGAAACCACTTTCGTTTCCACCATCCGGGAAATGTGCCGGCCAATGGTGTTGAAGGTCAGAGTGGGAGAGGTTTCCGTCAGAGGACGGATGTCTCCATAGGGCACCAGACCCAGTTTGATCAGGGCCTGGAAGCCGTTGCAGATCCCCAGTGCCAGGCCGTCCCGGTTATACAACAGGTCCATGACCGCTTCCTTCAGGGACGGATTCCGGAACATGGTGGCAATGAATTTGCCGGAGCCTTCCGGTTCGTCGCTGGCGGAGAACCCGCCGGGGATGGCCAGGATCTGGGCTTCCTTGATCCGTTTGGCCATTTCTTCCACGCTTTCCCTGATGGCGTCCGGAGTCAGGTTACGGATCACGAAGATGTCCGCCTTGGCACCGGCTGCTTCAAAGGCCGCAGCGGTGTCGAATTCGCAGTTCAGGCCCGGGAACACAGGGATGAACACCCGGGGCTGGGCCACGTTGTAGGGAGCGGTGAGAGGCAGGTCGTTCCGGTAGTAGGGCATCCGGCAGATGTCCTTGCCGGAATCCTTCACCACAGAGGGGAATACCCCTTCCAGGGTCCGGGTATAGGCCGCCTTGATTTCGTCCAGGCTGATGGCAGTGTCGTTGACAGTGACTTTTCCATCGTCGGTGAGTTTGCCCAACACCAGGAAGTCACTGCCGGCGAAGACTTTCTCCGCATCGGCACCGGGAGCCAGTTCCACCAGGAAGCCGCCGGGCTGGAGGGTAAACAGGCATTCCTCGTGGAGGAAGGGCTTCACAAAGCCAAAGCCCAGTCCGTTGCCCAGGCACATGGAGGAGATGGCTGCGGCCACGCCCCCTTCTTTCACCACGCCGGCAGTAAGGATCCGTTTGCCCAGGATGGCCTTGTGGACGCTGTCCAGGAGGGTCCGGAGGGCAGGGTAATCCACCACTTCGTGTTCATCGCAGGGTACGGGGATGAACACCACGGTGTTGCCGGCCTGTTTGAATTCGTTGGAGATGGTGTCACGGCCGTCCATGACCCCTACTGCAAAGCAGATCAGGGAAGGCGGGACTTCCAGGTCCATGAAGGTGCCGCTCATGGAGTCTTTGCCGCCGATGGCCGGCAGTTCCAGTTCGCAGCAGGCTTTATAGGCACCCAGGAGAGCGGCGAAAGGCCGGCCCCAGGTATGTTCCGTATGGAGTTTGGGGAAGTATTCCTGCATGGAAAGACGCAGTTTCTTCGGATCGGCGCCCATGGCCGCAGCCCGGCACACGGCTTCCACCACCGCGTACATGGCCCCATGGTACGGGCTCCAGCAGCACACGTTGGGATCATAGCCGCTGGCCATGACGGAGGTGGCGTTGGTCTTGCCGTGGAGTACCGGCAGACGGGCGGCCATGCCTTCGGTGCGGGTCAGCTGGTTCCGGCCGCCGTAGGGCATCAGTACGCTGCCCCGGCCGATGGAGCCGTCGAACCGTTCACCCAGCCCTTCTTCGCTGCACACGTTCAGCCGGTCCAGGTTGGCCAGCCAGGCTTCTTTGATATCCTTCTTCCCTTCCACTTCTGCAGGAGTGCTGTTGAAGGGAGAGGTTTCTTCCACTCCGTCCACTACCACGTTGGATTTCTGGGGAATGCCGTTGGTGTCCAGGAAAGCCCGGGACAGGTCCACGATCTTTTCCCCTCTCCAGTACATCACCAGACGGGGATCTTCCGCCACTTCCGCCACCACCGTGGCTTCCAGGTTTTCCTTGGCGGCAGCGGCCATGAATTTGTCCAGATCTTTGGCAGCGATGCACACCGCCATCCGTTCCTGGGATTCACTGATGGCCAGTTCCGTGCCGTCCAGGCCTTCGTACTTCTTGGGCACCTTGTCCAGGTTGATCACCAGGCCCGGAGCCAGTTCCCCGATGGCCACGGAAACACCGCCGGCCCCGAAGTCGTTGCACCGTTTGATGAGACGGGTCACTTCCGGATTCCGGAACAGCCGCTGGATCTTCCGTTCGTTGGGGGCGTTCCCCTTCTGGACTTCCGCACCGCATTCGCTGAGGGATTTGGTGGTATGTTCCTTGGAGGCACCGGTGGCGCCGCCCATGCCGTCACGGCCGGTACGGCCGCCCAAAAGAACGATCAGATCGCCGGCAGCCGGACGTTCCCGGACTACAGCGTCCCGGGGAGCAGCCCCGATGACAGCCCCCACTTCCATTCTCTTGGCCACGAATTTGGGATGATAGTACTCTTCCACGGATCCGGTGGCCAGACCGATCTGGTTCCCGTAGGAGCTGTACCCGGCAGCGGCACCCAGAGTGATCTTCCGCTGGGGCAGTTTGCCCTTCAGGGTCTGTTCATAGGGAGTCCGGGGATCTGCGGCCCCGGTGACCCGCATGGCCTGGTACACATAGCTCCGGCCGCTGAGGGGATCCCGGATGGCCCCGCCCAGACAGGTGGCAGCGCCCCCGAAAGGTTCTATTTCAGTGGGATGGTTGTGGGTTTCGTTCTTGAACATCACCAGCCAGTCTTCTTTTTTGCCGTCCACGTCAATGGGGGCCACGATGCTGCAGGCGTTGATTTCTTCCGAAGCATCCAGATCGGGGATTTTCCCTTCCTTCTTCAGCTTCTTGGTGGCCAGGCAGGCCATATCCATCAGGGTAATGGGCCGCTGGGTGTCTTTCCCGTAAACGAAATCCCGGTCTTTTTTGTACAGGTCGTAGGCTTCCGCCACCGGCTGGGTGTAGACACCGTCGGTAATGGAAACGTTTTCCAGTTTGGTTTCAAAGGTGGTGTGCCGGCAGTGGTCGGACCAGTAGGTATCCAGCACCTTGATTTCCGTAATGGAAGGATCCCGGTCTTCCTTCTTGAAATATTCCTGGATGAAAGCCAGATCTTCCAGGCTCATGGCCAGTTCCTGTTTGTTCAGGAAGTCTTCCAGGCCCTTTCTGTCCAGGGCACGGAAGCCGTCCAGCACAGCCACCGGTTTGGGCACATCCCAGGTCATGTCCAGGGTGTCAGGCTTGTCGATGGCCGCTTCCTGGGCTTCCACCGGGTTGATGCAGTAGTGTTTGATCTTTTCAAAGTCGGCGTCGGACAGGTCCCCTTCCAGCAGGAACACCTTGGCAGCAGCCACAATGGGCCGCTGGCCCTGGGTGATGGCCTGGATGCACTGAGCGGCAAAATCTTCTCTCTGGTCATACTGGCCGGGGAGCAGTTCCACGGCAAAGCTCCGGAAACCGGCAGGGATCTCCAGTTCTTCGTCCCGGACCACATCCACCGGGGCTTCGCTGAGTACCAGGCTTCTGGCCTGTTGGTATTCTTCGTCGGTGAGCCCTTCCAGGTCGTACCGGTTCACGATCCGGACGCTTTTCAGGTTCTTCAGCCCCAGGGTCTGCTGGAGATCGGAACACAGACCTGCTGCTTCCACAGCATATTCTTTCTTCTTCTCCACAAATACACGTCTAATTTTGTCGCTCATGACAGCCTCCCTTAAAAATACTCGTTGATAAAATTATTCTCCCGCGGGAACAATTTGTCAAGGATTTCCCATGCATTTTCACTGTCCACATAGATCATACCGGCTTTCTGGAGCTGTTCCGGTCCGTAGAGGCCGAAGAACAGCTGGGTGAAGGTCCCCACATCCAGCAGCACCTCCGGGTCGTCCAGGGTGTTCAGCAGCTGGATCCCCTCCCGGGTGAAGTTCAGCTTCACCAGCATGGTGTTGAGGGCGATCTGTTCGTCCTTCAGGGCCAGCACCAGGGTCTTCCCCACCAGGCTCTCCGGTACGGAAAGAGCCTTCAGGCAGGCCGCGGCGTTGATCACCCGGCCCATCATGAAGGGGGCCTCCCGGGGCGCCAGGGCCTGGTCCGGCAATTGGGTCCAGGTCAGGTCGTCTTCCGGCGCCAGCCAGTCCAGGGTCTTGTAGGTGCCCGCCAGCCCCTTGAAGTACTGGAGCAGACGGATTTTGGCCGGGGGTTCTGCAGCAGCCATTTCCTGGACGGTCACTTTGTCTCCCTCTCTATTATACAACGCGTAAGCCTTTGGTGCACCGTCATTCCGGATGATTACCGTCTCAAAATTTTCCTGGGCGGCTGTCAGAAGGGTGTTCTCCCACACCCGGTGGTCCCGGACCACATAGCCGTGGTACCCGGCCATGGCTTTTTCATAGACGGGAGCCACCAGTTTTTCCCCGCTCCGGGTGTCCACCCGTTCCGGTTCGTACCCGTCCAGAGGGTGTCCCGCCAGATCCAGTCCGGCCAGAGGCAGGGTGTAATGCTTCCGGAGATGGGTCCAGGCAAAGCCGTAGGGCTGGTAGATCCCGGCGTAAATGGGCATGAGGATCACAAAAGGCACCTTCAGGGCCCGGAGGGTGGTGAAGGCGGTTTCCATCAGGTCCCCCATCACATGGTGTCCCCGGGCCACCGGATCCGTGGCCACCCCCACAATGTAGGGTACCTTCCAGTCCCGTTCCCGGAGCCGGAGCACATAGGGGTTCAGATGGAGCATGGTCAGCAGCTTCCCGTCCTGGAATCCACCCAGGATCCGGTTCTGCTTCAGGGCATATTCCCCGAAATACCATTCATAAAAAGGCGTCCCCTTCTTTTCAAAGCAGTAATCCCACAGGTCCGCCGCCTGGGACAGGGTATCCTGCTGGAGCAAACGAAAATCCATGGCAATCCTCCTTCAGCGGATGATGGTATTGTATTTTTTCACCATGAACACAGGCTTGTAGGATTCCTTGGCTTCCCGGAGTCCTTCCTTGCCCATGTCCTCTTCCCGGTTGATGTAGGTCACATCGGGCCATTCATGAGCGATATATTCCTTGTTGATGGCGGTGTACAGTCCCCGGATGTCCGGATCCGCCTTTTCCACATGGATCACCGCCGTGTTCTTCCCGGCCCGTTCCCCGAAGGTGAAGGCCTTCACCTGGCCGTCCAGCCGGATCAGACCGCCCCGGAGCTGGAGTTCATCCAGATGGTTCAGCCCTTCCTGGATGGCGTCGAATTCTGCCACAATGGAAGGATCGGTGAGTTCCCGCTGTTCCACCCACTGTTTCCCGTAGGCAATGCATTCGTCCTTGTTGGCCGGGGTAATGGGCTCGTAGACGAATTCCGGGTTGTCCTTCAGGAACTGGTTGTAGTGGTTCTTCTTTCCGTGGAGCTTCCGGCCGCTGAGGCTGGCCAGGCTGGCCCGCTGGTACACATAGTCCCAGTTGTCCCGGTCCGGGGTGAAGGTGTTCACCTGGGGCAGGTATTTCTGGAACCGTTCGATGGTATGCTCGTAGATCCCGTGCATTTCGAAAGGTTCCCCTTTGAAATACTGCTTCAGGGCGCAGATCACTTTTGGCAGGTCTTCATTGATCCCGCCGAATGGAGGCAGCACGAAAGTGGTGCCGTTGACGGTGACCTTGATGATGAGACAGCCGTGGCTGATGGCCCAGTAGCTGTCATACTGCTTCCGCCAGATAAAGATGGACCCGAAACAGCATTCCGAGGCATGGTAGTCCTCTTCGGTAAAGTAATCATCGAATATCGGCTTGTCGTCGATGCTGATATGCTTGAATTCTAAAATAAGAATCGCTCCCTCATTTGTAAGATGTTTATATGTATCTATTATTATAACAGATGAGTCAAGAGGCTTACAGCATCCCCATATCGTTCAGTTTGTCCACCCGGAATCCGTAGTCGGCGGTCTGGACCACCTGGACGAAGGCCGTGTTGGCCAGGCTCATCCGCCACATGTTGTCTATGGGGAACCCCAGGATCTGACACACCAGGAGCCGGATCAGGCCCCCGTGGCTGACGCACAGGATGGTACCTTCCGGTTCCATTTGGTCCACCAGTTCCCGGAAGGTTTCCCATCCTCTTTTTTGGGAAGCGGCCAGGTCTTCCTCCGCTTCCAGGTCCACCTGTCCCGGCTTCAGGAAAATATCCCGGAGGGTATCCGGATCCTTTTCCTGGATCTCCCGGAGATGATGGCCGTCCCATTTCCCGAAGGAAATCTCCCGGAGCCCGGGAAGGGCCTTTGCTTCCATGCCCCGGGCCGCCGCCAGAGGGGCAGCCGTTTCCCGGGTCCGGATCAGGTCCGAAGTATAGAGGGCATCCAAAGGCACCCGGGCAGCCCGGGTCACCAGGGCGGATGCCTGTTTCCGGCCGGTGTCGTCCAGGGGGTTGTTGGACCAGCCCTGGAGGATCCCCTGCCGGTTGGCCAGGGTTTCCCCATGGCGCACCAGATAGATTGTCTTCATGTTTCTTTCCTTTATTCCACCGTCCGGCCGGGTTTCAAAAACCGCCGGAATACAAAATGGGGCTGTCCTGCGACAGCCCCCATTTTCTCCCTGTTATGCTCTGGCAATATAATCCCCGGTACGGGTATCGATTTGCAGAACGTCCCCTTCGTTGATGAACAGAGGCACTTTGACCACATAACCGGTATCCATTTTGGCGTTCTTGCTGCCGCCGGTAGCGGTGTCCCCTTTGATCCCCGGTTCGGTTTCCACTACGGTCAGTTCCACCGTGTTGGGCAGTTCCACACCCAGGATCCGGTCCTTGAAGGTGATGACCTTAACGTCCATGTTTTCCTTCAGGAAGTTCACGGCCTTGCCCAGCTGATCCTTGTTCAGTTCCAGCTGATCATAGGTTTCGTTGTCCATGAACACATAGGTGCCATCGGCTTCGTACAGGTACTGCATGCCTTTTCTTTCCACAATGGCGTTTTCCAGACGTTCAGCCGCGTTGAAAGTCCGTTCCACCACAGCGCCGGTGCACAGGTTGCGCATTTTGGCCCGTACGAAAGCAGCGCCTTTACCCGGTTTTACATGCTGGAATTCAACGACCTGCCAAGCATCGCCGTCAATTTCAACCGTTACGCCAGTTTTAAAATCGTTCGTAGAAATCATGAAAACAACCTCCAAAAAAATATAGTTTATATGGGTAAATCAGAGTTCCTTCAGTTCCTTGGGCACGGAAGTGAGCCGTTCGCAGCCCGTTTCCGTGACCAGTACCGTATCCTCGATCCGGACACCGCCCTGATCAGGGAGATAGATGCCCGGTTCGATGGTCACCACCGCACCAGCCGGCAGAGGCTGGTCATTGGCCCGGTTCAGCACCGGTTTTTCGTGGATGTCCAGGCCCACGCCGTGGCCCAGGCCATGGCCGAAGTTGGGGCCGTAGCCTTTGCCGGTGATGAAGTCCCGGACGGCTCCGTCCACCTGGATACCGGTAAGCCCGGCCTTCAGGGTCTTTTCTCCCAGCAGGTTGGCACGGAGTACAATATCATAGATTTCCTTCTGCCAGGGAGCAGCCTTCCCCACCACCACCGTCCGGGTGATGTCGGAGCAGTAGCCCCCATAGGTGGCCCCGAAGTCGAACGTGATGAAATCGCCTGCTTCTACCACCTTGTCAGAAGCCACCCCGTGAGGCAGGGCGCTCCGTTTGCCGGAGGCACAGATGGTTTCGAAAGAAGGCTTGGTGGACCCCAGCTTCCGCATGTTGTATTCCAGTTCCGCCGCCAGATCGCTTTCCGTCCGGCCAGCCCGGATATGGGGCAGCAGCTGGAGGAAGGCTTCGTCGGAAATGGCCACTGCCTTCCGGATCAGGGCCATCTCTTCCGGGGTCTTCACCGCCCGCAGGCCCACCAGGTTCACATTCTTCCAGGTGGCATGGGGCAGGGCCGCTGCCAGGGCCCGCTGTTCCGTATAGGAGAAATAATCCCCGTCCAGGGCCAGGTTGTCCGACTGGGGCAGTTTGGCCGCTTCCGGCCAGAACCCGTGGAGATGTTCCACCAGTTCGCAGTCCGGAGCCTGCTGGCGCACCTGGAGGGTATACCGGGAATCGGTGATGATCACCGCCCGGTGGGCATCCACATACAGCAGGCTGTCCCCGCCGGTGAAGCCGGTGAAATACCGGATGGAAGAATCTCCCTTGATGAAGATCCCATCCACTTTTTCCTGTTCCAGAAAACTCCGGAGTCTTTCCAGTGCCTTCATCCTATCGTCTCCTTGTGCTTCGTCCAACAAAATCAGTTCGACTAATCTATTGTACTCTTAAACCCCGAAAAAAAGCAAGGGTTTCTATATACTTTGTTACAAATTGTTTTGTTTTATTTCTTCAGGCGGCGGACCAGGGAGAAGGGAGCCATCCGTCCGTCCCCTTTGGCGGTGAACACCATCTGAGCATGGGGAGCGGCGGTAAGAGGGTTCCCCTCTCCGTCCTTCATGTCCTCCAGGGTCCAGGGGAAGATTTCTCCCCCAGGAGTCAGTACTTCCAGCACTTCCCCTGCCTTCACATGGTTCCGCTGTTCCAGGGTCACCCGTCCCCCGGCCGGGTCAAAGTCCTTCACTAGAGCCACGAAATCCGCGCTCTGTTCATAGGAACTGGTGGTGTACACCTGGTCTTCCGGGCCGGTCTTCCCAAGGGCAAACCCGGTGGTATAGGGCCGGTGGGAGACTTTTTCCAGTTCCTGTCGGAGACTTTCCGGCACGGTGAAATGTTCCGGATCCTCCCAGCACAGATCGATGGCTTTCCGGTAGGCGCTGACCACGGTGGCCACATAATGGACGCTTTTCATCCGGCCTTCGATTTTCAGGCTGGTGACCCCTGCCTCCATCAGCTGGGGCAGATAATCAATGAGGCACAGATCCTTGGAATTCATAATATAAGTGCCCCGTTCATCCTCTGCCATGGGGAACACTTCCCCGGGCCGGTTCTTTTCCGTCAGGCCGAATTCCCACCGGCACACCTGGGCACAGGCCCCCCGGTTGCTGTCCCGTCCGGTGAAGTAGTTGCTCAGCAGGCACCGTCCGGAATAGGAAATGCACATGGCCCCGTGGACGAACACTTCCAGGTCCGCGGTGATCTTTTCCCGGATCTCCCGGATTTCCTGGAAGGACAGTTCCCGGGCCAGCACCACCCGTTCCGCTCCCAGGTCTTCCCAGGCTTTGGCGGTGGCCCAGTTGGTCACGTTGGCCTGGGTGCTTACATGGAGCCCCAGACCGGGGACCACTTTCCGGGCCGTCATCCACACTCCCAGGTCGGACACCAGCAGGGCATCCACCCCTGCGGCCTCCAGATCCCGGAGATAATCCGGCAGAGGCGGCAGGTCGCTGTTGTGAGGGAAAATGTTCACGGTCACATAGACCTTTTTCCCCAGGCTGTGGGCAAAGGCCGTGATCTCCCGGATCTCTTCCAGGGAGAAATTGGCGGCAAAGGCCCGGAGCCCGAAGGCCCGGCCTCCCAGATAAATGGCGTCAGCTCCGTACAACAGGGCCATCCGGCCCTTTTCCAGGCTCCCGGCGGGAGCCAGCAGTTCAGGTTTGTTCACTGTGCTTCTCCTATGACTTCTCCAGGGTTCAGTTTCTGGATCATGGCCACATGTTCTTCGTAGGTTTTGGTAAAGTGATGGTAACCTTCCTTATCCGCCACAAAGTACAGATAATCGGTCATCACCGGATGGATCACTGCACGGATGGCATCCATGCTGGGGTTCCCCACCGGTCCCGGAGGCAGGCCCTTGTTCAGGTAGGTGTTGTAGGGAGATTCCAGCTCCAGGTCGTCGTAGGTGACTTCCTTCTTCTGGGCTCCCAGGATGTACTGGATGGTGGTGTCGGACTGGATGGGCATCCCCATCTGAAGGCGTTTTTCAAACACCCCGGCAATAAGAGGCATTTCCTCCTTGTGGGTGGCTTCCCGTTCCACCATGGAAGCCAGGGTCACAATGTCCCGGAGGGGCAGATAGCTTTTCTGGATGTCCCTGCGCAGGTCCGGGGTCAGCTTTTTGTTGAACTCCTGGACCATCATGGCCACCATGTCCTTGGCGGTGGCCTTTTCCGGGATGTTGTAGGTGGCCGGGCAGATGAACCCTTCCGCCTTGTACACCACATCCGGATTGCGGCTTTCCATGTAGGTGTAGGGAGTATAGTTCCGGCAGGCATCCTTGAAGGCCTGGGCGGTGGTCAGGTGTTCCCGTTCCAGCTTCAGGGCGATTTCGTTGATGGTGGCCCCTTCCGGCACCGCAAAGCTGTTGGAATGGACCTTCCCTTTGGACAGGATGTTGATGATCTCCCCGTCGCTCATGCCGGCGGTGATTTCGTAGGTGCCGGCCTGGAGATGGTTTTCCAGACCTTTCACCCGAGCTGCCAGCCGGAAGGATTCCGGAGTCTGGATCAGCTTTTTGTCGTGGAGCAGGGTGGCAATGTCAGAGGTGGTCATGCCTTCCGTAACTGTGAACCGGACCTTCTGACCGGTGGCCAGGCTGGTGTTGGTGTTGAAGTAGTCCAGGTACCAGTAGCCTCCGAACAGAAGGGCCAGCACCAGGGCGATCCCGATGGGTAAGAATTTTTTCCGCATAATGGGCCTTCCTGGTTACTGGGCATCCATTTCGTCCATGATTTCCTCATAGGCTTTCCGGACTGCTTCGAATTCTTCATCGGTGGGATCCAGGTACACCGGGTCCCCCTTGTCATCAAAATCCACCCGGGCGATGATCACATTGTCCTCTTCCTCCGGGTCCGTGTCGTCCTCTTCCGGGATCTGGGTCAGAAGGGCGAAGTTCTTCCCATCCATGGGGATCACCATTTCTTCCAGATAATAGGATTCGTTGCCTTTTTCGTCGGTGATCACCACCACCGCTTCCTGGTCTTCCGTTGCCAGCAGCTTTTCGTCGTCGTTCTTGGCCATTGTCATTTCCTCCTCGGGCTGTCCAGGTAATTCTGCAGGATGACCACAGCGGCCATCATGTCGATGATTTTCTTCCGTTTCTTCCTCTGGAGATCCGCCTCGATCAGGACTTTTTCCGCTGCTACCGTAGAGAGCCGCTCATCCCAAAGGACAACCGGGATGGACGGGAAACGTTCCTCCAGGATGGTTTTGAATTCTTCACTGGCCCTGGCTCTGTCGCCAATGGACCCGTTCATGTTCTTGGGGTAGCCCAATACGAACTGCCCCACTTCTTCCGCCTCCACCAGTTCCGTGAGACGGTTCAGGTCGTTTTCCAGCCCCTTCCGGCGGATGGTCTCCACCCCCCGGGCGATGAAGCCGGTTTCGTCGCTGACGGCCACCCCGATGGTCCGGGTGCCCAGATCCAAGCCCATGATCCTCATCAGCGTTCTGATTCCTCCAGGTAGGCCTGGAGCAGGGCTTCGATCAGTTCGTACCGTTCAAAACGGCGGATCTTCAGCCGGGCGTCCTTGTAGCTGGTCACATAAGCCGGATCCCCGCTCAGGAGATACCCGGCCAGCTGGTCGATGGGGTTGTACCCTTTTTCCTTCAGGGCCTCTGCCACCTCCCGGATGGTTTCCGCCACACTTTTGGTTTCCGGAACCGGTTTGAACATGGTGGTTTCCTGTGTAGTACGAGACATGTTTCTCCCTCCTTTGTAAAGAAGGGGCTGTTGCACGGCAACACCCCCCGCTTTATTCAATAAAAATACTGACTGATGATCAGGGGAATGGATTCCTGGAACAGGACCAGCATCACCTCGATGGGGACTTCCATCCCTTCCAGGATCCACCGCATGGTCATTTCTTCCCCACCGTAGATCACCATTTCCGTGGCGAACTGGATGTGGGGGTTCGTCAGATCCGCTCCCGCTTTTTTCAGCATCAGGTGATAGGCATCCCGGACGAACCGCCGGTTGGTCTGGCGGATGTCTTCCACATCACAGCTGGTGTACAGGTTCTGCAGGAACTTCAGGTTGGCCTTGTACAGCAGGAACTTTTTGTACAGAGCCTCGGACCAACAGTGGCTTTTCAGGATATCCCGGCCGTGACGGGCCAGGATATGGAGATACACCCAGTGGGCCAGTTCCTTCTTGTTCTTGCAGCAGCGTTCAAAATCTTCCTTGGTCAGCCCCGCATCCCGGACGATTTCGTCCACTGTGATGTCGTGGAGGTGTTTTTTCTCCAGCAGATGGTACAGGGCTTTTCCCAGTTTTTCCTTTGGATCCATTTCCACACCTTCTTGTCAACCCAATCTTTCCTGTTGGTTGGTTTTCTCAGTTCAGCTGGCCTTCCACCAGTTCCAGAGCCTTGGCCAGGCCTGCCTGGACCTTGGAGGCATCCTTGCCCCCGGCCTGGGCCATATCCGGCCGGCCGCCGCCGTTGCCGCCCATGGCCTGGGCAACTCCCTTGGCGATCTTCCCGGCATGGATGCCTTTCTGGACTGCTTCCTTGGAAGCCATCACCAGGATGTTCACCTTGTCGGCGCTCATAGGTGCAGCCAGCACCACCACCCCGCCGGTCTTGTCCCGGAGGGTGTCCCCCATTTTCCGCAGGGCATCCACATCCTGTACCTTCACTTCCTGAGCCAGGAAGGGCACACCCTTCACCTCTTTGGCATCTGCCGTTACGCTGGCAGCCTGGGCAGCCACCAGTTTCTTTTCCATTTCATCAGCCCGGTGTTTTTCCGCCCGCAGGTCTTCCTGGAGGGCATTGATCCGGGTCACCAGGTTGTTGGGACGGCCCTTCACCGCAGCGGAAGCTTCCCCGATCAGATTTTCCAGTTCCCGGGTGTAAGCCAGGGCGCCCCGGCCGGTCACCGCTTCGATCCGCCGCACCCCGGCGCCAACGCTGGATTCAGACAGGATCTTGAACAGGCCGATGTGGCTGGTGTTGGACACATGGACACCGCCGCACAGTTCCATGCTGTAACCGGGCACATTCACCACCCGGACAATCTTGCCGTATTTTTCCCCAAACAGGGCCATAGCGCCCATTTCCTTGGCTTTTTCCAGATCCTGCTGGGAGATTTCCACATCCACTGCATCCAGAATCTTTTCGTTGACAATGTCTTCCACCTGGGCCAGTTCTTCTTCCGTCAGCGGAGAGAAATGGGAGAAGTCGAACCGGAGACGGTCCGGCCCCACATAGCTGCCGGCCTGGTTCACGTGGCTGCCCAGCACCTGTTTCAGGGCTGCATGGAGCAGATGGGTGGCCGTATGGTTCCGGGCAATGTCCCCCCGGCGTTTCAGGTTCACTTCGAATTCCACTTCGTCCCCTACGGCCAGGGTTCCCTGTTCCAGGGTGCCCAGCTGGATGGTGTACCCATCGGGCAGCTTTTTGGTGTCAGTAACGTTGAAAATGCCCTTGTCGGACACCAGCCGGCCGGTGTCTCCCAGCTGGCCGCCCCCTTCTGCATGGAAGGCGGTGTTAGTGAGGATCACTGCCAGTTCATCCCCGCTTTTGGCGTTCTGGATGGGCTGGGTATCGTGAGCCGGGAAGATGGCGGCCACTTTGCCGTTTTTGCTGGCTTCGTCCACCGTCAGGTTCCCCAGTTTCAGATGACGGGTTTCGTAGAGCACCGGTTTGCCCTCTTTGTCATTCCGGGCGGCACGGGCTCTTTCCCGCTGGGCTTCCATGGCTTTTTCAAAGCCTTCCTTGTCCATGGTGAAGCCCTGTTCTTCCAGGATTTCTTCCGTCAGTTCCCAGGGGAAACCGAAGGTGTCATACAGCTGGAAGGCGTCTTCCCCGTTCAGCACGGTGCTGCCGGCTTTCCGCATGGCATCGATCTTCTGGTTCAGGAGATCCGTGCCCTGTTCCAGGGTCTGAAGGAAGGAGTTTTCTTCCATGGCGATGACTTTTTCAATGTAGCTTTTCTTTTCCCGCAGGTCCGTGTAATGGTCCCCGTACATGTCGATGACCAGGTCCGCAGCCCCCACCAGGAATTCCTTCCGGATGCCCAGGAGACGGCCGTGACGGATGGCCCGGCGGAGCACCCGGCGCAGGATGTAGCCCCGGCCTTCGTTGGAGGGCAGGATCCCGTCCCCGATCATGAAGGTGACGGAACGGGCATGGTCGGCGATGACCTTCAGGGAAATATCATCCTTGGGGTCCGCATTGTAGGTTTTGCCGGACACTTTGCAGGCGTATTCGATAATGGGGAAAATCAGGTCCGTTTCAAAGTTGCTGGGTTTTTCCTGGAGCACGGAAGCCACCCGTTCCAGGCCCAGGCCCGTATCGATGTTCTTGTGTTGGAGAGGAGTGTAGCTGCCGTCCGCTTCCTTGTTGTACTGGGTGAACACCAGGTTCCACAGTTCCAGGAACCGGCCGCAGTCACAGCCGGGCCCGCAGTCAGGACTGCCGCAGCCCCGTTCTTCTCCCAGGTCGATATGGATTTCGGAATCCGGGCCGCAGGGACCGCCGCTGGCGATTTCCCACCAGTTGTCTTCCAGCTTCACGATCCGTTCCGCCGGCACCCCGCACACATCGTGCCACAGGTCATAGGCTTCCTGGTCCTTGGGGTACACAGTGATCCACAGTTTGTCCGCCGGCAGTTCCAGCACCTTGGTGAGGAATTCCCAGGCCCAGGGAATCACTTCTTTCTTGAAGTAGTCCCCAAAGGAGAAGTTCCCCAGCATTTCGAAATAAGTATGGTGCCGGGCCGTACGGCCCACGTTTTCAATATCCCCGGTCCGGACACATTTCTGGCAGGTGGTGATCCGGGTGGCAGGCGGTTTCACCTTGCCGGTAAAATACGGCTTGAACGGAGCCATGCCTGCGCCAATCAGAAGCAGCGTAGGGTCATCATGAGGAATCAGGGACGCACTGGGCAGTACCAGATGGCCCCGTTCCTTAAAGAAATCAAGATACTTCTGCCGAATCTCATTACCAGTTAAATATTTCATTACCAACTCTCCCAAATTCCCTCCAGCAAAAAGGAAAAAATCCCATCAGCCAGAAAATTAATTTCTCTTTCGTATCCCATAAATTATATAAAAAGAGAAGAAGACTGTCAAATAAATAAGGGGCTGCTGACCAGCAGCCCCTATTCCCCGTACATCCCTGCTATGGCCTCTTCCACAGTCCTGGCCTGGATGATGGTGACTCCTTTGGGTTCTTTTCCTGGTGGGAAACTTCCTTTGGGGACGATGAACCGGTGGAATCCCAGCTGGGCCGCTTCTTTGATCCGCCGGTCCGCCAGGCCCACCCGGCGCAGTTCCCCGGTAAGGCCCACTTCGCCCACCGCCAGCACCCCCATGGACACCGGCCGGTTCCGGTAACTGGAAACCAGGGCTCCCAGAATGGCCAGGTCCGCCGCTGGTTCCTTCACCTTCATGCCCCCTACGGCGCACACATAGGCATCCTGATCCCCGAAGTTCATGCCGCAGCGCTTTTCCAGCACCGCCAGCAGCATGTTCACCCGGTTGAAGTCCACCCCCACCACCGTCCTCCGGGGCAGCCCGAAGGGGGTGTGGGACACCAGGGCCTGGATTTCCGTCAAAATGGGCCGGTTCCCTTCCATGGCGGCAGTGATCACCGACCCGGATACCGGTTCTTCCTTGGCTTCCAGGAACAGTCCGGAAGGGTTGGCCACTTCCCGGAGCCCTTCCTCTTCCATGGAAAAGATCCCGCATTCACTGGTGGAGCCGAACCGGTTCTTCAGAGCCCGGAGCACCCTGTAGGTGTAGGACCGGTCCCCTTCGAACTGGAGCACCACGTCCACCATGTGTTCCAGCAGCCGGGGGCCTGCAATGTTCCCTTCCTTGGTCACGTGGCCGATGATGATCACCGCGATCCCTGTTTCCTTGGCAAAGGTCAGCAGCTTGGCGGTGCATTCCCGCACCTGGCCCACACTGCCGGCGGCGCTTTCCAGTTCCTGGTTGTACATGGTCTGGATGGAGTCGATGACCAGGAGACGGGGCTTCACCTGTCTGGCCTGGACCAGGATGGTGCCCAGTTCCGTGGCCGTCATGATCTGCAGAGCATCCGTTGCCTGTCCCAGCCGCTCTGCCCGCATGGCCGTCTGGGCTTCGCTCTCTTCCCCGGATACATAGAGCACCCGGGCACCCCGGGCCGCCGCCTTCATGGAAACGTCCAGGGTGATGGTGCTTTTGCCGATGCCGGGGGCCCCGCCCAAAAGGACCAGGGACCCGGGGACGATGCCGCCCCCCAGCACCCGGTCGAACTCATGGATGCCGGTGGTCATCCGCTGGACCTTCACCTTTTCCACCTGTTTCAGGGTCTTGGGGGTGGGGGCTTCCGTAATGGCAAGATAAGACGGCCGCTGCCGGCTGGGAGCCGGAGCCGCCGTTTCTTCCACCAGGGTATCCCACTGGCCGCATTCCGGGCATTTGCCCAGCCATTTGGGAGTGGAATACCCGCAGTTCTGGCAGACGTAATGGGTTTGTGTCTTGGCCACTTACTCCTCCTCCTGGAGCAGCTGGTACGCATTCCGCACGATCTGTTCCTTGTTTTCTTCGCTTACATGGTCCCCCAGCACATGGAGGAAATAATCCAGCAGCCGGGCCTCCCGGCCGGTGATCAGTTTGTGGGCCGCCAGCAGCTGGACCAGCTGGCCGGAGGATTTCACGTCCTTCCCCGCAGGAAGCTGGGGCTGGACATGGGGTTCCCGGGGCAGCCGGATGATCCGGATAAAGCCCCCGTTCCCCCGTTTGGATTCCACTTCATACCCCCGTTCCGGGGTGAAGCGGGTAGTCAGGGTGTAGGTGATCTGGCTGGGAGCACAGGACAGCTTTTCCGCCAGCTGGCTCCGTTTCACATCCACCCGGTCCTGTTCGTTGGCGAACAGCTCGCTGATGATGAATTGCTCTATGGCATCTGCAATATTGCGCATGATGATTACCTCCTACGGGACAGACAGGTTCTCCCATGCTCTATTATATTTGACAATTTGACGTTTGGCAAGAGGGAATTGTTTCACCCCAACACCCTGGCCCCCACTAAAACCTGCAGTCCCAGGATCACCGGCACCCCGATGGTGAATTTCAGATGCTTCGTCTTGTGCCGGAACAGGAACATGGCCAAAAGAGCCCCCACACTGCCCCCCAGGGCCGCCAGCCCCAGCAGCCGGATTTCCGGCACCCGCCAGGCCCCCCGTTTGGCACAGAATTTGTCATAGCCGTACACGGCAAAAGTAATAACATTGATCAAAAGAAGTCCCGCTGTAAGCGGGGTAAGTTGGAAAGACATGATATTGAGCTCCTTTATGGTTCATCGTTTAAGAAAGAAAGCAGACCGGCCCTGCCGGGAGGCCGGGACGGGCTCCCCTGCGGGCAGCCCCTACGGCAGGGAACAACGGTGTTCTCCGGCAGTGCATCCACCTTTATATATCCGCCCTTTTCAAGGGCGGGGGACCGTTGCGCTTGCGCAATGGTGGTGGGTTAGCAGCCCCGCTGCGTTTCTATTCAGGATCATCTGCCCTTGGCAGATGATTTCATTCGGCTAGAGACTAGAGACTAGTGACTGTAAGCTCCCTGATCCTTACCGGCGACGCCCCGGTCTTTCCGTCCCGCTGCCTCTGGTCCACCCTGCACCCTGCCAGAAGGACCAGCAGCAGGCACAGGGCTGCCAGGGCCGTGGTTTTTCCCAGACATTTCATCGTGGCCGCCCTCCTTGTTTCTTTCTATTGTAGCATACAAAGGAAACATTGACTCTTTCTCTTCTTTTCCTACGATGAAATTACCTGCAGTATAGTGGAAGAAATGCTGTCCCATGCCCAGGACGCCCCCACAGACCGAACCCTGCCGGGAGGCCGGGACGGGCTTCCCTGCGGGCAGCCCCTACGCCGTTGCTGTCGAAGGACCGATGCAACAACGGTGTTCTCCGGTTGTTGTCCCAGGCAGACCGGCCGCTGGCCGGACCTCTTGCACGGACAACCGCAGATCCCGTCCACCCGATTGAACAATCACCATCTGACCCTAACGTGGTAGGGGCGTGCCGCAGGCCCGCCCGTCCCGGCCTGCGGTTTCATACGTTTATGGAAACCCGCCCAGCGGGTTTCCACCACAGGTCTCATTTCCCGTTTCCTCAATCAAAATGTCTCCAGCTGCCACATCGTGGACAGGGCCGGATTTCTCCTGTTGCAGCGTAAGCAATGGTATTTAGGGAAGACGGCCCACCTCCGGCCGAATGTGAAAACTGCCCATTGTTCGCTCTCGGGTGCTTGCTTTCTTCCCATGCGTCCAGGGTCCGCTGCAGCCTGCCCAGCTTGATTCCGATCGCCAGTGCATCTTTTGTTTTCATCCTGTTCCCTCCTGTTTTCGGGTATAAAAATGCAGCCCCGCTAGGGACGGCTGGTGCTTTTATTCAAATTTCTATCTGATACGAAACAAATCCTATCATAATCGACGATAATGGATATCTTCCTCAGCAAGCTGTACCGCATATAGAATAGCATCATCACTGGTTACAATATCTCCATCCTTAATGGCATCAGCCATTTCTTGACGAAGTTCATCCGTTTTCAACGTCACTCTGATTCCAAATATAAAATCATCATGGTTCCATATCTTGCTAAGAACATCCATCATCTTTCTTTCAGTTGGCGTTGGCTCTGGTAATGTATGCTCATTCATTTTATTTTTTCCTTTCTAATGAATTCATACTGATTAAATCCTATATTTTTAAAAGTATAGCAATAATTTTCCACAGCTTTCTGCAACCATTTTTTCTTTCGTTCTTCTTTCGTAAGGTTTGTGTTAAGGACACTGACTACTTCAGCATACTCTTTTGGAGATAGGCGTATTGTGGTATGTTGCCGTTTTACATGTCTATCCCTTTTTAGGTTATCATTTTTTTGCTTGTCTATCAACTTGTTTTCAATACCTGGTGATTTAGAAAATCTTCCCCTAATTTCTGGGTCTCCCCCACGTGGATGCGCTGCTTTATTAAATTTGTCCATGGTGGCTACCCGCAGCATCATGGTCTTTAGTTTCAGCAGGATTCGGCCTTTATTCTCCATCGTCACATCATCCTCTCAAATTCTTTTTCCCGTATGGTCTGAATCCTGTTCCCCATGTAAATCCTGGCCGGGAAGGTCACCTGATCCAGGTCGATAACCGGCTCCGGGTAGCACCGGCAGTTGGGGCAGCAGCCCGCATGGTAATGGCCCAGGGTGTTCCGGCGGGGCTTCCCGTCTGCGTTGGGAATCGGGAATAGATCCTCCGGCGCTGGTGGATGGTTCCAGTTCACCAGGACCCCTTCAATCTTTTCGTGGCTGTGCCGGGTCCTGGCATCTCCGACGGCCCGCCAGATATACCAATGGGCCCCCAGTCGATTGGACCGCTGCCAGGTCAGGCTGGTGCTTGTCATGGAGGTCTGGGTCCGGGCGGATCAGTTCGGCCCTGGCCGTCGTTTTCTCTGGGAACATTTTTTGGATCTCTTCCGCGATGTCGGAGGCCCATCACCATCTTCATGGCAGCGGACTGGCACAGCTTCTGATATTCTTTTGTCCGGGTGATCTGGAGCAGGATCCGCTGGATTTCGTCCGGGTCATTCGTTTCTTTCACTTTCCGCACGATGGTCCTGGCAATGGCCAGCAGCCGGCGCCGGAACGCTGCCTCAATGCGGCGTTTGGGCTCCCAGAGAGAACGGTTCTTTTTCATGGTTGCTCACTTTCAGACATGAAAAAACCGCCGACGTTTCCACGAAGGCGGTTATATTAAATTCCAGGTACGCAATCTTTGATACCCTTGGCCATTCTCATGGCCATCTGCATCAATAGGATACGGTAAATGATTCGGATGTTATCCATCAGTAAATTTGCTTCCTTTCTTTCCAAGCCTTACGGGCTTCATCCAGGGACATTTTATTGGCGCCTCCAGAAAATTCAGGATTTCCTGCCTGTACTGGGTCATCTTCCCAACCACAAATACTGCAAATATCATAGAGTTGGTTGCCTTCCACAATCCCTTTTCCACAACAAAGACACTTGTGGTAGTTATTTTTTTCCTCCATGTTCCAAATCCCCTTTCTTCATTTCTTTATAATACTCTAGCTCCTTTACCGGTCTAAAATACGTATATATTCCACGATCTGGACGTCCTTTGGCAAACTCATTTTTCTCCACATCGTGCCTTGTTAAAATATTGTTTTTGTCGACATGCCCCAAAATGCCATTTCCAGTCCCAGATTGGACAAGCTCCATCCCTCTTTTAATATACTCTTCTCTGGTAATATTGCCAAACTCTGCAATCGGGGGTAAGAGTACGCTTTGCCATAGTATTCCACTCCTTTGCCTTTGGTCCCTTTCAGTATGAGGTATAAATAGATTTTGAGCAAGAAGCTTATGCATTTACACAAAATATTTTACACTCTCGATCATTCCGTTATCCAAGGGGATCATCTCCCCTGTCTTCACAAATTTGGTTCGCATATAGAATCATATCAGAAGGAGTGGTAATCTTTCCAGATTCGATAGCTTCTATGACTTCCCTACGCTCATCGTCTGTTTTTATGACCAGTCTATTTCCAAATATGAATTCATCGTTATTCCATACTGTACGCAGCTTATCTACCATCTTCTTTTCCAGTCCCTTTGGCTGAGGCATCCTTTAGTTCCAATCAGTCATTTGATTTTAACCCTCCTGTAGCACAGGCAGTTTGGACAGCAGCCGGCATGCTAATGATCCAGCTGTTTATCCATGGGAAGCTCCTTCATTATCCAGTTGAAGAGCATAATAGATGGCGTCTTCTTCTGTCTGGACATCGCCGTCTTCAATGGCATCACGCATTTCCTGGCGCAGCTCATCTGTTTCCAGGGTTGCACAGATTCCAAACAGAAATTTTTCATCTTTGGATATGCGTTCAAGGGACTCTATCATTTTTTGTTCGATGACCGTAGGCTTCGGCAGCTTATATCCGTTCATTTCAATTTCTTCTCCCTATAAAAGCGATATCCTCCGCCAGTTCACCGTCCCTATGAGACCAGGGACTTGCCCGCCAGGCCGGAGATTCTGTAGAGTACCGTCCATACGGCCCGTTCTACCGTCCCGCACTTCACGCTGCACTCTTCACTTTTCCTTTTTCACCTGTGCCACCACGTCCCGGTCGGTGACCGCCACTACTTTGGCAGGGGCTTTTTTCCCGAGTTTGCAGACGGAAGATATTTCTCCATTAGAAGCGGTTTAAGTTTAATATATTTTATTCACGGTTCGAAAAACTTTTTCCATTCCGGGTTCTCCCGATCAAATAAAGACTTTTGCTCATGCGTCAGTTTTTGGGGGTAGTCCGTCCACAAATTAAATTCATGGACCCGATCAAAGCTGAAGATCATTTCCCCAAGAGAATCGCCGTCTTTCCACCAGACCTTATCCAGGGGGTTGTTCTTGTACCAGGGATAATTATACTTACTTTTCATAGCCCCGTTCCCCTTTCTTCTGCTCATTCTTGTCAGTATTGATATGAGCCAGAATCTCTTTAAGAGTAGATTCTTCCGTCGTTTGGATAATTATCGTACACCTTCTCGTATCCTGGACTGTTTCCAGCGCCTTTCCCATCGTTGACCACAGCAAGCACACGGATTTTTAAATCCAGTTTTTTCCCATTCGAAGAGCTAATGAATGCCTCAGGGCAATAGTCCCCTGCACTCATTGCTTCCGGTGTGTGTCCAATTCAGGTATAGGATTTCTCCGTATACACTCAGCCCATTTTTCTTCCAGGATTTTTCTTTCCTTTTCATCTGTACATTTTTTTAATTTCTCGCATATTTCATATTCTTCTTTTGACGGTTGCATCATCATTTTCTTTCCCTCCATCAAAATGTCTCCAGCTGCCACATTTCCTGCAAACCAGGGTAATGGATTTTCTGCCTTTATCCAAAACAGTTATTTCTATATCCCTGCTGCCACATCGTGGACAGGGCCGGATTTCTCCTGTTTCAGCGTAAGCGACAGCATTGTCCAGCCAGGGGATATTTTTCCTTTTCCTCATTTTTTCTTTTTCCAATCCAAAAATCTGCAAAACATATAAATAACATACAAGCCCCAGATGATATAACTCAACGTGTCAATCTTGTGAGTGGATCCCAGTACACAAATTGTCATAAGGATATCAGTGGTTTTCAGTTTCATGCAGGATTCCTCTTTTTCATTTTATACAAAGGAGGCCGGGACGGGCTCCCCTCTCCACTCTTCACTTTTCCCTCTTCACCCGTGCCACTACGCCCCGTTCGGTGACCAGAACCACCTTGGCATGGGCTTTTTTCCCGATTTTGTCGTAGATCCGTCCGGCGCTGCAGGTGTCCCCCAGCACAGTGTGGGTACTGTTGGCCACGTATCCCACTTTCCCGATCCCCGGGATCTCCGCCCGGATGGCTTCTTTATCGTATTCGTTGTCCGGTTCCTTCCGCAGCACCAGTTCCATTTTCCGATGGAACACCTCATACCCCAGATAATGATTGCAGCCGGTAATGGTAATGAAAATCTTTTTCATAGAACTCCCACCTTTCCTTTTCTTACTTCCATTATAAGAAAGTATGTGGGTAAAATGGGGGACAGAATACACGAAAAAGGACTTCCCTTTCGGGAAGTCCTCTCAAATTCTCTGGCAGGAGTACTAGGATTCGAACCCAGATCGACGGTTTTGGAGACCGTTGCTCTACCATTGAACTATACTCCTATGGAGCGGAAAACGAGATTCGAACTCGCGACCCCCACCTTGGCAAGGTGATGCTCTACCACTGAGCTACTTCCGCATTGGCGACCCAGGACGGACTCGAACCGACGATCTCCGCCGTGACAGGGCGGCATTCTAACCAACTGAACTACTGGGCCGTTGTCGCTTTGCTTTCCAGCGCCGCTGACTTGTTTAGTATACGATAGAAAGGGATTTTTGTCAACAGGTTTTTGGAAAAACCTGTCAGCAGAGGCAGCAGCCTCCTACTCTCTCAGCTCTGCTTCAAACCGTTCCTGGACTTTCTTCACCACCTGGTTGATGATGTCGTTGATTTCCTTGTCCTGGAGGGTCCGGGTGAGATCCTGGAAGGTAAGACTGAAGGCCACGCTCTTGCAGCCGTTCTTCACCTGCTTGCCGCTGTACACGTCGAACAGCCGCACATCCTTCAGCAGGGGGCCGGCCTGATTGCGGATCTCCGCCATCAGGTCAACGGCGCTGACGGTCTTGGGCACCACCACAGCAATATCCCGGCTGGTGCTGGGGAACTGGGGAATATGGGTGAACTGGGGAATCCGTTCTGCTTCTTCCACAAAGCTGCTCAGATCCATTTCCAGCACATAGGTTTCGGCGCTGAGACCGAACCGTTCCTGTACCTGGGGATGGAGGGCCCCCATAAAGCCCACGGCCTTTCCGTTGTGGAGCACCGTGCAGCTCTTCCCGGGATGGAGGAATTTCTCTTCCGGTTTGGCGTAGGTCACGTTCCGGGCCTGAAGCACGTCCAGCACCCCTTCCAGATCCCCTTTCAGGTCGAAGAAATCCACCGCATCCTTGCTTTCGGTCCAGTTCAGCTCGTTCCGTTTCCCGGCCAGCACCACGCACAAACGGGTCTTTTCCGCCGGCTGTTCCGTAAGAGGCAGGGCTTTGGGCAGGAACACCCGCCCCACTTCGAACAGGGCCACCCGGTCGTTCTGCCGGGCCAGGTTGTAGGCGGCTGTGTTCAGCAGGCTGGGCACCATGGTGGTCCGCATGGTCCGGAAGTCGTCGCTGATGGGGTTAATGATCTGGACGGCCTGCCGGCGGCTGTCTTCGGCAACCAGGCCCAGTTTGTCAAAGTCCCCGGCGTTGATGAAGGTGTAGGTCATCACTTCGTCCAGTCCGGCGTCAGCCAGCCAGTTCCGTACCTTGTCCTTTACATCTTCCATGGGAGCCTGTCCCCCACGGGCCATATCCAGCTGGGGCAGGGTGGAGGGGATCTTGTCATAGCCGTACATCCGGGCCACTTCTTCGGAAAGGTCCGCATCGCAGGTGCAGTCGTTCCGCCAGGTGGGGACGGTCACCAGCCAGCTGCCGTCGGCCTGGGGTTCCACCTGGAACCGGAGCCCTTCCAGTATGGTCCGCATCTGTTCGTCGGTGATTTCTTCCGTGCCGATCCGCCGGCGGAGGGCTTCCGGCACCGCCTTGATCTTTACCGGTTCCTGGGGCACCGGGTAGTCTTCCACCACACCGGCTACGGCCTTGCAGGCCCCCATTTCTTCCAGCAGATGGACGGCCCGGTCCAGGGCGTCATGGTCCCGGATGGTGTCCACGCCCCGTTCGAACCGCTGGGAGGCTTCACTGCGCAGGCCCAGGTCCTTGGAGGTGTGCCGGATGCTGGGACCGTAGAAGGTGGCGGATTCCAGCATGACGTTTACGGTCTTGCCGGTGACTTCCGTAGCCAGGCCCCCCATGACACCGGCCAGGCCGATGGCCTTTTCCGGATCGGCGATGACAATCATGTTGGGGTTCAGGTCCCGTTTCTGGCCGTCCAGGGTCACCAGGGTCTCCCCTTCTTCCGCCCGGCGGACGATCCAGGTGTGGTCCTTCACCGTGTCATAGTCGTAGGCATGCATGGGCTGGCCCAGTTCCATCATCACATAGTTGGTCACGTCCACCACATTGTTGATGGGACGGATGTTCACAGCCCGGAGCAGTTTCTGCATCCATTCCGGAGATTCCGTCACCTGGATATCCTTCACCATCCGCATGGCAAACCGGGTGCACAGGTCCGGACAGCCGATTTCCACTTTGGCGCAGTCAGCAACGTTCCCGGCGGCTTCGTCTTTGGTGGCCAGTTTGGGCAGGCGCAGGGTCTGTCCCAGCACGGCGGCAGTTTCCCGGGCCAGGCCCAGCATGTTGAAGCAGTCGCTGCGGTTGGCGGTCAGGTCGATATCCAGTACCACATCGTCCAGCCCCAGCAGCTTCTTCACATCCACCCCGATGGGGGTGCTTTCCGGCAGGATGAAGATCCCGTCCCGCTGTTCCGGCAGCAGCAGTTTGGCGTCGATGCCCAGTTCCCCGGCGCTGCACAGCATGCCGTTGGAATCCAGGCCCCGCATCTTGGCCGGTTTCAGGGTCATGCCATTGGGCAGATGGGAGCCCACCACGGCTACAGGCACCAAGTCGTTCTGGTGCACATTCTGGGCCCCGGTGAGAATCTGGACCAGAGCATCCCCGCCCAGGTCCATCTGGCAGATCCACAGATGGTCAGAATTGGGATGCCGTTCAATCTGGGCCACCTTCCCGGTGATGACCCCTTCCAGGCCTTCTCCCAGATGGATCACCTGTTCCACTTCCAGGCCCACCCGGGTCAGTTTGTCCGCCAGCACTTCCGGCGTTACGGGAATATCCACATATTGTTTCAACCAATTAATAGAAGCTAACATATCTCTTTGCCTCCCTCTTAGAATTGACGGATGAACCGCAGGTCATTTTCGAAGAACAGACGGAGATCGTCGATGCCGTACCGCAGCATGGCAATCCGTTCCACGCCCATCCCGAAGGCAAAGCCCTTCATTTTGTCCGGGTCGTAGCCGCTCATCCGCAGCACGTTGGGATGCACCATCCCGGCCCCCAGGATTTCCAGCCAGCCGGAGTTCTTGCACACCCGGCAGCCTTTGCCCCCGCACATGACGCAGCTGATATCCACTTCGCAGGAGGGTTCTGTAAAGGGGAAGAAGCTGGGCCGCAGCCGGATCTTTACGCTGTCCCCGAACATTTCCTTGCAGAACAGTTCCAGGGTCCCTTTCAGGTCCGCCAGAGAAATGTCCTTGTCCACCACCAGCCCTTCCACCTGATGGAACATGGGGGAATGAGTGGCGTCATAGTCGTTCCGGTACACGGTGCCCGGGCAGATCATCCGGATAGGGCTGTTGGGTTCCCGGCTCTGCATGGTGCGGGCCTGTACCCCGGAAGTCTGGGTCCGGAGCAGGATGTCGTCAGTGATGTAGAAGGTGTCCTGCATGTCCCGGGCCGGATGGTCCTTGGGCAGGTTCAGGGCTTCAAAGTTGAAGTAGTCCGTTTCGATTTCCGGTCCTTCCACCACTTCGAATCCCATGCGCATGAAGACTTTCTTGATGTCCCGGAGGGTCTGGGTCACAGGATGGAGATGGCCCAGGGCCGGTTTCCGTCCCGGCAGGGTAAAGTCCAGGGTTTCACTGGCCAGTTTTTCTTCCATCTGATGGGCTTCCAGGAGCTTCATCTGTTCGTTGATCCGCTGTTCCACCTTGGCCCGGACTTCGTTGACCATTTTGCCGATTTTCGGCCGTTCTTCCGCCGCCACGTCTCCCAGGCTCCGGAGAATGGAGGTAAGAGCCCCCTTCTTGCCCAGGTACTGGACCCGGATATTCTTCAGATCTTCCACACTTTTGACTTCGCTCAGATCCTTCTGGATCTTCTCCCGCAGTTCCTGCAGTTTGTCACTCATGTTCACGCCTCCTAAAAAAATAGAACCTCCATCCCCACAAGGGGCGAAGGTTCGCGGTACCACCCTATTTTTTCACTCATCTGGCCGATAACGCTGCCGGCGCCGGGCCTACTCCGTTCAGTCCGGTTGCTCCCAGGTGAACTTCCCCATCTCTTTCCGTACGGGGCTCCCACCTGCTCCCCACTCTCTGTGACCTCCGGAAATGCGTACTCTCCTGTTCATGGCAAGGTATGGAATTGAATGGAACCATTATAGCACAGTTGAAGGAAGGGGGCAAGGGCTGTATAATAGTAGATACATTGCCACGAATCGGAGGAAAAATCATGGAACAACTGGAATCCATTGTAAAATCCATCCGGGAGAACCTGACCGGGAACTCCCAGAAAGACATCAAATACCTGCAGGGGTGCATGGAACTGTACCGGGACCACCCTCTCCACCGGGAAATCGCCCGGTTCTGCAGCCAGCTGCTGTACAAGCTGATGCCGGAGGAAAGCCGCCAGCATTTTGCAGACATGTTCAGCCAGGCTTTCGACAAATTCCGGGCTCATCTGGAAGAAGCCCGGAAGCTGACCGCTGCCCGGGATTTTGACAAGGCCCGGGAGCTGCTGGCCCCCCATATCCAGGAAGCGGAACATTCCGCCCTGTTCCAGCCGGATTCGGAAGTGGAATTCCGGTCCTTTGCAGAGCCCATGGAAATGGTGCTGTTCCAGCAGTTTTACCAGCCGAAAAAGAACGTCCAGCAGGCCCCCTTCCCCTTCCACCTGCTGTATCTGGTCCAGGGGGAACTGGAACTGGCCCAGGGGAACCTGAAAAACGCCCGGAAGGCCCTGGAAAAAGGGCTCCGGTGGGATCCGGCCAGCGCCCCGGTGCGGGCGGCCTATCTGGCGGTGCTGAAGGATGAGGCCGACTGGGAAAGCTTCGGCCGGGTGAACCGGGAAGCGTTCCGTGAGGCCTTCCGTCCTGCTGACCTGGCCCGGTGCTACCGGAACCAGGGAGCCCTGCTGCTCCATAAGGAAGACTGGCAGGGAGCCCGGTACGCCTATCTCATGAGCCTGAACTTCCAGGATTCGGAAGAAGCCAAAAAACAGCTCCAGACCCTGGCGGAAAACCAGAAGCTGGACGGGAAACCGGCCACCCGGGAAGAACTGGCCGCCTTCGCCCAGAAGGAAGCCATCCCCCTGGGCCCCAATCCGGAAGTCCTCCGGCTGGCCGCCGGAGGAGCCCAGGCCTGTCACAAAGCCGGCCGGGAAAAAGAAGCGGAATACTACCTGGGCCTGATCCGGCCCTTCCTGACGGAAAAGGATATGGAAGAGCTGAAGAAAAAGTTGGGATATTAAAAAAAGGTGCCTCCGGGCACCTTTTTTTGTCAATGGTCACTGGATCGTCCAGAGACCAGTGACCATTGACAGCCCGTTACCCCATCCTGATGATCCTCTGCCCTTCCATCATCCGGGAGAACCGGTGGGAGATGCTGAGGACGCTGCGGCCCTGGGCGGCCCTTTCCAGGGCTTTCAGTACCTTTTCTTCCGTCTGGCTGTCCAGGTTGGCAGTGATTTCGTCCAAGAGCAGCAGCCGGGGTTCTTTGGCCACGGCCCGGGCAATGTTCAGCAGCTGGAGTTCTCCCTGGGAGAACAGTCCGTCCGCCATGGGGGTGTCCTTCCCCTGGGGCAGCCGGTCCACCGCCTCCTGCAGGCCCACCAGTTCCAGGGCCCGGTCCGTCTGGTCCGCAGTCACCGACCCATCTCCCAGGGTCACCTGGTCCCCTACGGTACCGGGTACCGGAGAAAATTCCTGTTCAACGCAGCCGTACAGGCTCCGTTTCTCCTCTTCCGGCAGGCTCCCGGCCCGGTACCCCATCAGGGCCACCGTCCCCTGCTGGGGGCCGTACAGCCCCAGGAGCAGCTTGAACAGTGTGCTTTTGCCGCAGCCGCTGGGCCCCATAAGGATCACCTGTTCCCCCTGCTCCAGGCTGCAGGAAAAGTCCTTCAAAATGAGTCGGGCCGGGTCATACCCGAAGGTCACATGGGAAAAAGCCACTGCCTTGTCCCGGATTCCTTCCGGCAAAGGGTCCCGGCTCACAGAAGTCCGCTCCTCTTCGTCCAGGAATTCCCCGATATGCTGGATCCCGGCCATGGCGCTCTGGATGCTCTGGATTTCCATGCCGATGCTCTCCAGGGGCCCGAAGATTTTCCCCACATAAGCAATCACCGCCACGGCGGACCCTACGGAAAGGCCGAAGAGATCCGCCCAGGCGGGCCCCAGGGCCGCCCCCACCATGATCACCGCCACCACTGCCGCCTGAGTCACCAGGATAATGGGAGAATAGATCCCGTCGAACACATTGGCCCGGTTGATGGCCCGGAAGCTGTCGGTGATCAGGGTATCGTACCGGTCTTCCATATACTGTTCCTTCCCCAGGGAATGGATGGTCCGGATGTTCCGGATGGTTTCCGGCACATGGCTGTTCACCCGTCCGATGGCCCGGCGGTTTTCCCGCTGGGCGGCCAGGGTCCCCTTCTGGAAGTGCCGGGTGAGCCCAAACAGCAGGGGCAGCAAAAGGCACAGGATCCAGAACAGCCCCTGGCTCCGGCTCCACAGGATCCACAGAATCCCCAGCAGCTTGCAGGCATCCGCCAGCATCCCCACGATCCCGTCAGAATACAGGGCATCGATGGTGTCCCCGTCGTTGACAAAAATGGACGTGGTCTGGCCGCTGGGATGGCCGGTGAAGTACCGGGCCGGCAGCCGATCCAGTTTGGCGCACAGGGTGGACCGGAGACCGTGGGTCACCTTCTGTCCGAACAGGGTAATGGCCCCGTTCTGGGCGGTTTCGCAGCAGTCCGACAGCACCGTAAGACCGATGTACAAAAGGCCCAGCTGCCAGGGAATCCCCCGTCCTTCCGTCAGGCTGTTCACCGCCCGTTCCAGCACCAGGGGCGGCAAAAGGGAAGTGAACACAGAAAGGACCACCAGCACCGCCACCAGGGCTCCGGACCGGGGATGGGCCCGGAGAGTTCCCTTGACACTTTCCCAAACAGGATTCTTCCTATTCATCCAGATCCACCCCTTCCTGCTGAAGCTTTACCAGCCGGGCATAGCCGAGCTCCTGCTCCATGAGCTTTGCATGGGTCCCGAAGACCCCCCGTCCCCCTTCCAGGAACAGGACCCCGGTAAATTCCGGGAAATGGGTGAGCCGATGGGAAATCAAAAGGATCACCCGGTCCGGGAAAGCCCGGCGGATGTTCTCCAGGATCTTTGTTTCCCCTTTCCGGTCCACTGCCGCAAAAGGATCGTCCAGCACCAGCACCGACCGGGCATGGGCCAGGGTCCGGGCCAGGGCGATCCGGGCCTGCTGCCCGCCGGAAAGCCGGGTGCCTTCGCTGCCCACCGGAGTATCCACTCCCTGGGGCATGGCCGCCACCTCTTCTGCCAGATTGGTCATGGCCAGGTATTTTTCCACATCCACCGGGTCTCCCAGGGCAATGTTCTCCCCAATGGAAGTGCTGAGGAGCTCCGGATCGTGGCCCAGATAGGAAACAAGGCTCCGGCGCCGGTTCCGGTCCAGGGTATGGAAATCCTCCCCATGGCACAGCAGGGTCCCGGTCCAGGGCACTTCATCCAGGAACACCTTCCCCAGAAGGCTCTTCCCGCAGGCCACAGGTCCCGTAATGCCGATAATGTCCCCGGGATGAGCGGCAAAAGAAATCCCGGAAAGGCCTTCCTCCTGGCCCGGATAATGGCAGGCCAGGTCCCGGACTTCCAGATCCGCCGGTTCCACCGGCCCCAGTGGCTGTTCTTCCCCTTCCGGAGCCGCCTGCTGGAGCAGGGGCTTGATCCGCTGCCAGGAAACCTGGGCCTTCTGGACCGCATTGAACAGTTTGGCCGCATGGCTGGTCTTTACCGCCAGTTTGGTGAAGCAGGCCAAAAAGGTGGTGAAACTGGCAATGTTCCACAGTTCCCACCCGGTGCCCTGGACATTTTTCGCCCCGAACCAGAAGATCATCCCGGTGCCCGCCATGGCAATGGCATCGTACAAAGGCCCCAGGGCCCCTTCAAAGATGTTGGCCCGGGCGCTGGCCTTTTCGTAGGCGGTCAGCTGGTTTTCGTAGGCGGCATCCCGGTTCTGTTCCTGGCCGTAGATCCGGTAGGTCAGAGCATGGCTCACCCGGTCCAGGGTCAGGGTGTTCAGCCGGGCTTCCGTGGCCTTGTAGACCCCGTTGGCCTGGGCCACCTGCTTTTTCAGCCGGTTGGCGATCCAGTAGGCCGCCGGGGTGAAGCTGCAGGCCAGCAGGGTCAGCCGCCAGTCGTAGGCCAGCAGCAGGCTCAGGTACACCACCATCACCACCCCGGTGTCGAACACTTCCGTGGTGAATTTCCGCATCCCTTCCGCACAGGCATCCACGTCCCCCATGGCCTTGGTCATCAGGTTCCCCAGGTTTTCCTGCTGGAGCTGCCGGGCTTCCAGGCGCACCAGGCTGTGGTACAGGGTATGGCGCATGGTCCGGCTCACCCGGTTGGAAAACAGCCGCACACTGTAGCGCTTCCCGGCCCGGGACAACTGGACCAGGAAGATCACCCCCACATACAAAGCTGCCAGACGGATCATGTCCCCGGCAGTGGCTTTGCCCTGGAAAATGTCGTAGAGGCACTGGGCCAGCTGGCCTTCAAAATAGGGCCCCGCCCCCATGCCCAGGTTGTACAGGATGCCGGTGACCGTCACCACCAGCAGGACGGCCTTTTCCTGTCCAAAATAGGAAAGGATCCGATCCGGCCGCTCCACCTCCCGGATTCTGCCTTCAAACATAAAAAAACCGCCCCCCAGTGCTGTCGTTGTATCTTTATAGTATACAGCACTGGAAGGCGGGGAAAGATAAACTTTTTGAAAAGGAAGGAAAACCCTCAGGCGTTTTCAACTCTTCACTCTTTACTCTTTACTCTTCACTCTGCACTATCTCTTCCTCACCGGCATCTTCTTATAGATCTCCTGGAGCCGTTCCAGGGCTGCTTCCAGTACCTCCGGGTCAAAGTGGTAATCCGGGGGCACCAGGGGCACGTAAATGGGGGCTGTTTTCGCACCCCTTTCTACTCCGCCTGATGCACGTGGATCTCCCGGATCACGCCCTGCCTTACCTTGAAGGCCAGGGTGGTGGTTTTGTTGGCATGGTATTCATAGATGGTTTCGTCCAGCCGGTCGTGGTTCTTCTGGTTGTCCTCTTCCGGAATCTTGGGAGATTCGTACTCTTTGGTCCAGACGGCGTCCGCCTGGCCGTACACATCGTTCAGCACCGTTTCCGCCATCCCTGGCCGGACCCCGTCCACTGTGGCATCTTCCCGGTTGGTGGTTTTGATGTCCATGAGCAGATAGGGCATTTCCGGGCTGAAATGCACCAAAAGCAGCGTACGGGAAGGATAGGAATATTCCATGGTCCCCCGGCCGTATTTCACCGACTGGGGCGCCCCCAGCACCTCCTCCACCTGGCTCTGGGAAATGCCGGTACGCACCCCCGCCACCCCGGCCTGGCTTGGGTAGATGGAACAGCTGATGGTAATGGCTCCCAGATTGGACATGATCTCCGGTTCCCGGGCCAGGGCCGTTCCCCCAACCGCCAGAGAAAGCAGCAAACACCCGGCCAAAAGCCCCCGGGTGATCCGTCGTTTTTTCAGCACCATGGTTAAACACCTCCTGAAATGTGGTTCATTGTTGGTCATTTATCGTTGGTCGTTTTGGATAAAATTTGCAGGCAAATTTTAGGGAAATGCATACCGATACCGTAGGGGCGGCAGGCCCGGCCGCCCGTCTCCGAAGGATCCAACAAAAAATTCCAGAAACGGAACTGCCGAAAAATCCGTTCCTGTGACCGTAAAATCGAGCGTTCGATCCCAACGGCGTAGGGGCGAGCCGAAGGCCCGCCCTTCCCGGCCTGGGGTTTGGCAGGTTCCCCCCAGCGGCTAGTGGCTGCCAGAGACTGCCCCTGGGCCTACTCCCTCCCATCCAACCTCTTCAGCTGCAGAGTAACGATATTGCCGAAATCACACTGGTCGGCCACCAGGTCGCAGGCCACATGCCGCTTCCCTTCCGGATCCATTTCATCGATGAACTTCAGAGCATCCCCTTCACTCTTCCATTCCCCGTCAATGGCCACCGGCCCCAGGAGACAGGCGGTGAACACAATAGTCCCCTGGTTGTCCTCGTCCCCCTCCTGGTAAATGACCTGATCCAACGGCTGCGCCTGAGGGTCCAGCTTTTTCAGCACCCCATCGAGCCCCGCCAGGGCCTTGTCGATTTTTTCCATAAAAGGCCGTGCCGCCTCCGGACTCATCCGGAACTCATAAAAATCCGGTCCCTGGCAGAAATTCACGTACCCATAAACCGCCGTCTCCACCGTACCAAAATCCATATCCTCCGCAAGAACAAAGCTCATGATCCCTACCTCCTTTTCTTTTCCTGGTTCCAGTATACCAAAAGAGGTGGGAAATTTTGGGGACAGAATGTCGTTCATCGTGAAGGATACCAGATGCTGCCCCATCTGCTTTTGAACGTAAAACCGGCGGCCGGGATGGGCTTGCCTCCGGCGAGCCCCTACGCCGTCGCTGTCGGGCAGCCGTGAACAACGGGGTTCTCCGAAATCCCCGTCCAACTGACCGTACAAACAACATCCCGACCCCAACGCCGTAGGGGCGGACCGCAGGCCCGCCCGTCCGTGGCCTGGGGGTCTTTTCGCTCTTTTCCGGATGCCTCCAGTCTTTTAAGTATAACAAAATTATCTGATTTTTCAACATAAAAAAAAGGGGGCTGCTGCGCATGCGACAGCCCCCTTCATATTGTGTAAAACCGGCGGCCGGGATGGGCTTGCCTCCGGCGATCCCCTACGCAGTCGCTGATGAGCGGCCGTGAACAACGGGGTTCTCCGGTTGTGAGGCCGCTACGGCATCGCAATGAGTCGTCCGGCCCAGCCGTCCTTCACTCTGCACTCTTCCCTCTGCACTGGTTCCCTGTCGCCCAAAATATGATAAAATGAATTATGATATGGTGTCCATGATGATGATCTGCCTGGGGCAGCCGGACAGCAGGCAGGAGGATATTATCCACCTGCTCAGCGTCCTTCTGTCCACAGAAATGGACCCGGATGTGAAGAAAGATATCCTGGAGCGGGAATACAATATTCCCATGACCGTTGAAATGAAAAAGGAGGCGGAGACCATGTGCGGTATCGGACACGCCATTGCTAGAAAAAACCTGGAAAAGGGAATGGAACAAGGCCTGGTGAAAGGTCTTGAGAAAGGGCGCCTGGAAGGAAAACAGGAAGGCCGTCAGGAAGAACGGGAATCCAACATTGTTGCCATGCTGAAGGAAAAGATTCCCATGGAAACCATTTCCCGGATCACCCATTACTCCCTGGATCAGATCCAGAAACTGGGAAAGTTGCATGGATTGCTGTAGGTTGGAAAACGCCTTGGGCGTTTTCCTTCCCAATGATAAGGCCGCCGGATTTTCCGGCGGCCTTTTGGTTCATCGTTGGTCGTTGATCGTTCATCGTTTCGGATACCAGATGCTGACGCATCTGCCTTTGAACGTGAAACCCGCAGGCCGGGACGGGCTCCCCTGCGGGCAGCCCCTACCACGTTGAGGTCAGAGATGCAACAGAAAATCAGAGAAACGGGGTTGTCAAAAAATCCGTTCCTGTGACCGTTCTATCCAACATTCGACCCCAACGCCGTAGGGGCGGGCCGCAGGCCCGCCCTTCCCGGCCTGCGGTTTTTATACGTTCCCAGGAACCCGCCCGGCGGGTTCCCACCTTCCGCTAGAGACTAGAGACTAGTGACTGTCAGCTCATGACCATCTGCCCCCGGCAGATGGTCTCCATCGGCGTGAGACGGAAAAGCGGCGGGCCGCTTTTCCCCTGTGAAGTCAGTTGAGCCCTCTTCTTACACATCTGGGTAACGTCCATATAATGGTGTAAAAAGATAATTTCATAAAAATGAGCCATATGCTCATCCTTTAGGTATAATGTAAATCGACCAAAACCCACATAATAC
>NZ_DBMBXK010000011.1:0-58336 GCF_057597765.1 Acidaminococcus sp. | reverse complement strand
GACAACGTGGTGATGGATGTTGAACTGATCACCCCGATCGCCATCGAACAAGGTCTGCGTTTCGCTATCCGCGAAGGCGGCCATACCGTTGGTGCCGGTGTTGTTACCGAAATCGAAGGCTAATCCTTCCGATTCAATCTAAAGAAAGCCCATATGAGGGGCTTGGCCAAAGCCCCTCATATTCTTATGCTTTACAGGGCCCGCGATGAGGCAGAAGATGGCTTCTGGCCCGCTGGCAAAGAAGGGAACTTCTGCTGAGTATGTCCGTTCTTGGAAACGTGGCGAATGGAGGAATTAAAAACAATGGCAAAGACTCAAAAAATCCGTATACGCCTGAAAGCGTATGACTACAAAGCACTGGATCAGAGTGCTTCCAAAATCGTAGAAACGGCGAAACGTACCGGTGCTCAGGTTTCCGGCCCGATTCCCCTGCCTACGGAAAAAAACATCTATACGATTCTGCGTTCCCCTCATGTAAACAAAGACTCTCGTGAACAGTTCGAAATGCGGACCCACAAGAGACTGGTTGACATCCTGGAACCTACAGCTAAGACGATCGATGCACTGACTCGCTTGGATCTTCCTGCTGGTGTAGATATCGAGATCAAAGCGTAAGGAGGTGCGATGATGGCTAAAGGAATCTTAGGCAAAAAATTAGGTATGACCCAAATTTTTGAAGCTGACGGTACTTTGGTTCCCGTAACTGTTGTGGAAGCGGGTCCCTGCGTCGTGCTGCAGAACAAAACGGAAGAAAAAGACGGCTACAATGCTGTTCAGCTGGGTTTTGGGGATATCAAAGAAAAACAAGTCAACAAACCCATGAAGGGCTTCTTCGACAAAGCTGGTGTGGCTCCTGTAAAGGTTGTCCGCGAAGTTCGTCTGGATGCTCCTTCTGAATATAAAGTCGGTGACAAGATTGCTGCTGACATTTTCGCAGCCGGCGATCTGGTTGACGCTGTCGGCGTTTCCCGCGGTAAAGGGTTCGCTGGTACGATCAAACGCCACAACTTCGCACGTGGTCCTATGAAACACGGTTCCAAATCTCATCGTGAACCTGGTTCCAATGGTCCTATGCATTCCGGTCCTGGCGGCCGTGTTATCAAAGGCAAGAAACTGCCTGGCCGTATGGGCGGGATCAGCGCGACTGTGCAGCGCTTGACGATCGCAAAAGTGGATAAGGACCGCAACCTGATCATGGTGAAAGGTTCTGTACCTGGTGCCGCTGGTACCTTCCTGCTGCTGAGAGACACGGTTCGTCCCGATGTCGTGAAAGCAGAACAAAAATAAGGTTTAACGAAAGGAGGGCGTTTCAATGCCGAAAGTAGCAGTTTACGATATGACCGGCAAACAGACCGGTGAAGAAATAGAATTGATGGATTACGTCTTTGGCGTAGAATTCAACGAAGCCGTTGTCCATCAGGCTGTTGTTATGCAGCAAGCCAACGAACGTCAGGGCACTCATGCAACCAAGACCCGCGGTATGGTACGGGGCGGTGGCAGAAAACCCTGGAAACAGAAAGGTACTGGCCGGGCTCGTGCCGGTTCCGTCCGTTCTCCTCTGTGGGTAGGCGGTGGTACCGTCTTCGGTCCTGCTCCCCGGAGCCATGCAAAAGATATGCCCCGGAAGGCCCGTCGTCTGGCCATCCGCTGCGCACTGAGCGCAAAAGTCGCTGAAGGTGCTCTGGTTGTGGTTGACAACTTGACCTTCGATGCTCCCAAGACCAAAGATGCAGTTGCTCTGCTGAATGGCTTCGAAGCTGTCGACAAAAAAGCCCTGATCATCACTGACGGGGAAAACGAAAACGTAGAAAAATCTTCCCGCAACATCGAAAAAGTAAAGGCCCTGTCCAATGACTGCCTGAACGTTTACGATATCCTGAATGCGGAAAAAGTACTGCTGGCAAAAGATGCCGTAGCAAGAATTGAGGAGGTGCTCGCATAATGGCTGCCAATCCTCGCGACATTATCATCAGACCCATTGTGACCGAAAAGACTTCTGACATGATGAAGGACAACAAATACACTTTCCAGGTGGCAATGGGCGCAAACAAGACTGAAATCCGCCAGGCCATTGAAGCCATCTTCAATGTGAAGGTTGTGAATGTCAACACCATCCGCGTTCTGGGCAAAACCAAGCGTATGGGCAAATATGAAGGCAAGCGTTCCGATTACAAGAAAGCAATTGTAAAACTGGCTGAAGGTAATACAATTCCGCTCTTCGAAGGAATGTAATTCGTCTAAGGAGGTCAAACAATGGCTATTAAAAGCTTTAATCCGTATTCTCCTTCCAGACGCAGCATGACTGTGTCCACCTTTGAAGAGATCACTACGGACAAGCCCCATCGCCCTTTAGTTGTTAAACTGAACCAGCATGCCGGCCGGAACAACACCGGTAAAATGACGGTTCGTCATCAGGGCGGCGGTCACAAAAGACAGTATCGTATCATCGATTTCAAACGGAATAAAGACAACATCCCCGCAAAAGTTGCGACCATCGAATATGATCCCAACCGGAGCGCCAACATTGCTCTGCTGAACTATGCAGACGGTGAAAAACGCTACATCCTGGCTCCTCAGGGCCTGAAGGTGGGCGACGTTGTTGTCAGCGGTCCCGAAGCCGATATCAAAGTGGGCAACGCACTGCCCCTGCAGAACATCCCTCTGGGTACCATGGTCCACAATGTGGAACTGAAGATCGGCAAAGGCGGCCAGATGGGCCGGAGCGCCGGTGCTGCCATCCAGCTGATGGCCAAAGAAGGCAGCTATGCCCTGCTGCGTATGCCTTCCGGCGAACTGCGTCAGGTACACATCAACTGCCGTGCCACCATCGGTCAGATCGGCAACCTGGATCATGAAAACCTGACTCTGGGTAAAGCAGGCCGTTCCCGCTGGCTGGGTGTCCGTCCCGCCAACCGTGGTGTGGCAATGAACCCGAACGACCATCCTCATGGCGGCGGTGAAGGTCACTCCCCTGTTGGTCGTAAGCGTCCTGTTACTCCCTGGGGCAAGAGTGCTTTTGGTACCCGTACCCGGAAGAACAAGAAGGCTTCTTCCAAACTGATCCTGAAACGCAGAACGAAATAACAGAGTTTGTTGAAAGGAGGCATACAGAGTGTCCAGATCCGTTAAAAAAGGACCTTATGTCCAAGCTAGTCTGCTGAAGAAAATTGAAGCGCTGAACGCTGCCCAGGATAAGAAAGTCGTTAAAACCTGGTCCCGCAGCTCCACGATTCTCCCTGAATTCCTGGGTCACACCATTGCTGTCCATGATGGCCGCAAACATGTGCCTGTGTATATCACCGAAGATATGGTCGGCCATAAATTAGGCGAATTCGCTCCTACCCGTCTGTTCAAGGGCCATGGCGATAAAGCCGCTGCCGTAACGAAATAATCAGGGGAAGGAGGATAAAATAGATGCAAGAAGCTAAAGCTGTTGCCAAATACATCCGTATCGCACCTCGCAAACTGCGCATCGTGATCAACCTGATCCGGGGCAAGTCTGTGAACGAAGCCTTTGCAATCCTCAAGTTTACCCCGAAAGTTGGTTCTGAGGTTATTGAAAAAGTTCTTCGCTCCGCTGTTGCGAATGCTGAACACAACTTTGACATGAACGCTGACAATCTGGTCGTTTCCAACGCTTTCGTTGACCAGGGTCCCACCATGAAGAGAATCCATCCGCGGTCCCGTGGACAGGCCTTCAAGATCCTGAAACGTTCCAGCCATGTCACCGTGGCTGTTTCCGAAAAATAATCATCCTGACAGAAGGAGGGAATGAATAGTGGGTCAAAAAGTTAATCCACATGGTTTCAGAGTGGGCGTAATCGATGATTGGGATTCCAAATGGTTCGCCGACAAGGACTATCAAAAGAATCTGTTGGAAGACATCAAGATTCGTGATTTCATTAAAGATAAACAATTCCAGGCTGGTATCTCTCGGGTTACCATCGAAAGAACGGAACAGAAGATGCGGATCAGCATCTACACCGCTAAACCTGGTATCGTCATCGGCCGTCAGGGCAGCAACATCGAACTGCTGAAAAAAGACCTGGCCAAAATGACCGACAGCAAACTGGACATCAACATCATCGAGGTTAAACAACCGGATATGGATGCCACCCTGGTTGCTGAAAACGTTGCTTCCCAGCTGGAACGCCGGATCGCTTTCCGCCGTGCCATGAAGCAGTGCGTGGGCCGTACCATGCGTCTGGGTGCCAAAGGGATCAAGATCCAGTGCGCCGGCCGTCTGGGCGGGGCTGAAATCGCCCGTACCGAAAGCTATCGTGATGGCAGCATTCCTCTGCATACCCTGCGTGCCAACATCGACTATGGGACTGCTGAAGCTCATACTACTTACGGCCGGATCGGCGTAAAGGTATGGATCTACAAAGGCGAAGTCCTGCCGACCAAGGCCGTGAAGAAGGAAGCTCCTGAAGCGCAAGAAGGAGGGGCGAAATAATGTTATTACCGAAGAGAGTACAGCATCGTAAACAGCATAGAGGCCGCATGAAAGGCCGTGCAATGCGGGGCAACAGAGTGGCTCATGGTCAGTTCGGCCTGGTGGCCCTGGAACCGTCCTGGATCACCAACCGGCAGATCGAAGCCGCCCGTATCGCCATGACCCGTTACATCAAACGTGGCGGTCAGGTATGGATCCAGATTTTCCCTGACAAGCCTGTAACTGCCAAAGCTGCTGGCAGCCGTATGGGTAGTGGTAAAGGTTCTCCTGAATACTGGGTAGCCGTGGTTAAACCTGGCCGGGTTCTGTTCGAAATGGCAGGCGTTACTGAAGATATCGCTAAGGAAGCTATGCGTCTGGCCGGCAACAAGCTGCCGATCAAGACCCGCTTCGTTACGAAGGAACAGCTGGATGCCGAAGTCACCGCGCGTGAAAATGGAGTAGGTGGTGAAGCTTAATGAAAACTAACGAAATCAGAGAAATGTCTGTTGAAGAGCTGGAATCCAAGCTGGCAGGCTTAAAAGATGAACTTTTTAATTTGCGTTTTCAAATGGCAACCGGACAACTGGACAATCCGATGAAGATCAGAGAAGTCAAGAAATCCATTGCCCAGATCAAAACGATCCAGCGGGAACGCGAAGTGAACGCTTAATCCGGGTTAGACCCTAAGCGAAGGAGGAAACATTCCGTGGCTGAAGAGAGAAACTTGCGTGTTACGCGTACTGGTAAAGTCGTAAGCGACAAGATGCAGAAAACCGTTGTGGTCGCTATTGAACGTCTGGTTCAACACCCTCTTTACAAAAAAGGCGTAATGCATACCATTAAACTGAAGGCTCATGACGAAAACAATGATGCTCATACTGGGGATATCGTGAAGATTGCTCAGACCCGGCCCCTGTCCAAAGACAAATGCTGGCGCGTCGTTGAAATCGTAGAACGGGCAAAATAAGATAGACTGCTGAGCATAGCTTGGCAAGGGAGGTAAACCATGATTCAACAGCAGACTGTGCTGAATGTTGGGGACAATACCGGCGCCAAAAAGATTATGTGCATCCGTGTGCTGGGCGGTTCCTATCGGAGATACGCCAACATCGGTGACATCATTGTGGCTTCTGTCAAAGATGCTACACCCGGTGGCGTTGTCCAAAAAGGTGATGTAGTGAAGGCCGTTGTGGTGCGTTCCGTAAAAGGCACCCGCCGTCCGGATGGTTCTTACATCCGTTTCGACGAAAACGCTGCGGTTCTGATCAAAGACGATAAGACCCCTCAGGGCACTCGTATTTTTGGGCCTGTTGCCCGGGAACTCCGTGATAAAGACTTCATGAAGATCATTTCCCTGGCACCGGAAGTGCTCTAAGAACAAGGAGGTGTTGCAGAAATGGCTGAAGCCGTGAAATTGCACGTGAAAAAAGGCGATACCGTGGTGGTATTGGCTGGTAAAGATAAAGGCAAGGAAGGCAAAGTGACCGCTGCTTTCCCGAAGAAATCCAAGGTGACTGTGGAAGGCGTGAACCAGGTAAAACGGCACACGAAACCTTCTCAGAGCAACCCTCAGGGTGGGATCATTACCAAGGAAGCTCCTATCAGCGTTTCCAACGTAATGCTGGTATGCCCGTCCTGCAAGAAACCGACCCGTATCAAAAAAGTGGCCGCTGGCAATGGTTTTGTCAGAGCCTGCAAAAAATGCGGGGAAGTCATCGATAAATAATCTTCGGGAAAGGAGGAAAACAGATGGCAACGAGACTGCAAGACAAATACAATTCCGAAGCTGTGAAAGGCTTAATGGAAAAATTCAATTACAAGAACGTCAACGAAATTCCGAAACTGGAAAAAGTTGTTTTGAATATTGGCTGCGGTGAAGCAGTGACCAACAGCAAGGCTATTGAATCTGCTGTGGCTGACATGACCATGATCGCCGGTCAGAAACCCATCATCACCAAGGCAAAGAAATCCATCGCTGCATTCAAACTCCGTGAAGGCATGCCCATCGGTGTGAAAGTCACCCTGCGTGGCAGCCGGATGTATGAATTCCTGGATAAATTCATGAACATTGCCCTGCCCCGGGTACGTGACTTCAGAGGGGTCAACCCCAAGTCCTTCGACGGCCGTGGCAACTATTCCATCGGCCTGAAAGAACAGCTGATTTTCCCTGAAATCGACTATGATAAAGTCGACAAAGTCCGCGGCATGGATGTTATCATCGTAACGACTGCTAAAACCGATGAAGAAGGCAGAGAACTGCTGAAGCTTCTGGGTATGCCGTTTGGGGCATAAGGAGGGAAAACCGTGGCAAAGACCGCATTGATTGAAAAATGGAAAGCGGAACCGAAGTTCAAGGTCCGCAAATATAATCGCTGCAAAATCTGTGGCAGACCGCATGCTTACATGCGCAAATTCGGCATTTGCCGTATCTGCTTCCGGAAGTATGCTTACGAAGGCGCTATTCCCGGCGTAACGAAAGCAAGCTGGTAAGAGCGGAAAAAGGAAGGAGGGCTTTTATAAATGACCATGACTGATCCGATTGCCGATATGCTTACGAGAATCCGTAATGCCAATTCGGTTCATCACGATAAAGTTGAAATCCCCTGCTCCAAAATCAAAACTGCCATTGCAGAGATTTTGAAGAGCGAAGGATTCATTAAAGATTTCGAAGTCGTAGCCGGTGAACACCAGAATGTGATCCGTGTACAGCTGAAATACGGTCCCAACAAGGAAAAAGTTATTTCCGGCATTAAGCGTATCTCCAAACCCGGTTTGAGAGTCTACACCCAGAAAGACCAGCTGCCTCGCGTACTGGGCGGCCTGGGCATCGCCGTAATCTCCACTTCCAAGGGCATGATGACCGACAAGGCTGCCCGGAAAGCTGGATTGGGCGGCGAAGTAGTGGCTTACGTTTGGTAAGATATTCCCTAGACCGGAGGTGCTTATAAGTGTCAAGAATTGGAAAAGCTCCGATTACCGTCCCTGATAAAGTTACGGTAACGGTGGAAGATAACCTGGTCTCCGTTAAGGGACCGAAAGGCGAACTGAGCCGTCAAATCAGCAAAGAACTGACCGTGGCCCTGAATGATGGGGTGATCACCGTGACCCGTCCTTCCGACGACAAGGTGCACCGCAGCCTCCACGGCCTGTCCCGTACCCTGATCAACAACATGATCATCGGCGTTACGGAAGGGTATTCCAAACACCTGGAAATCCAGGGTGTTGGGTACCGTGTAGCCAAGAAGGGCAAAGCCCTGAGCTTCACCCTGGGCTTCTCCCATCCCTGCGTGATGGATCCTCCCGAAGGCATTTCCTTCGACTGCCCGAACTCCACGGAAATCATCGTTTCCGGTATCGACAAGGAAAAAGTTGGTGCTGTGGCTGCTGAAATCCGCAGCCTGCGTGCTCCCGAACCCTACAAAGGCAAAGGGATCCGCTATGTAGGCGAACATATCATCCGCAAGGTTGGTAAAGCCGGCGCCAAAGGCAAGAAATAATTTCTAATAGGAAGGAGTGAATCTCTTGCTGAACAAGAAAGATAAAAACGCAGCACGTCAGAAACGTCACCTGCGTATGCGCAGAAATATTGTGGGAACGGCTGAAAAACCCCGTTTCAATGTATATCGCAGCCTGAGCAACATCTACGCTCAGATCATCAACGATGAAACTGGTGAAACTCTGGTTTCCGCCAGCACCGTGGAAAAGGCCAACAAAGCCAACTACGGCGGCAACATCGAAGCTGCTAAAGCTGTCGGCACTGAAATCGCCAAAAAAGCTCTGGAAAAGGGCATCAAGACTGTTGTATTCGACCGCGGTGGTTACCTGTATCACGGCCGTGTAGCAGCCCTGGCTGAAGCGGCTCGCGAAGCTGGTCTGGAATTTTAACAGAGGGAGGACAAAAGAGTGGCTAATTACGAAAAACAAGATGATGGCTTCAAAGAAAGAGTAGTCTTCATCAACCGCGTAGCTAAGGTCGTAAAAGGCGGACGTCGTTTCTCCTTCTCTGCTTTGGTTGTTGTTGGTGATGAAAACGGCAAGGTTGGCATGGGCCTGGGCAAAGCTGCCGAAGTTCCCGAAGCAATCCGCAAGGGTGTGGATGATGCCAAAAAGAACCTGATCACCGTTCCTCTGAAAGGCACCACCATTCCTCACGAAGTAATCGGTGTGTTCGGTGCAGGCCGCGTCCTGCTGAAACCGGCTATGGAAGGTACCGGGGTTATCGCCGGCGGTGCTGTCCGTGCCGTCCTGGAACTGGCTGGCGTTCGGGACATCCTGACCAAATCTCAGGGTACTTCCAACCCCAACAATGTGGTCCGGGCAACTCTGCAGGGTCTGAAATCCCTGAAGAACGCCAAAGAAGTTGCTGCTCTGCGCGGCAAAACTGTTGAAGAACTGTTAGGCTAAGGAGGTAGCATGATGGCACAGGTAAAAATCACGCTGACCCGTAGCTTAATCGGGTATCCCAAAGACCAACGCGCTACTGTCAAGGCTCTGGGTCTGACCAAGATCCGTACCAGCGTTGTGAAAGAAGACTCTCCTGCTCTGCGCGGTATGATCCACAAAGTGGAACATATGGTCAAAGTAGAAGAAGTGAAGGCGTAATAAGGAGGTCTGCAAATGTATTTGCATGAATTGGCTCCCGCTGCCGGCTCCAAAAAAGCTCGCGTCCGTGTAGGCCGCGGTCTTGGTTCCGGCCTGGGCAAAACATCCGGCAAAGGCCAAAAAGGTCAGAAATCCCGTAGCGGCGGGGTGAAACGTCCTGGGTTCGAAGGTGGCCAAAAGCCGTTGTACCTGCGTCTGCCGAAACGCGGTTTCTACAATAAATTCGGCAAACATTACACTGAGATCAATGTGGAAGTATTCAACTGCTTTGACGACGGTGCTGTAATCGATCCTGTAGCCCTGATCGAAGCCGGCCTGGTGAAAAACATCCGTGACGGCATTCGTGTCCTGGGCAATGGCGAACTGACCAAAAAGGTCACGGTAAGAGCCATGGGCTTCAGCAAAACTGCTCAATCCAAGATCGAAGCTGCCGGCGGTAAGGTAGAGGTGATCTAATTGGCATCAGCCCTTGATAACCTGTTAAAGGCTACGGAACTCCGAAAGAAAGTATTATTTACCCTTGCGATGTTCATAGTATTCAGGGCTGGTACGCAAATTCCCGTTCCGGGGGTTAACGCAGCCATGATCGAACGGCTTTTCACCAGTGGAAACCTGTTCGGTCTTCTGGATCTGTTCTCCGGCGGTGCTCTCAGCAAATTCTCCATATTTGCCATGAGCATTACTCCTTACATCAATGCGTCAATTATTACGCAGCTGCTGACAGTGGTGATCCCGACTTTGGAAGAATGGTCCAAAGAGGGAGCGGAAGGAGCAAAAAAAATCAACAAAATCAACCGCTATGCGGCGGTGGGCCTGGGCGCCATTCAGGCAATCGGGATGGCATATGGCTTGCGGGCGGCAGTCAACAACCCTGACTTCTTCTCCTTTGCCATGATCGTCATCACCCTTACCGCAGGCTCTCTGCTGCTGATGTGGATTGGGGAACAGATTACGGCCAAAGGGATCGGGAACGGGATTTCTCTGATCATCTTTGCCGGGATCATTTCCCGACTGCCCAACGGGCTGGCTGTGATCGGCCGGTACCTGCAGGCAGGAACTATCAACGTCTTCAACGTATTGATCTTCGCTGTGCTGGCTGTACTGATGGTGATGTTCGTGGTGGCCATTACGGTTTCCTACCGGAAAGTCCCCGTCCAGTACGCAAAGCGGATCGTAGGTCGGAAGATGTACGGCGGACACACCACCTACATTCCCCTGAAGGTGAATCAGGCTGGTGTTATGCCCATCATCTTCGCTTCTTCCGTATTGATGTTTCCTGTGACCATTGCGCAGTTCATCAAGATCCCCTGGATCCAGAAAGTGGCCGGCTATTTAGCATGGGGCACACCGTTGCAGACCTCGCTGTACATCCTGCTCATCCTGTTCTTCACTTACTTCTATACCGCAGTAAGCCTGAACATCCCGGATATGTCCGACAACATCAAGAAATACGGCGGCTTCATCCCCGGGCTGCGGCCTGGCAAACCGACCACGGACTATCTGGACAAGGTGATGAACCGGATCACCCTGGCGGGTGCTGTTTTTCTGGCGTTCATTGCTATTATGCCCAACATGATCGTCTGGCTCACAGGAATTTCCGGAGTATACTTCGGCGGAACGGCTTTGTTGATCGTAGTTGGCGTAGCGCTTGACACAATGAAACAGGTAGAGTCCATGACCCTCATGCGGCACTACCAGGGTTTCATGAAATAAGGAGAGAGAACATGCATATTCTTTTAATGGGACCTCCTGGCGCAGGCAAGGGGACCCAAGCGGAAAAATTAGTTGCCGATTTCCCCATTCCCCATATTTCTACGGGAGATATGTTCCGTGCGGCTGTGAAAAATGGGACGGAATTGGGGAAAGAAGCCAAGAAATATATGGACGCCGGCGGTTTGGTTCCGGACAGTGTCACAATCGGCATTGTGAAGGAACGTCTGAGCCAGCCGGACTGTGCCAAAGGATTCATCCTGGACGGTTTTCCCCGTACCAAAGATCAGGCAGAAGCCCTGGACGACATCCTGAAGAATCTCGGGATCTCCCTGACTGCTGCGGTCAACATCAGCGTGCCTGATGAAGACCTGGTAGCCCGGGTTACCGGCCGGCGGATCTGCAAAAACTGTGGTGCCACCTATCATGTGGTGTACAATCCTCCCAAACAGGAAAACGTATGCGACAAATGCGGTGGGGAACTTTACCAGCGGGATGATGACAAAGAAACCACTGTGAAAAAACGTTTGGAAGCGTACCATAGCCAAACTGCTCCTCTCATTGCGTATTACAAGGCGGAAGGCGTGTACAGGGAAATTGACGGCACTCAGCCCATCGACAAGGTGTATGCTGACGTGGTCGCTGCTGTAAAAGGGTAAGGAGGCATAAGCGTGTCAAAACAAGATGCGATCGAAGTAGAAGGTACTGTCTTGGAATCTTTACCCAATGCGATGTTCCGGGTAAAACTGGAAAACGATCATGAAATCCTGGCACATATTTCCGGAAAAATACGTATGAACTTTATTAAGATCCTCCCAGGGGATAAGGTGACCGTAGAGCTGACGCCCTATGATCTGAACCGGGGTCGGATTACTTATCGGTTCAAATAAGAGGATTGGCAAGAGGAGGTTCAAGCAACATGAAAGTAAGACCGTCTGTAAAACGCATTTGCGAAAAATGCAAGATTATCAAACGCAAAGGCCGCGTCATGGTCATTTGCGAAAACCCGAAACATAAACAGAGACAAGGATAAGAAGGAGGTGCTTTGAATGGCTCGTATCGCCGGTGTAGATTTGCCTAGAGATAAACGTATCGAATACGCTCTGCCGTACATTTACGGGATCGGTCTGACCCTGTCCCGGGAAATCCTGGCTAAAACCGGGATCAACCCTGACACCCGTGTCCGGGATCTGACGGAAGCGGAAATTGCCAAGCTGCGTGAAATCCTGGATCATGAATACAAAGTGGAAGGGGACCTTCGCCGTGAAGAATCCCTGAACATTAAACGCCTGGTGGAAATCGGCTGCTACCGCGGCCGGAGACATCGTGCAGGCCTGCCTGTACGGGGTCAGAACACCAAGAACAATGCTCGTACCCGCAAAGGCCCGAAAAAAGTGGCCGGCGCTAAGAAGTAAGTCTGTCTAAGGAGGGATTAGACGAGTGGCTGGTAAAAAAGTTGTCCGTGCCAAACGGAAAGTAAGCAAGAACATTGAAGCTGGTGTAGCACATATCCGCTCCACCTTTAATAACACGATCGTAACGATTTCCGATCTGAACGGGGCTGTCCTGAGCTGGGCTTCTGCCGGCGGTCAGGGCTTCCGCGGTTCCCGGAAAAGCACTCCTTTTGCAGCTCAGATGGCTGCTGAATCCGCTGCCAAAGCCGCTATGGAACATGGTCTGAAACGGATCGAAGTATTCGTCAAGGGCCCCGGCGCTGGCCGTGAAGCTGCTATCCGCGCTCTGCAGGCTGCAGGCCTGGAAGTGGAATCCATCAAAGATGTGACTCCCATTCCTCACAACGGCTGCCGTCCGCCGAAACGCAGAAGAGTATAATTGGAGGTGAAAGACTAGATGGCTATTGATAAGACTCCTGTTCTGAAAAGATGCAGATCTCTGGGCATGTCTCCGGCTTTCGTTGGGGTTATGAAAGAATCCAACCGGCAGCCGAAACGCCAGTTCAAAAAGAAGAGCGAATATGGTATGCAGCTGGCTGAAAAACAGAAAGCCAAGTTCATCTATGGCGTTCTGGAAAAACAGTTCCGCGGCTACTATGAAAAAGCCAAGAAAATGGAAGGCATCGCTGGTGCCAACCTGCTGATCCTGCTGGAACGCAGACTGGACAACGTGGTATACCGCATGGGCCTGGCCCATACCCGCCGTCAGGCTCGCCAGCTGGTGACCCATGGCCACATTGCCGTAAACGGCAAGCGCCTGGACATCCCCTCTGCTCTGGTTAAAGCCGGGGATGTAGTCTCCGTAATGGAAAACAGCCGCAGCTCTGCCTACTTCAAAGGCATGGCTGAAGTCCTGGGCAAGACCTCCGTTCCTGCCTGGATCTCCGTGGACGCTCAAAACCTCAGCGGAAAGGTTGACCGTCTGCCGGTTCGGGAAGACATCGACGTACCTGTTGAAGAACAGATGATCGTCGAATTGTACTCCAAGTAATCCGATACTGTTCTCCACTTACTTATACCGCGTATTGTGGTAATGCGCGAAAGGAGGCTTCCGCATGAAGGAAATCGAAAAACCTAGCCTGGTTGTCGACGAAATTTCTCCTGACGGACGTTATGGCAAGTTCGTCTGGGAACCTTTGGAACGTGGATACGGTATTACTTTAGGTAACAGTCTGCGTCGTGTACTGCTTTCTTCCTTGTCCGGCATGGCTGTGACGGGCATTAAAATCGATGGAGTCCTCCATGAGTTCTCTACCATTGAGGGAGTCAGAGAAGACGTTGCGGATATCGTATTAAACATCAAAGCCCTGTGCTTCAAAGTGGGTCTGGATGACCAGACCTCCTTTGAACCCAAGACGTTCTACATCAAGAAGGCTGGCGAAGGCGAAGTGACCGGCGCCGACGTGATCACCGATCAGGACACGGAAGTTCTGAATCCGGAGCTGCACATTGCAACCCTGGACAAGAACGGATCCCTGAACATGGAAATCTACGTTGACGTGGGCCGTGGCTACGTCCAGGCGGAGAAGAACAAATCCAAGGATCAGCCCATCGGCTTCATCCCTGTGGATTCCATCTACTCCCCCATCACCCGTGTGAAATTCGGTGTCACCGATACCCGGGTGGGCAACGTGACCAACTACGACCGGCTGACCCTTGAAGTATGGACCGATGGGAGCCTGGGGCCGGATGAAGCTGTGACTTCTGCAGCCGAAATCCTGATCAAGTATCTGGCTCTGTTCAAGACCACCAACGTGCCCCGCATCCAGGGGGACGAAGATGGTACCAAGACCAGCGATGAAGGCACCAAGTCTTCTGTGCTGCAGATGTCCATCGATGATCTGGATCTGACTGTCCGTTCCAACAACTGCTTGAGACGGGCCGGCATCAATACGGTAGAAGATATCATCAACAAGACGGAAGACGAGCTGATTTGCGTCCGCAACCTGGGCAGCAAATCCTTGGAAGAAGTCAAGAACAAAATCGAAGAATTGGGATTGCACCTGCGCAATTCTGATGAAGAATAGGAGGAAGACGAAAGATGTCCTACAGAAAATTCAACCGGAACACCAGCAACCGGAAAGCTATGTTCCGCAGCGTCTTGACCGCCTTCTTCAAAAACGAGAGAATCGAAACCACTGAAACGAAAGCAAAAGAAATCAGCGGTCTGGCTGATAAAATGATCACCCTGGCTAAAAAAGGTGATCTGAGCGCTCGTCGTCAGGTTCTGGCATTCCTCGTGGATGAAGATGCCACCAAGAAGCTGTTTGATGTAATCGCCCCCAAATACGCTGACCGCAACGGCGGTTATACCCGTATTTACAAAACGGCTCCCCGCCGCGGCGATGCTGCTGAAATGGCAATCCTGGAACTGATCTGAGTTCTGTAAAAAAGGGCTGTTGCGCATGCAACAGCCTCTTTTTTGTCACTGGTCAACGGTCACTGGCCGATGGAAAGAACCCGTGGCTGACGGGTTCTTTTTTATTGTATCCGGATTTCACCTTATGATATACTGAGTCTGCCGGATTCATGTTTTCCCGGCAGACTGGTAAAAAATCAGAAAAAACAGAAAGGATGAGATCCATGAAACTGCTGCAAGGCATCCGTACGCTGGTGCTGGGGGGAATCCTGACTATGGCCGGGGCTTCCGGAGCTCTGGCGGAATACACCAGCTGGCAGGATACGGACTATGATTTCAGCCAGGTGAAGACGGTGTACCTGTCGGATATGGATATGAGCGGCTACCATCTCCAGAGTGGTACCAAGGCTCAGAAAATGCTTCAGGACTACCGGAAAAAAGCCGGAAAGGCCAAGGGGGTGAAAGTGGTACTGGCCCCGGAGATCCAGTTCCGGGCTCTTTTGCCGGGAGAAGGGGAAGAAAAAGACCCCCTGGTTTCTGCTGGAAAAACAGAGAAATCAGGGGAAAAAGACGGGAAAAGTCAGGTCCAGACAACAGATGGGGAAAGAAGAGCAGTGGCCATCCCCCAGGCAGCCCTGGACGCAGGGGCCCAGCTGTACATCCTGGCCGCCCTGGACAACTGCCAGGTGGATTCTTACCTGGTGCCCGCCCATACGGAATGGAAGACCCGGGAAATCGATGACAGCTACCGGGATGACCAGGGAAACTGGCATACGTTTTATCGGACCATCACCTATCCGGAATACATCCCGGATTATTACGTGCCCTATGCCAGCGTCACCGTCCGGTTCCTGTGGTTCGACACCAGAACCGGGAAACTGGTGGCCTCCAGCGAAGATGCCCGGGTACGGGACAGTGAAAACGATCCCTTGGGAGTGTACAACCGGATCATCGACCGGTTCTTCAAGAATCTGAGGGAGACGGTGAAAAAGTGAAAGGGGCTGTTGCATGCGCAACAGACCTTTTTTCACAATCGATACGTTACTCCCAGAAGGGCCGTGCGGCCGTAGGCGGGGCAGTCGCCCAGGGTCCGGGAGCCCACGTCTTCGTAACTTTCGTCCAGCAGGTTCCTGAGCTTCAGCCAGGTGTTCCAGTGCTGGTTGAATCTGTAATTGACATTGGCGTCCAGGGTGAAGGCATTGCCGGTGTACCATCCCTTGTCCCGGCCCCAGGCGGCCTGGAACAGCAGGCTGTTGGTCCACCGTTTGTCCCGGTAGGTGAGGGCCGCCTTGACGGCATGGGGCGCCACTTCATCGGTGTATTGGGGATCGATGCCGCTGCCGTAGGTGGTGTCCGTACGGGTCCAGGCGTAGGAGGCGGTGAGACCGTATCGGGGACTGAACTGGTCTTCCCAGGTGACCTGGATCCCGTCCTTGTTCTGGCTTTCCAGATTTTTGGGTGTCCAGGTCCCGGCTGCCCTGTACCATACAATGGGATTGTTGATGTGGGACACAAAGGCGTTGGCCCCCAGGGTGCTGTGGCTGTTGAGCCGGTACCGGATGCCTCCGTTCCATTTGAAGCCGGTTTCCGGCTGGAGGTGCTCATTTCCCCGGATCTTCCAGGCTCCGTCAGAATCCCGGTTGTAATTGTTGTAGTACAGTTCGTCCAGGGTGGGGACGGAATAGATCCGCTGGAGGGATCCGTAAAAGGTCAGTCTGTCGTCCGGCCGGTATTCCAGGGAGTCTCCGTACACATATTCATTATCGAACCGGGTGTTGTGATTGAACAGGGAGGTGCTCTGGAGGGACAGCTTGCCGTACCGGGTCTTGGTGGTCACATAGCCGGACAGATTGCTGATGCCCTGGTTGTAGTTCTTGGCAAAGTTATGGGCATCCAGCAGGTTCTGCTCCGTATCCAGGGAGGTGTGCTGCCAGGTGATCCCTGCCGTGACGGTGGAATGCTTCCCCACTTTCCAGCCGTCCCGCCAGTCCAGTCCGTTGGTGTAAGCCTTCCACCGGCTGTAGCTGGGGAGTTCATCCTGCTCTTCCGTTCCTGCGGGGTAGTAAGAATCAGCCTGGCTGTAGTTGTGATACAGGGAAATCCAGCCGGGAGCCGCTGTGTCCTCTTTGTAGTTGTAGGTCAGATTCACATTGTTGGCCAGCTTTTCCGGGCGTGGGAGATTTTGGCGGCATCCTCCCGGGCCAGAGCCGGCAAAGGCCGGAACCCGGAAGAAACCATTCCCAGCACCGCCAGGAAAAGAGAAAAGGAAATTTTTCTGGAAGGAGTCATGATCCTGGTCCTCCTATTCCAAGGCTTTCCAGAGGGGCCGGTCCTCCTCCAGCACCATATAGCTGTGGGGAGTGCCGGCTTTGGGCAGGGAAACGGAGCCCGGGTTCCAGTACCGATTGTCCTGGCCCCAGGGCTCGTTGGCGGGGATGTGGGTGTGGCCGTGGAGGAGGATGTCTCCGGGCTGGAGGAGAGGCGGGTGCTGGAGGTTGTACCGGTGGCCGTGGGTGACGAAGATCAGGTGATGGTTCCATTCCAGCAGGGCATAGTCCGCCAGCACCGGGAACTGGAGGACCATCTGGTCCACTTCCGCTTCGCAGTTGCCCCGAACGCAGAAGATCCGGTCCTTCAGGCCGTTCAGGAGGGCAATCACCTCTTTGGGGGCATAGCCTTCCGGCAGGTCGTTCCGGGGCCCGTGGTACAAAAGGTCGCCCAAAAGAAGCAGTCGGTCGGCCCCTTCGGCACGGAACCGTTCCAGCAGCTGCCGGGTGAACAAGGCGGACCCATGGATATCAGAAGCAATGAGCCATTTCATGAGTATCAGTCCTTTCATGGGTCCATTATAACAAAAAAGGAGCTGTGAAAAAATAATTCACAACTCCTATATTTGCCAGCGACAGCTGGCTTCCATCAGCTAGAGACTAGTGACTAGAGACTAGTGACAGGGTGTGAAAAGTATTTTCACACCCTTTATTACTTCAATCCCCAATACCGGATCCCGTTCCAGTAGAGAGGTTTGTACACTTCCGCCTTTTCCGGCAGGTGCACGTCCCGGAGGATGTACCGGAGGAATTCTTCCGGACCGGTCCGGTCCACCATGTAGCCGATGTGTTCCTTGCCCCCGGGAGCTTCCGGGTCGATGTACTTCCGGGCGTAGTCATACACATTGCTGACAATCTTCACAACGCTGTCCGCATCCGCCCATTTGATGAAGTCCACACCCATCCGGGGGTTCTTCTTGCCGCTGCGGCCCAAAAGAGTGATCCGGAAATACTGGGTCCTGCTCCGGGTCCAGGCCCGGTTGGGGCAGGCATGGGCGCAGACTCCGCAGCCGATGCATTTTTCCACGTTCCGCACCGGGCGGAATTTGTCCATGTGCAGGGCTTCCACGGAAAGCTGTTTGCATTTCTTCACACAGGCGCCGCAGCTGATGCACCGGGAGGGATCGAACTGGGGCTCGGTCATGCCGATGATCCCGAAATCGTGCATCCGCACCTTGCAGCAGTCGTTGGGGCAGCCGGTAAGGGCCACCTTCACATGGAGGTCGTTGGGGAAGATGGCCTTTTCGATCCGTTTGGCCAGGGCGGTGGTGTCGTAGTTCCCGAAGGGGCACACCCGGTTCCCCACACAGGCCATGATGTTCCGGGTCCCGGAAGCGGGATAGCCGGTGCCGGGGGCTTCCTGGTTGATGTCCAGTTCCTCGATGATGGGCTGGAGAGCCTTGTTCACTTCGGGAACCTTTTCAAAGGGAATCCCCAGGATCTCGAAGCCCTGGCGGATGGTCAGATGGACCTGGCCGTTGCCGTAGGTTTCCGCGATTTCCTGGATCTTCCCCAGTACATCGGCGGTGAGATGGCCGCCGGGCACCCGCACCCGGGAAGAGGTGATGCCCCGGTGCTTGGTCACCCGGTAGGCGTTCTTTTTCAGTTTTCCACAATCCATATCCAGCATGGGACGCCTCCTAGTCAATGAAGGACCGGACCTGGGTGTATTTGAACACCGGTCCATCCTGGCACACGTAGATTTCGCCGATCCGGCAGTGGCCGCATTTGCCCACGCCGCAGCACATTTTCCGGGATTCAGAGACCCAGATCTTTTCTTCGTCGAAGCCCAGGCCCAGCAGGGTCTTGATGGAGAATTTGATCATCATGGGAGGACCCACCACCACGGCAATGGCGTTGTCCGGATCCTGGAGGTTCATTTCCGGGATGTACTGGGTCACCAGGCCCACATGGCCGTCATAGTCCGGGTCGTCATCCGCCTTGTCCACGGTGTAGATCAGGTTCATGCCGCTTTGTTTCCACCGTTTCAGGTCTTCCCGGAACAGGATGTCGTGGGGGGATTTGAAGCCCACGATCACCGTCAGCCGTTCGCATTCGTCCATATGGTCCGCAAAGTAGTCGATGACCCCGTGGATGGGGGAAAGACCGGACCCACCGGCCACCAGGATGATCTCCTTGCCTTTGAACATGTTCACGTCGAACCCGTTGCCGTAGGGTCCCCGGAGGAAGAAATGGTCCCCCACGTAGTTTTCGAAGATTTCGTTGGTGAGGCTGCCCACTTTCCGGATGGTGAAATCCAGGGAATGGTCGGTGATGCCGCTGACGGAAATGGGGGCCTCCCCGTATTTGGGGATGGAGATCTCAAAGAACTGGCCCGGTTTCACCGGATGTTCCTTGCCCCGGTCATAGGCCATCCGGAAGGTGTATTCCAGGTCCGCATGCTTGATCACTTCCAGGATCTCGGAGCGGAAGGGCAGGTAGGTGTTATCTTTCATCTTTCGTGACCTCCTTCATGCCGTCCGCCAGTTTGTCGATGCAGCGGACAAAGGAAATGTATTCCGGGCAGATGGCATCGCACCGGCCGCAGCCCACGCACATCTGGTATCCGGCCCGTTTCTTGAAGTCCAGGACCTTGTGGAGCACCTTGAAGCGCATCCGTTCCCCGCCCTTCTGGCGGAACTTCAGGCCCCCGGCCACGTCGGTGTAGCCGTCGATCATGCAGGAAGCCTGGACCCGGCGCCGTTCCCCGGCTTTGCCGTTTTCCGTGTAGAAAAGATCCTGCATGGACCAGCAGGTGCAGGTGGGGCACACCAGGGTGCACCGGCCGCATTTGATGCACCGTTTGTCGTATTCGTCCCAGATGGTGCTCTGGGCTACGGCACTGGTCAGGTCCTCCGGCACCGTGACGGTGAAGTCGTTGGCTTCCACAGCGTCAGGGACCACGTCTCCACAGAGGGTTCCGGCCTTTTCCAGGGCGGCGGCCAGGAAGCTGTCGGCGGCTTCAGCCTGGTAGCCCTCTTTCCGGCGGTTCAGGGCTGCGTCCCAGCCGGCAGTACGGTTGGTGCCCATGCTGACGCAGAAACAGCCCTCAAAGGAATGGTCACAACCCATGAGGACGAATTTAATCTTGTCCCGGCGGGACCGGTAGTAGGAATCTTCCGGTCCGTTCTGGAGGAAGATGTAGTCGAACCGCTGTACCGCAGCCAGGTCACAGCTCCGGAGCAGGACAATCTTGCCCCGGTCCGGATCCTTGGCTTCCGTGACCGTTTCTTCCGTAAAGTACAGCAGGGTCTGGCAGACCGGCAGCACCGCTTCCTTCCAGGAATAGTCGGACCGCTGGTCCCAGATCACTTCTTCCGGCGCGGTCACCGTCCCATAGCGGATCACATCCGTTTCAGAAAAGCGGCCGGTCCCTTCGAACCGTTTGGGAGCGTAGATGTCATACTCCCGGCTCCAGTCGGCGAATACCTGACGGAGTCCTTCTTGTGTCAGTTGATAACCCATGTTTTTCTCCTCTTGCAGCGCAGTTATAAGGGTCATGGGTCCGCCACCCGTGCGGCAGACCCTTAGCGGGGACATTATAACATACAGTCTGTACAGATGTCTGTTGTTTCTGCAACTATTGGAATCATTGAACGGGAAGAGGATTTTATGGTATACTTAACCGATTATAGAGGGTGAAAAGTATTTTTCACCCTGTCAGCGGTCAATGGTCAATGGCCGAAGGAAGCCAGCTTTGCTGGCGGTGAACGAATCAGCAAAAGGAGTTCTTGCATGAGTGTTTTGGATGTTGCCCATCTTTCCCACAGCTATGGGGGACGGGAAATTTTCGACGATGTTTCTTTCCGCCTGGAAAAGGGGGAACATGTGGCCCTGGTGGGGGCCAACGGGGAAGGGAAATCCACCTTTATGTCCATCATCACCGGGAAACTGACCCCCGATGAAGGGAAGGTGACCTGGGCCCGGCGGACCAAAGTGGGCTACCTGGACCAGCATTCCGCCCTGGAGCCCGGGAAGACCATCCGGGAAACCCTCCGCACCGCCTTCCAGGACCTGGTGGAACAGGAACAGGAAATGCTGGCAGACTACGACAAAATGGAAAGCGCTTCCCCGGAAGAAATGGAACGGCTTATGGAGGAAGTGGGGGAAATCCAGGAACGGCTGGAAGCGGCGGACTACTACAACCTGGATGCCAAAATCGAAGAAGTGGCCGGAGGCCTGGGGCTCCGGGACATCGGCCTGGAACACAAGGTGGACGAACTGTCCGGGGGCCAGCGGACCAAGGTGCTGCTCACCAAGCTGCTGCTGGAGAACCCTGACATCCTGCTGCTGGACGAACCCACCAACTACCTGGATGCGGAGCACATCCAGTGGCTTACCCGGTATCTCCAGGACTACGAAAACGCCTTCATCCTGATTTCCCACGATGTACCCTTCCTCAATGCAGTGACCAACATCATCTGGCATGTGGACAACCTGAAGCTGGACCGGTATACCGGGAACTACGAGAAGTTCGAGGAGATGGCGGCCCTGAAGCGGCGCCAGGAAGAGGCGGCCTACGAACGGCAGCAGGCGGAGATCAAAAAGGAACAGGACTTCATCGCCCGGAACAAGGCCCGGGTGGCCACCCGGGGCATGGCCAACAGCCGGCAGAAGAAACTGGACAAAATGGAGCTCCTTACCAAACGGGCGGAAAAGCCCAAGCCTCATTTCCGGTTCCTGGAAGACCGGACCCCGTCCCGGTTCGTGCTTACTGCCAGCAATCTGGTGCTGGGGTATGATGTGCCTCTCACCAAACAGGTGGACCTGAAGCTGGAACGGGGCCAGAAAATCGCCATCCGGGGTACCAACGGCCTGGGAAAATCCACCCTGCTGAAGACCCTGCTGGGGATGATCCCGCCGGTGGCCGGCAGTGTGGAACAGGGAGATTTCGTGTCCGTAGGGTATTTCGAACAGGAAAGTGCCAAAGGGAACCAGAACACTGCCCTGGAGGAACTGTGGCAGGAATACCCGGGGATGACCAATTCGGAAGTCCGGGCTGCCCTGGCCGCCTGCGGCCTCACCAACGACCACATCACCACCAAAATGACGGCTCTTTCCGGGGGTGAAGCGGCCAAGGTGCTGCTGTGCAAGATCATGCAGCGGCCGGCCAACCTGCTGGTGCTGGACGAACCCACCAACCATCTGGATGTGGAAGCCAAGGAAGAGCTCCGGCGGGCTCTCCGGGAATACAAGGGAACTCTGCTGCTGGTGTCCCACGAACCGGAATTCTACGAAGACTGGGTGGACCAAGTGTGGAACATCGAGGGATGGTCCACGAAAATTGTGTAAGGAGTAAAGAAGTCAGAAGTCAGAAGTCAGAAGCCGAATGATAAATTTGCAGGCAAATTTTTTGAATGTGTAAAACCATTGATCGAAAGGGAATCTCATGATGATTTCGGTCCTGGTTCTGCATCATCAAAAGGACCTGGCTGTTGAGACAGGTCCTATCCGGAGGCTTCAGACTTTGGACTCCAGACTTCCGGCTTGGGATTGCTGCCAGGCAGCAATCCCCATTGACGAGGGGAGAAAAAATGGAAGACAGCAAAGCGAAAAACCTGACTTTGGATGAACTGTATCACAAGATGCTGAAACGGGCGGCGGAAGGGAAGAATGTGGAAGACATCGACAACGCCGATCCCAAGATGATCGAATGCCTGGCCCATCCGGAAGAAACCAGCCTGGTGTGGCGGGTGAAGCCCTGCACCTGTTCGGAAGACAAGCAGGCGGACTGTGTGAAGGTCTGCCAGTGGGATGCCATGCATCCCAGTGCTGACGGGGTCCAGATCGATCCGGACAAATGCGTGGGCTGCCAGGCCTGTGTGGATGCCTGCAAACTGGAATCCCTGAAGACCAAGAAGGACATCATCCCCGTGGTGGAAGAACTGAAGAAGGGAGATACCCCCATCTATGCCCTGGTGGCTCCCGCCTTCTCCGGCCAGTTCGGCCCGGAAGTCACCGCCGGCAAACTGCGGACGGCCCTGAAGCTGCTGGGCTTTTCCGGGATGCTGGAAGTGGCGGTGTTCGCCGATATCCTGACTCTGAAGGAAGCCCTGGAGTTCGACAAGAACGTCAATAAAGAAGGGGACTTCCAGCTCACCAGCTGCTGCTGCCCCATGTGGATCGCCATGATCCGCCGGCTGTACCACCAGCTGATGCCCAATGTGCCCGGTTCCGTGTCTCCCATGATCGCCGGGGGCCGGACGGTGAAGGTGCTCCATCCGGAAGCGAAGACCGTGTTCATCGGGCCCTGCATGGCCAAGAAGGCGGAAATCAAGGAACCGGATCTGAAGGGAGCCATCGACTACGTGCTCACCTATGAAGAGCTCCGGGATCTGTTCTCCACCACCCAGCTGGATCTGACTTCCCTGGAAGAAGACAATGTGCCTCACGCCTCCAAGGCCGGGATCCGCTACGCCTACGCCGGCGGGGTGGCGGCAGCTGTGGATGCCACGGTGAAGAAGCTGAACCCTCACCGGAAGATCGAAATGAAGATCCGCCGGGCGGACAGTGTGCCTGAATGCCGGGCCATGATCGACAGCATCCTGAAGGGGAACCACGAGGGGAACTTCTTCGAAGGCATGGGCTGCAAAGGCGGCTGCGTAGGCGGCCCCAAAGCGCTGGTGAACCGGGAGGAAGGCAAGAAAAACGTACAGGCCTACAGTGATGAGGCCCAGTACAAGACTCCTGCGGAAAACCCCTACGTAATCGAGCTGCTGAAAAAGCTGGGCTTTGCCACGGTGGAAGAGTTCCTGGCCAAGAGCGATCTGTACGACCGGAAGTTTGATTGAGAAAAATCGGGAGTGCCTGAGGCACTCCCGATTTTTGTCAACAGCTCTTTTTTTATTCCGTCTTCCCAAAATTCTGCAGCAGCAGATCCAGGAACCCCTGGACGGCCGGGGTGAACAGCTGGCCCCGTTTCCAGATCAGGCTCATGGTATCCAGAAGGGGAGGGCTGCAGGGCCGGAAGCAAAGGGGACTGCCGCTGGTGTTGATGAGCCCGTCCAGCCCCATGGCCAGCCCCAGCCCCCCGGCCACCATTTTGGCCCCGTTGGTCAAGAGGGTGTAGGTGCCTGCAATATGCAGATGGTCCAGGTCCCGGCCCAGCCATTCCTGGGGGATCCCGGTAAGCATGGCCTGCCGGGACAGGATCAGAGGCTGGTCATGGACCTGTTCCGGGGTCAGTTCCGGGTACAGGGCCAGGGGATGGGTACGGGGCAGAAGGAATCCCCAACGGTCCACTGGGGTCAGGGGAACCACCTTGTATTTTCCCGGATCCGAAGGCCCGTAGATCAGACCAAAATCCACCAGGCCCTTTTCCAGCATTTCCCGTACTGCTTCTCTGTCTCCGCTGCGGATATGGAACCGGAGCTGGGGATGGAGCTGGGCAAACTGGCTGGCCACCTGGGATATCTGCCGGATTACGTCGGTTTCTCCGGCACCCATGTAAATGTCCCCGGCAATCTCAGAAGAGGTGTGGATCTCCGAACGGGTCTTCTGGAACAGCTCCAGGATCTCTTCCGCCCGTTTCCGGAACAGCTGGCCTTCCGGGGTCAGGCTCAGATGCCGCTTTCCCCGGATCAGCAGGGGACGGCCCAGTTCCTGTTCCAGATTCTGCATCTGCCGGGATAAAGTGGGCTGGGTAATATGGATGAACTGGGCAGCCCGGGTAATGTTCCCTTCCCGGGCCACCACTAAGAAGTTTTTCAGGGTTTCACTGTCCATCAGGATCCCTCCTTTGTATTTATTATATCATGCAAAAAATGTATTATAAATGATGAAAACTAACTATTTCACATGAATTCTATCTTCTGTTATACTCAGAACCATCAGAAACAAACCACATGATTTGGAAGACAAAAGGAGAAAACCATGTTAGGAAATTTTACATACTGCAATCCCACCAAACTGTTCTTCGGCAAAGGGGCCCTGGAAAACATCCGGACGGAGCTGGACAAATACGGCAGCCGGGTGATGCTGGTATACGGCGGGGGTTCCATCAAACGGAACGGCATCTATGACCAGGTGGTCCGGGTGCTGGCGGAAACAGGCAAGCAGGTGGCGGAGATTTCCGGGGTCATGCCCAACCCGACGGTGGACAAGCTCCGGGAAGGCATCGCCCTGGCCCGGCAGCACAAGGCGGACTTCATCCTGGCCGTGGGAGGCGGTTCCTGCTGCGACTATGCCAAGGCTCTGGCCGTATCCATCCATTGTGAGGAAGATCCCTGGGAAAAATACTTTGTGAAGTTCGAAGAACCTTCCTGCCCCATTGTTCCCGTGGGCTGCGTGCTCACCATGGTGGGGACCGGATCTGAAATGAATGCCGGGGCTGTCATCACCAACCCGGAACAGAAACTGAAGATCGGCCATGTGTTTGCCAGTGAAGAAGTGATGCCCCGGTTCTCCGTGCTGGATCCCACCTATACCCTGACCCTGCCCCGGTACCAGATGGTGGCCGGCATCTACGACATTTTCAACCACATCTGCGAACAGTATTTTTCCGGGAACGATGACAATACCAGTGATTACTTGGCGGAAGGCCTGATGCGTTCGGTGATCCATGCCAGCCGGATCGCCAGCCAGGATCCTCAGAACTATGAAGCCCGGAGCAACCTGATGTGGGATGCCACCTGGGCCCTGAACACCCTGATTGCCAAAGGCAAGACCACCGACTGGATGGTCCATATGCTGGGCCAGGCCGTGGGAGCTCTGACCAATGCCACCCATGGCATGACCCTGGCTGCCGTGTCCCTGCCCTGTTACCGGTACATCCTGCCCTATGGGCTGTGCAAATTCAAACGGTTTGCGGTCAATGTGTGGAATGTGGACCCTCAGGGAAAAACGGACCGGGAAGTGGCGGAAGCTGGACTCCAGGCTATGGAAGACTGGATGCACGGCCTGGGTCTTGTGATGAAGACTTCCCAGTTGGGGGCCACCGAAGCCATGATCCCGGATCTGGTCCGGGGCACCCTGATCCTGGAAGGGGGCTACAAAGTCCTGGACCAGGAAGAAATTGCCGCCATTTTCCGGGAAAGCCTGTAAAAAGAGAAAATTACGGACAGGGAAGGAGAAAAACATGAAAGCAAAAAAAATCAGTGCATGGACCAGCAGTCTGCTGCTGGTACTGACTCTTTTCGGAAGCACCGTGGCAGGAGCTTCTGAACGGGTGGCGGATCAGTCCAAAGATCCCTGGTTCGCTCCTCTGCCCAAAGTAATGCCGGCTCCCCGGTATGCGGACCACGGGGTGGACAATTTCTACAAGAGCAGCAAGGTGACCAGGAAGCCGGTGACCTTCAAGAACCAGTTCAACATGAAGGTGGCCGGGAACCTGTACATTCCCAAGACTTACCAGAAGGGCCAGAAACTGCCGGCGGTGATCGTGGGCCATCCCATGGGGGCCGTGAAGGAACAGAGCGGTACTCTCTATGCCCAGAAAATTGCGGACCAGGGCTTCGTAACTCTGGCGGTGGATACGCCGTACTGGGGATCCAGTGAAGGGACGCCCCGGAACAGTGTGCTGCCGGACATTTATTCCGAAGCCTACATGGCCGCCGTGGATTATCTGGGGACCCGGGATTTCGTGGACCGGGACAACATCGGGGCTTTGGGGGTATGCGGCAGCGGCAGTTTCATCATCAGCGCCGCCAAGATCGATCCCCGGATCAAGGCCATCGCCACCGTTTCCATGTACAACATGGGGGCGGCCAACCGGGACGGGCTCCATCATTCCCAGACCCTGGAACAGCGGGAAGCCTATATTGCCGATGCGGCCCGGCAGCGGTATGCGGAATTTGAAGGGGCACCCCGGAAGCTGCTGGGGGGAACCACCCATACCCTGAATGAGCAAACCGATCCCATCCAGCAGGAATTCTACGATTTCTACCGGACCACCCGGGGTGCGGCAGCAGGCAAAGGGCAGGATATGAACACCACCACCCATCCCACCTACACCAGCAATGTGAAGTTCATGAACTTCTATCCTTTCCAGGATATCGAGACCATTTCTCCCCGTCCCCTGCTGTTCATCACCGGTGATCAGGCCCACTCCAGAGAATTCAGCGAAGACGCCTACCGCCGGGCCAAGGGACCCAAGGAGCTGTATTATGTGAAAGGGGCCGGCCATGTGGATCTGTACGATAAAACCGAACTGATCCCCTTTGACAAGATCACCTCTTTCTTCAGCCAGTATCTCCATTTGAAAAAATAAATAAAGGAGCTGTGAAAAATCATTTTTTCACAGCTCCTTTTCCTTTTTCTCCTTCCCAAGCCCCGGCACCGTGTCTACATTGGGTCCCTGGACCGTGTGGCCGGCGCCGGCAGGGGCATGGGGTGCGTCCGCCAGGCCTGGCTGGGGATGGGGACCGTGGTAGGACAGGTTGTTTTCCAGGATCCCGTCCGGATTGGTGGCCACATGGGGATGGACATAGGTGGTGCCTCCCCCGGGGGTGGATCGGAAATAGCCGTTTACGTGGTGGACGGGAACCGGGTGATCGCCTGTGGGAGCGTATCCGTCCCCGGTGCCGTGGAACCCATCTGGAGCCATATGGCCTCCATGGCCGGCGTCGGTAAAGGCGGCTCCGTCGAAGGCCCCCAAAATCTTCAGGAACGGCAGCAGGAAGGAAATCACCACCAGGGGCAGGCCGAACAGCACCGTAAGAGCGTTGCGGCTTTCATACCCTTTCCGGTAGGCCATCCAGAGAAACAGATGGACCAGGAGCACCGGCAGCCCGGCGGCCAGGAGAATGGCCAGGTAGGCCAAAAAGTGCCGGAGCTGCCAGGACAGGGCAAACAGGTGGTTCAGGGTCACCAGCTTGTAGCAGGCTTCCACCAGTTTCCCGCCCAGGTGCATGTGATCGGCGAAGAGATGATAGTACACCAGGTACACCAGGAAGCCGCTGGCCAGCAGCTGGGCGTTCTGGATCACGTACCGGATCCGGAGGATGAAGAACACGATGCCGATGATGAGAAAGATAATGGCCGCCGGTGGAAATATCCGGGACAGGAACAGCATGGCTCCCGCAAAGGCCAGCATGGTCCACAGCATGGGGGCGGTTTCCACCAAAAGGAAAAGCCCCCAGCCTGCCATGGCGGCGGTCATATGCCCCCGGCCTGCCCAGCCCAACGTGTAATATCCCAGTCCCCACAGTGCCAGCATACTCCCCCAGTGCCAGGGGCTCCGTATCTGGCTCCGTACCCATTCTGCCCTTGTCATTTCAACAGCTCCCTTTGAAAAAGTCTGTCATACGTTATACGACGCTTAAAAAATAATTTTAGCAAATTGATCGGAAATTTTCAAAGTTCTTTTGCAGGGCTGTGATAAAACCGGATAAAAAGTTCACCCTAGGAGGGGGGGCAAGGTATAATTTTCTCTTCTTCATTTTTTTATTGACTCTACTACAAAGCAGCATTGCCAATTACGGACCCAGCTGCAGTCCCCATGGGACACTTGGACGCAGCCCTGAAATGGTGATGGGAACGGACCCAAAGTCCGCCCTGGGAGGGGCGGGGGACCATCCGCAAGGATGGTGGTGGGGGCATCGGCGCCAGCCGATACTTTGCAGGTACGGCAGACAACAATGGAGTGAACGGGTAGGAGCAAAGTCTCTGGGTCTACAGTTTCCATTGCTGCATTTCCAGCCGCTGAGCCCGTACCCATGTCAAGGTATTCGGTCCTTTCAGGACCTCATGCCCCCACCACCGGGCAAGCCCGGTCCCCCGCCCCTGCAGGGCGGACTTGGCCTCCGGCCTTGCTGGTACTTTGTACGAATATACATCGATTCTCCAGGAGCCGGGAGGGCAGGCCCAGGAGGAGTCGGCGGGACAACGCCGGGTGTTGTCGCTCCTGGGGTGGAGCACGCGGGCGATGGGGTCCGGTTTCCTGGTCCGTAGCCGCAGCCTTTGACCGACAGGGCAAGGCGATAGGCTGTGAGCCTCCCGCCAGGGACGAACGGGCCTGTCCTCCCGGCGGAGAGCCCTTGCGGGTGTATGGGTATAGAAGTTTTTGCCCTCTGTGCGGCCGGGACGGGTTTGCCTGCGGCGAAACCCCTACATCGTTGGGGTCAAAGACTCGTACATCTGGCGAGCCGCCGGTTGTGCGGTCTCTGCGGGCCCATGCTCTTCACTCTGCACTCTTCACTTTCGGACATGAATGAATAACTATACTGTGATGAAGGTTTTACTGAGAACTTGTTGACACATACGGGAAAACAAGATGAAATTGACAACGGGGTGGGGGTATGTTAAAATTTTTACGGTTTGAAGATTCGTTCATGGATTTTCAGAAATTTCACGGACCACTGGACAGGGGTACTGCCTTTTCGGGGCAGCTGTCCGGTCAAGGCCATACGGACAGCCGGGTCCACTGCCGAATTGGCGGCAACTGGTTTGCAGCCTTATTGATTGAACTTTTGGGTTCAACTTTTATAAGTTGGTTACTTCATAACCGCAATGCGTCTGTGCGCAGACTTGTGAAACGGTCAATAAGAGTCGTTCGTAACGGGGGATCCCCTGATAGAAGCAAACCGAAATACCGGATGAGACCTTAAAACGCAAGCTGCAAGGGGGCAGCTTGCGTTTTTTTGTACAGAAGTAAAAAATGAACTGGGGAGGGAAAAAGCTTGGAAAAGCAATATCGGTTGAAACAGGATCGGGCGCCCATCTACGAAGCTCTGGAAAAGTTCCGGAAAATGCGGGTGGTGCCCTTTGACGTACCCGGCCACAAACGGGGCCGAGGCAACCCGGAACTGACGGAGTTCCTGGGCGAAAAATGTGTGGGGGTGGATGTGAACAGCATGAAGCCCCTGGACAACCTGTGCCATCCGGTGTCGGTGATCCGGGAGGCGGAACAGCTGGCCGCTGACGCCTTCGGAGCCAGCCAGGCCTTCCTGATGGTGGGGGGCACCACCAGTGCCGTCCAGTCCATGATCCTGTCCGCCTGCAAACGGGGAGACAAGATCATCCTGCCCCGGAACGTCCACAAAAGCATGATCAATGCCCTGGTGCTCTGCGGAGCCATCCCGGTGTACGTGAACCCGGACGTGGACAAGCGGCTGGGGATCAGCCTGGGGATGAAGCGGGATGCAGTGGCCAAGGCCATCCGGGAGAACCTGGATGCGGTGGCTGTGGTGGTGAACAACCCCACTTATTACGGAGTGTGCAGTGACCTCCGGGCCATTGTAAAGATGGCCCACGATGCGGGGATGCTGTGCCTGGCCGATGAAGCTCACGGCACCCATTTCTACTTCGGCAGCGGGCTGCCCGTTTCCGCCATGGCCGCCGGGGCCGACATGGCCGCCATCTCCATGCACAAAAGCGGGGGCAGCCTGACCCAGTCCAGCTTCCTGCTCACCGGTCCCAAGGTCCACGCCGGCTATGTGCGCCAGATCATCAACCTGACCCAGACCACCTCCGGCAGCTACCTGCTCATGTCCAGCCTGGACATCAGCCGCCGGCGGCTGGCTCTCCACGGACGGGAAATCTTCCACAAAGTGGTGGACATGGCGGAATACGCCCGGCAGGAAATCAACAACATCGGAGGCTACTATGCCTTTGGCCGGGAACTGATGAACGGGGATTCCGTGTTCGACTTCGACAACACCAAACTGAGCATCCACACCCTGGATATCGGTCTGGCCGGCATCGAAGTGTACGACATCCTCCGGGATGATTACGACATCCAGATTGAATTCGGGGATATCGGCAACATCCTGGCCTACCTGTCCATGGGGGACCGGATCCAGGATCTGGAACGGCTGGTCAGCGCCCTGGCGGAAATCCGCCGCCGGTATCAGAAGGATCCCACCGGCATGCTCACCCAGGAATATGTGGAACCGGTGGTGGTCACCAGTCCCCAGGAAGCTTTCTATGCCGAGAAGGTGAGCCTGCCTCTGGAGCAGTGTGAGGGCCGGGTGTGCAGCGAATTCGTCATGTGCTATCCTCCGGGGATCCCGCTTCTGGCCCCTGGGGAAAAAATCACCAAAACCGTGCTGGAACATATCCGGTACGCCAAAGAAAAGGGCTGCAGCATGACCGGTTCGGAAGATCCGGAACTGCTCCACCTGAATGTATTAGCATAAGAGGGGGATACAACCAATGGAAATGTGGTTCAGTGAATTCCATACCCCGGATGTAAAACACAGCCTCCGGGTCAACCGTCACCTGTTCTCCAAACAGAGCGACTTCCAGCGGATCGATATTTTCGAGACGCCGGAATTCGGCCGGGTGCTCACCCTGGACGGGAACGTGATGCTGACGGAACGGGATGAATTCATCTATGACGAAATGATGACCCATGTGCCCATGGCCGTCCACAAGGGCATCAAGGACATCCTGGTAATCGGCGCCGGGGACGGGGGCGTGGTCCGGGAACTGACCCGGTACGACCGGGTGGAGAAAATCGACCTGGTGGAAATGGATCCCATGGTGGTGGAAGCCTGCCGGAACTATCTGCCCGGGAACGCCTGCCGGATGGACGACCGTCGGGTGCACATCTACTTTGAAAACGCCCTGAAATTCATCCGCCACCGGGAAAATTCCTACGACCTGATCATTGTGGATTCCGTGGATCCTTTCGGTCCCTCCGAAGGGTTCTTCACCCGGGAATTCTACGGCAGCTGCTACAATGCCCTCCGGGAAGACGGGATCATGGTGAACCAGCAGGGGAGCCCCTTCTACAAGGAAGACGCCATTGCCATGCAGCGGAGCCACCAGCGGATCGTCAGCACCTTCCCCATCAGCAAGGTATACCAGGCCCACATCCCCACCTATGCGGCAGGGTACTGGACCTTCGGCTTTGCCAGCAAGAAGTACCATCCCATCAACGACCTGGACGCTCCCGCCTGGGAAGCCCTGAACATGCACACCCGGTACTACACCACCCGGCTCCATGTGGGAGCTTTCTGGCTGCCGGCTTTCCTGGAGGAAATGCTCAAAGAAGTGGAAACGGAAGAAGGCTGCAAAAATGCTGACAAATAATGTGGAAACCTTCCTGGCCTGCGACGCTCCTTACGAAAAGGCCAAAATCGTCCTGTTCGGAGCCCCCTTTGATTCCACCACCAGCTATCGGCCCGGCACCCGGTTCGGGTCTTCCGCTATCCGCCACGAAAGCTTCGGCCTGGAAACCTACAGTCCCTACCAGGACAAGGATCTGACGGACTATGCAGTGTTCGACAGCGGGGACCTGGAACTGTGCTTTGGCAGTTCGGAAATGGCCCTGAAGGACATTGAGGACCGGACTGCCACTATCCTCCAGGACGGGAAGCTGCCCTTTATGATCGGAGGCGAACACCTGGTGACCCTGGGCGCCTTCCGGGCAGTGCTGAAAAAGTACCCGGACCTCCAGATCGTCCACTTTGATGCCCACACGGACCTGCGGGATGACTACCTGGGGGCGAAACTGAGCCATGCCTGTGTGATCCGTCGGTGCCACGACCTGATCGGGGACGGGAAAATCCACCAGTTCTGCATCCGCAGCGGGGAACGGGAAGAATGGCAGTTCGCCCATGCCCACACGGACCTGCATCCCTTCAGTTTCGGAGGGCTGGAACAGCTGGTCCGGGATCTGGAAAAGAGCCAGGCTCCGGTGTATTTCACCATCGACCTGGACTGCCTGGATCCTTCCGTGTTCCCGGGCACCGGGACCCCGGAAGCCGGGGGCATCACCTTCATGCAGCTGCTGAACGCCCTGCGGCTGGTGGCCAGGACCAATGTGGTGGCTGCCGATGTGAACGAACTGGCCCCCATGCTGGATGCCAGCGGAGCCTCCACAGCCGTGGCCTGCAAAGTGGTCCGGGAACTGCTGCTGGCGCTGTTGTAAAGGTATGCTGCAAAAGCAGCATACCAGCTGTAGAGCCGCACAGCGGCTCAAGTCTGAAGTCTGGAGTCTGGAGCCGAAGGATAAATTTGCAGGCAAATTTATGAATGTGTAAATCGGATCCGGTTTTACAAATTACTGAGGACCCGGCCATAAAGACGGGTCCTATCCTGGGGCTTCAGACTTCCGACTCCAGACTTCCGACTCAGGTCTGCTGCTTGTGCAGCAGACCTCTTAGACACAATATTCCAAGGAGGAAAATATCATGAGCAGAGTCCTTGTTATCGGCTGCGGCGGAGTTGCTTCTGTAGCCATCCAGAAATGCTGTCAGGTCAGCGATGTGTTCACCGAGCTGTGCATTGCCAGCCGGACCAAATCCAAATGCGATGCCCTGGCGGAAAAACTGAAAGGGAAGACCGCCACCAAAGTCACCACCGCCCAGGTGGATGCGGACCATGTGGACCAGGTGATCGCCCTGATCAAAAGCTACCAGCCGGACCTGGTGATGAACATTGCCCTGCCTTATCAGGATCTGACCATTATGGATGCCTGCCTGGCCTGCGGGGTGAACTATATGGACACCGCCAACTACGAACCGGAAGACACGGACGATCCCAAATGGCGGGCCATCTACGAAAAACGCTGCAAGGAAGAAGGATTCTCCGCCTACTTCGACTACAGCTGGCAGTGGGCCTACAAAGAAAAATTCGAAAAGGCCGGCCTTACCGCCCTGCTGGGCTGCGGCTTCGATCCGGGGGTGACCCAGGCTTACTGCGCCTATGCCCAGAAGCATGAATTCGATACCATCGACACCATCGACATCCTGGACTGCAACGGCGGGGACCACGGGTACGCCTTTGCCACCAACTTCAACCCGGAAGTGAACCTGCGGGAAGTGTCCGCTCCCGGCAGCTACTGGGAAAACGGCCACTGGGTGGAAATCCCGGCCATGAGCATCAAACGGGAATACAACTTCGACCAGGTGGGAGAAAAGGACATGTACCTGCTCCACCACGAAGAAATCGAAAGCCTGGCCAAGAACATCCCCGGGGTGAAACGGATCCGGTTCTTCATGACCTTCGGCCAGAGCTATCTGGATCATATGCGCTGTCTGGAGGATGTGGGCATGCTGTCCACCACCCCCATCAACTTTGAAGGCCACGAAATCGTTCCCATCAAATTCCTCAAGGCCCTGCTGCCGGATCCGGCCAGCCTGGGTCCCCGGACCAAGGGCAAGACCAACATCGGCTGCATCTTCACCGGGAAGAAAGACGGGAAGGAAAAGACCTACTACATCTACAATGTGTGCGACCATCAGGCCTGCTACCGGGAAGTGGGCAGCCAGGCCATCAGCTACACCACCGGCGTGCCGGCCATGTGCGGCGCCCTGATGCTGCTTACTGGGAAATGGACCACTCCCGGGGTCCACACGGTGGAAGAATTCGATCCGGATCCCTTCCTGGATGCCCTGGACAAGCACGGCCTGCCCCGGAGCGAATCCCATGATCCGGCTCTGGTGAAATAATGGACTGGAACAAGGTGCGGGAAGAGCGGCCCGCCTTTGCAGGGCTCCGGGGGAAGACTCCGGAAGCCGCCTTCGGAGGGCTGACCACTCCCTGTTACATCCTGGACAAGGCAGCCCTCCGCCGGAACGGGGAGATCCTGAAAGGGGTCCAGGACCGGACCGGCTGCCGGATCCTCCTGGCCCAGAAGGCTTTTTCCAACTACGACCTGTACCCGGTGCTGGAGCCCTACCTGGCCGGCACCGAAGCCAGCGGCCTTTATGAGGCCAAACTGGGCCGGGAAGCCATGCCCGGGAAGGAAGTCCATGTGTTCTGCGGGGCCTACCGGGAAGACCAGATGGAAGAAGTGTGCCAGGTGGCGGACCATATTGTGTTCAATTCCCCCCGGCAGCTGAAGACCTGGGGCCCCATGGCCAAAAAGGCCGGGAAAAGCGTGGGGCTCCGGATCAACCCGGAATGTTCCACCCAGGAAGGCCATGCCATCTATGATCCCTGTGCCCCCGGCAGCCGGATGGGCACCACCCGGGCCCAGTGGGATGCCTGGATGACCCCGGATCTGGTGGAGCTTCTGGACGGGATCCACTTCCACACTCTGTGCGAACAGGATGCCCAGGACCTGAAAAAGACCCTGGATGCTGTGGAAGAAAAGTTCGGGGATGTGCTGCCCCACATGAAATGGGTGAACATGGGGGGCGGCCACCACATCACCCGGCCAGGGTACCATATTCCCCTGCTGGAGGAATGCATTCGCAGGGCCCAGAAGGCCTGGGACGTTACCGTGTACCTGGAACCGGGAGAAGCCTGTGCCCTGAACGCCGGGTACCTGGCCACCCGGGTGCTGGATGTGGTGGAAAACGGAGAGGTGAAGATCGCCATATTGGACACCAGCGCCGCCTGCCATATGCCGGATGTGCTGGAAATGCCTTACCGGCCGCCCCTTTACGGAGCCGGGGAACCGGGAGAGCGGCCTGTGACCTGGCGGCTGGGCAGCGGAACCTGCCTGGCCGGGGACGTGGCCGGAGACTACAGCTTCGACGGGGAACTGGAAGTGGGGGACCTGCTGCTCTTCGGAGACATGGCCATTTACACCACCTGCAAGAACAACACCTTCAACGGCATGCCCCTGCCGGATATCGACGTGCTGGAAGAGGACGGGACGGTGAAGGTGCTGAAACGGTTCGGCTATGAAGATTTCAAGATGAGGTTGGGAAGGTAAAGGGCGGCGCCCTTTGCCTGTCAATTGACGAGAGTGTCGCAAAAGCGACACTCTCTTTTTTTTACAATTCTTTACAAAACTCTGCCCTTACTTTTTACATGGCTCTGGTATCTTATAGCTATAGACAAAAGCAATACTACTGTCATCATGGATTTTCTGTAAGGGAGCGATGAAGATGATTTTGAAAAACAAATGGAAAAAACTGGCTGTGACAGTCCTGGCTGGGATGATGGTCATGGGCGCTTTGGGGTGCGGCGGCCAGAAGGCTGCTGACACCAAGAAGCCGGCTGCGGTCAGCGGAAACATCACCGGGTCCGGTTCTTCCGCCCTGCTGCCTCTGGTCAAGGATGCTGCCGAAAGCTTCAAGAAGCAGCATAAGGAAGTGAGCATCAGCCTGAACGCCGGCGGTTCCGGCATGGGCCTGAAACAGGTGTCCGACGGGTCCGTGGATATGGGGAACTCCGACGTACCGGCGGCTTCCAAACTGCCCAAAGACAAGGCTGACAAACTGGAAGACCACAAGATCTGCGTCATGACTGTGGCCACCATCGTGAACAAGGATGTGGCTGAAAAAGTCAAGAGCCTGACCAAACAGCAGCTTACCGACATCTTCACCGCCAAAGTCACCAACTGGAAAGAAGTGGGCGGCCCGGATGAACCCATTACCCTGGTAACCCGGCCCAAGACCTCCGGTACCCGTGCCCTGTTCGCCAAATACGCCATGGGCGGTGCGGAAGAAGCTTCCAACAAATCTCTGGAAACCGATAACTCCGGCCTGCTGGTACAGAGCGTAGCCCAGAACAAAGGGGCCATCGGTTATGTGGCTCTGCCTTACCTGACCAAGAATGACACCGTAGCCACCATCTCCATCGACGGTGTGGCTCCCACCCTGGAAAACACCTACTCCGGCAAATACAATGTGTGGGGTTATGAACACATCTACACCAGCAAGAATCCGAAAGCTGCCGTCAAAGCCTTCCTGGATTACATCCTGTCCGCCGACTACGGCAAACGGATCGAAGAACTGGGTTATGGTGTGAGCAGCAAGATGCAGGTTAAAGATACCGCTCATGATTAATGAAAAAGGTTTACAAAAGCTGGTACAGGTTCACCGCAAAGAGTCCTTGTCACAGACTGTAATCACGGCCTGCGGCATTGCAGCGGCCCTGCTGCCTTTCCTGATGGCCGCTTTCCTTCTCGTGAAGGGAAGCGGCACCTTTTGGGATTTCGGCCACAGTATTACGGAATTCCTGTTTTCCGCCCAGTGGAAACCCAGTGATACCATGGAGGGCGGCGGCCAGGTAGGGGCGGCCATGTTCATCAGCGGCTCCCTGGTCACCTGCTTCCTGTCCCTGGTATTTGCCCTGCCGGTGAGCCTGGCAGCGGCCATCTACATGTCGGAAATGGCATCTCCGGCGGTACAGCGGCTGATCCGCCCGGTGGTGGAAATGTTCACCGGGATCCCTTCTGTTATTTACGGCTGGGTGGGCCTTACCGTACTGGTGCCCTTCCTCCGGAAAATCTTCCCCATGCCCTTCGGGTTCTCGGTACTGGCCGCGTCCCTGGTGCTGGCGGTGATGATCTTCCCGGTGATCACCACCATGGCCGCTGACGCCATGCTGGCGGTACCCAAGAGCTGGCGGGATGCTTCCTACGGTCTGGGAGCCACCCGGTGGGAAACCATCCGGAACGTGATCCTCCCGGCTGCCCAGCGGGGCATCTTCACCGGCGTGGTGCTGGGCCTGGCCCGTGCCCTGGGGGAAGCCCTGGCCGTGGCCATGGTCATCGGCCAGATGAAACGGTTCCCCACGTCCCTGTTCCTGCCGGCGTCCACCATGACCACGGTGATCGCCAACGACATGGGAGGTGCCATGGAAGGCGGGGAATACAGTGCAGCCCTGTGGACGTTGGGTCTGCTGCTGTTTGTGATTTCGTTCATCCTGATCTTTATCATCCATACCTTTGGTAAAGATCCCCTGAAACTGAAAGAGGAGGACTGACCATGGGAGACATTGCCAAGAAAAAGACCATGGACCGGTTCATGAGCCTGCTGTTCACCGCCGGCGCAGCCGGGTCCGCAGTCCTGCTCTTCGCCTTTATCCTGGATGTGGTGGGACAGGGCCTGGGAGCCCTCAGCACGGATATCCTGCTGAGCCTCCGGGACATGTTCTTCAACACCCTGTACCTGGTGTTCCTGGCCCTGGTGATCAGTGCCCTGTGGGGCATTCCCGCCGGGATCTACTTGGCGGAATACGCCCAGGACGGGAAACTGACCAACTGGGTGCGGATGGCGGTGGAGACCCTGTCTTCCCTGCCTTCCATCGTAGTCGGCTTGTTCGGCTACCTGGTGTTCATCGTCATGACCGGTTCCCAGTGGAACCTGATGGCCGGCGCCCTGTCCGTTTCCATCCTGACTCTGCCCCTTATGGTGTCGGTGACGGAAAACGCCCTGAAGGACCTGCCTCCTGAATACACCCTGGGCAGCCTGGGACTGGGGGCTTCCAAATGGCAGACCATCTGGAACGTGCTGCTGCCGGCCTGCCTGCCCCGGATCATGACTGGCCTGATCCTGGCAGCGGGCCGTGGCTTTGGGGAGGCCGCCGCGCTGATGTTCACCGCCGGGATGTCCACGGACATCGATTGGGGCAACTGGGACTTCAGCTCCACCACCTGCCCTTTGAACCCCTTCCGTCCCGGGGAAACCCTGGCCCTCCATGTGTGGGTCATGCGGACAGAAGCCCTGAGCCCGGATGCGGGCAAGATCGCCGGGGTCACTTCCGCCATCCTGATGCTGGTGGTGGTGCTGTTCAACGTACTGGCCCGGTACATCAGCTGGAGACTGGAAAAGAAGATGGAGGGAACTGCCGATGAGTGAGCAAGGAAACGGACCTGTTTCTCCGGAAACACTGGTCTTCGATATCCAGCACCTGAACCTGTTCTACGGGAAGCACCAGGCCCTGAAGGATATCAATATGAAAGTGAAGCGCAATGAAATCACCGCCCTGATCGGGCCTTCCGGGTGCGGCAAAAGTACCCTGCTGAAGACCCTGAACCGGATGAACGACTGGGTATCCGGCTGCCGGGTGGAAGGGAAGATCCTGTTCGAAGGAAAGGATATTTTCAAGGAAGTGGATCCTCTGGCCCTCCGGTACCGGGTGGGCATGGTGTTCCAGCAGCCTTCTCCTTTCCCCAAGAGCATTTTTGACAACGTGGCCTACGGTCCCCGTGTCCAGGGCATCACCAACAAAGCCCAGCTGACGGAGATCGTGGAAAAGAGCCTGCGCCAGGCGGCCATCTGGGATGAACTGAAGGACCGTCTGGACAAAAGCGCCCTGGGCCTGTCCGGCGGGCAGCAGCAGCGGCTGTGCATCGCCCGTACCCTGGCTGCCCAGCCTTCGGTGATCCTTATGGACGAACCCACCTCCGCCCTGGACCCTATTTCCACCCAGAAAATCGAAGACCTGGCCCTGGAACTGAAAAAGGATTACACCATCGTCATCGTAACCCACAACATGCAGCAGGCCAGCCGTATTTCTGACAAGACCGCCTTCTTCTACCTGGGAGAACTGGTGGAAATGAACGATACGGAAACCCTGTTCACCAATCCTTCCGAACCTCGGACGGAATCTTACATCACCGGCCGGTTCGGCTGAGAGAGGAGCCATTATGAGAGATGCCTATGTAAAGACCCTGGCGGAAATCCAGGACGATGTGCGGGTGCTGATCACCAGCCTGGAAAAGACCCTGGAAGAGACCAAGACGGCCCTGTTCAGCCAGGACCTGGACAAAGCCCGGATGGTCCGGGACGGGGACGACAAGTTCGACGAACAGATCCGGGGGATCATGCGGAAAGACCTGACCGTCCAGGTGCTCCAGTCTCCGGTGGCTTCCGACTGGCGGAGCCTGATGGGGACCTTCCGGGTGCTCAGCGAACTGGAACGGATTGCGGACCACTGCTCCGACATGGCCCTGTACATTGCCCGGATCCTGGAGCGGAATCCGGTGGTGAAGCCTCCTGAAGGGTTCAAAGAGATGTACGAGGACATGCAGTCCCTGCTGGAAGAAAGCTTCCGGTGCTACCTGGAAGGGGACGACGAAAAGGCCCGGTACATCGGGGACAAGGACGACATCGTGGATGCGGATTTCGAACGGCTGCTGCCCAGACTCACCGACGAGATCAAGAAAGATCCTGATGACGTGGCCTCTTACGTGGACTACGTGCTGCTCCTGAAATACATGGAACGGACCGCCGACCACGGCACCAACATCGGCAACTGGGTGCTGTACATGAAGAAGAACCTCCTGAAGGGGGACAATGGATTTACCATGGACTGAGGAAAAAGGGGAGTGTGGAACGTGGAAAAACGCACGTTCCACACTCCCTTTTTATCAGCTGTCAATAGTCAGCGGTCAGCGGCCGGTGGTAGGCCTCTACCTGCCTTCCTTTCGGCTGGAGGAGGGGGAAGCCTGGGGGGTGGAAGGCCCTTGTGGCAGGGCTTCCTGGCCCCGCTGCTCCTTGTGGGAGACGGCACCCTGGGCGGGGTGATCCCCCTGTGGCTGCTGCGGAAAAAGGATATTGCCCCGTATCTCTGAGGGGCTATGGTATAATGAGAACCATACGGACGGAAGAAACCGAAAGAAAGCAGGAAAAACCATGACTTTACAACAATTGCGCTATATTGTGGCCATTGCTGAGGCAGGGACCTTCAGCGGGGCGGCCAAAGCCCTGTTCATCACTCAGCCCAGCCTGACCAAGATGGTCCGGGAACTGGAACGGGAAATGGGTATCCAGATCTTCGAACGGACCAACAAGGGGGTCCATCTGTCCAGGGACGGGGAAATCTTCCTGGGCTATGCCCGGCAGGTGCTGGAACAGGCGGATCTTCTGGAATCCCGGTACAAGAAGCAGGCGGGAGGCAAGCAGGAATTTACCGTGTCCACCCAGCATTATTCCTTTGCGGTGAACGCCTTTGTGGACCTGATCAAGGAATACGGCCGGGACGCCTACGACTTCAGCCTCCAGGAGACCCAGACCTACACCATCATCGACGATGTGGCCCATATGCGCAGTGAAATCGGGATCCTGTACTACAACGATTTCAACCGAGCCGTGCTCCAGAAGATCTTCAAGGCCAACGACCTGGTGTTCCGGGAACTGTTCGTGGCCCGGCCCCATGTGTTCCTGAACGCCTCCCATCCCCTGGCAGGACGGGAAAGCGTCTCCATGGAAGAACTGGCCCCCTATCCCTATTTGTCCTATATCCAGGGGGACCACAACGCCTTCTATTTCTCCGAAGAGATCTTCAGCACCGTGGTCCGCAGCAAGAACATCCGGGTCACCGACCGGGCCACCCTGTTCAACCTGCTGATCGGCCTTAACGGATACACCGTTTGCAGCGGGGTCATCGACCAGAAGCTGAACGGGGCCAGCATCATCGCCGTGCCCCTCCAGAAAGAAGGGGACATGCACATCGGCCTTCTGACCCACAAACAGACCCATCTCAGCCGCCTGGGGAAAGCCTATGTGGAGGCCCTGGAGCGGTATATCGCCGGGCAGGTGGGGGAGGAGACAGTGAAGAGTGCAGAGGGAAGAGGAGGACGGCGAACCCTGAGAAACCATTGCGGGTCCGCAGGGGCTCCACGCCGGGAGGCCCGCACCAGGCAACAGCCGGATCTGCACGGATCCGTAGGGGCCTCACGCCGGGAGGCCCGCCTCATCATAGCCAATATGTAAAGACATATTGAAAAATAATCCATACATCAATATGGATACATGTAACAAAATACATGGATTTTGCCATATTATCAGTTTTATTGTATAATACCTTTTATAGAACTATAAGAGAAACCAATACTCCTTATGAGGAAAATAAAAGGGAGACACAGCACAAGGTGGGAGACGCAATGGAACTGAAAGAACAGCGGTATGTGTGTACGCTGGCGGAATACGGAAACCTGACCCGGGCGGCGGACCGACTGTATATTTCCCAGCCGGCTCTGAGCATCTACATCAGCAATCTGGAAAAACATCTGGGGACCCCTCTTTTCGACCGGGAAGGCAAAAAATTCGAACTGACCAAAGCCGGGGAACGGTATGTCCTTCATGCCCGGAAAATCCTGGAAGAATCCAACCAGTTCAATGAAGAACTGAACATGATACTCAGTGACGAAGTGGGACGGCTTCGGCTGGGGATTTCCCTGCTCCGGGGCCCCTGGCTGCTGCCCCGGGTACTGAAGGCCTTCGGAGAAAAATGGCCCCATGTGGAACTGACCCTGCGTCAGGGGAACATCATGTTCCTGAATGAACTGCTGAACAACCATGAACTGGACATGATCATCGTCAACGGAGAAAACTGGGACCGGACCATGGAGTTCCGGGAACTGTTCGAGGAGGAATTCCTGGTGGCTGTGCCCCAGGGCCATCCTCTCAACAGCCAGGCGGTGTTCCGGGAAGGCCATCCCTACGGGATCCTGGAGCCGGAAGCCCTGAACGGCCAGGTGCTTCTGTCCACCACCCAGGAACAATCTTCCCGGGACCTCCAGGACAGGATTTTCCGGAAGTACCAGATCCATCCCAGCCAGATCTATACCATCCGGAGCATCGAACTGATCCTCCAGATGGTGGCGGAAGGGTTCGGTATCACCCTGGTCCGGGAAGCCTATACAAAAACCTTCCGGTATTCCAAACCGGTGAACCTGTACCAGCTGGATGTGCCGGAACACCGGCGGAAGGTGGTGGCCGCCTTCCACCGCCGGGAAAAAGTGCCCCGGTACATGGAGGACATGATGGAAATGCTGAAAAAGAGAGGGCTGGAAATCATGGCCGGAAGACTGTAACGGAAAAGAGCCTTTTTAGTTTTTAAATATGACTCTTAAGAAAAATATATTTCGAAAAAATCCATTTTACTGCTATCCTTTAGTTGGGTAAAGGGGGCAGTGAAATGGATTTTTTTGCATTTCAGATGAGGACGAATGTCTAGTCATGTGAACCTGGAACAGGAAAAGAGATGGTCAGTAGATGGCATGGAACCAGACATGGATATTTACATAATTATTAAATAAAAAGTATAAAAACTAAATGAAATGTATCAAAAACCATGGTATAATTTGAAATGTTTTTATGCAAGAAATACTTGTTCTTAATTTAGTAACAACTTTATGCATGCAGGTATCTTTGCCAGGAGAAATCCTTTTAGCAGGAAGTAAGGAAGGGGAAAACATGGACAATCAGACGAGAAGAGAAAAACTGTATGAAATGCTGGAAACTGCGGAAGCACCATTGACCGGGGTGGCCCTGTCCAAAGCCCTGAACGTGACCCGGCAGATCATTGTGGGAGACGTGGCCTTGCTCCGGAGCAACGGGAAAAAAATCATTTCCACCGCCCGGGGATACCAGCTGGCATGGGAGGTCCCGGAAAAAGGCTTTCACCAAGAACTGCCCTGCCAGAGCCAAAGTATGGATGAAGCAGAACTGGAAGCGGAACTGAATGTGGTAGTAGACAATGGGGGCATCGTCCATGGCCTGGTCCTGTCCCATGAGGTCTACGGGGTGATCCGGGTGTCCATGAAACTGTACAGCCGGCGGGATGTGCGGCAGTATATGGACCGGATTAGAGAGGAAAAGGGGCCCCTGATTGTGGCACTGACCCAGGGACGGCACGTACTCCAGGTGGAAACCCGGAATGACGAGGACATGGATGCTCTGGAAGAGGGCTTAAAAGAGATGGGTGTACTGGCATAGGAAACGCGGGACTGTTGCGCAGGCAATGGTCCTGCTTTTTTATATAAAAAATCAAATAATTCCATTTATTATCTTTATGCTTATTGATTCAGCTGCAGACCGACCTGCAACAACTGTTTTTTCGGCACAAGACAAATCTGGGATAAATCATTATAAAGAAATATTACTGTAAGGACAAATTATATGTAATTTTCAAAATAACTGTCTGCTGATAGCATGAAAATGAAGATTGAACTTTTTCTCAGGACATTTGGGATATTTTGCACTTGTCTGATGATAATTTTTATCATTGGATAAATACTAGCAAGCAATTAATTTTTAGAACCGGAAGGGAAGGACAGATTGTATGAACAGAATCTACAAAGTCATCTGGAGTAAGGTTCGGAATGCCTATGTGGTGGTATCTGAATTGGCCAAAAGCCAGGGAAAGGACAAAAGTGAAAAAAATGGCTGTGCTGGCAGAAATGGTTTGAAAGCAGGCCTGCTGGCTTTCTGCATGGCAGGCGGCCTGATGGTGGGAGAAATCCAGCCTGTATGGGCAGCTTCCGTGGATGCCGGGACTACGTCTAATGGGGACGCCAATACTTTGGCAGTGGGGAGCGGATCTTCTGCTACTGGAAAGGGAGCCCTGGCCGTGGGCGGCGGCAGCCAGGCTTCTGGAGACACAGCAGTGGCTCTGGCCTGGGGAAGCCAGGCGCTGTCCGACTATGCCATAGCCATCGGTCATTCGGCCCATGTGGGGGGCAGTTATACGTACGCCCAGGATGGCAGTACCTCCGGTATCCGGGGGACGGCCCAGAATGCCATTGCCATTGGCAACACCGCTGTTGCCAATGGGAAGGACGATGTAGTCATCGGGGCCAACAATACAGCTGAGACGCCCACGGCTTCCTATGTGGAAACCAATAAAACCGGAGCTTATGCCCAGGGCGGCCGGGTCATTGTGGGCCATGACAACAGTATCAATGGGCGTTCCGGGAATTCCATGGCCATCGGTTCAGCCAACGCCGTCAATGCGGTCCATGGCATTGCCATTGGACAGAATGTCCAGGTCGGGCAGAAAGCTGGGGCTACAGGAACAAAAGTTGATAAGACTTCAGTGACGCTGGAGTATGAAAACAGCATGGGCATCGGTGTGAATGCCAAGTCCCTGTCCAGCAACTCCATTGCTTTGGGAAATGGGGCAGTCGCTGGAAATGAGCGGACCACCGATATCGATACGGATTGGAATGGCAAGGGCGCTGTTGCCATTGGAGAAACAGCGCAGGCAACGGGATATTATTCCCTGGGCCTGGGGGCAGAGAGCCGATCTACAGGCGACAGGACAGTCGCCTTGGGCCATGGAACCCAGGCTTCGGCGCAGCTGGCCACGGCTCTTGGTTCAGAAGCTAGTGCCAGCGGGGCCCGCAGTACCGTTGTAGGGGAAGAAGCCAGCGCTACGGCTACCCGGGCCATTGCAGTAGGCGCCAAAGCAAAAGCAGCTGGGCGTTTTGCAGTAGCGATAGGCGAAGAAGCGGATGGCAGCGGTGAGAATGGAACGGCTGTGGGTCCGGAAGCCAAAGCACAGGGGAAAAACAGTGTGGCTGCCGGTTATCAGGCGGCGGCTCTTTCCGAAGGGGAAATTGCCATTGGCACCAGTGCCGGCAATGGGGATAACCGGAGCAATGTCAACAATGCTGTTTCCATCGGTACCAGTGCCCATGCCCGGGAAGCCGGCGGTGTGGCTTTGGGGAATGAGGCTTTGGCCAATCTGGGGAAATCCGTGGCTATCGGTGACAGTGCCAAGGCCAACAATGCGGACAGCATTGCCATCGGCAGCAGAGCCACGGCCAGTGGCAGTGCCGGCAGCATAGCCCTTGGCAGCAACTCCTCCGTGGGCCGTGCTTCTGGTGCAACGGGTGGTCCCCGCTGGGGCACTTCGAATGATATAGGCGGTCGCTGGTATACTTGGGCATCGGCTAAAAACTCTACGAAAGGCACGGATGGTACCTGGACTACCACTATCGACCCCAAGTCTACCGTATGGCAAAGCAATCTGGGCGCTGTTTCCATTGGGACCGACGGCCTGAGCGGCACCACCTACACCCGCCAGCTGACCGGACTGGCTGCAGGGACCCAGGATACGGATGCAGTGAACGTGGCCCAGTGGAAGAACACCATGCTGGCCACCATCGGGGATGCCAAGGAAGACAGTATCAACACCCGCTATGGAACGGACGGAGTGGCCCGCAATGTGACCCGGCTGGTGAATGAATATCTGACCCTGACCGGTGCTGCCGACGACGGCACGACTCTGACCAAGGATCAGCTGACCACGGAGGCCAACATCGGTACTGTTGTAGGGGACAACAAGATCACCTTCCGGCTGGCCAAAGACCTGAAGGGACTGGATTCTGTCACCGCCGGCAATACAAAAATGGAATCGAAAGGCATCACCATCACCAATCCCGATGATAACAAGAAGAACATTACCCTGGATGGAAGCACGGGCAGGGCTGCTATCGGTGGCGTGACCGTTGGTCATGTAAATGATGGGGAACTGGAGACTTCAACCCACGTTGTAGTACCGTCGGGGAACTATGTGTACCATTTGACCAATACCACTTGGGATCCGTCGACTTACGTATCAGGCCGGGCTGCTACGGAAGATCAGCTGCACCAATTGGGCAGCCAAGTGACCGGTGACATCAATACGATAAACCAAGTGCTTGGTAACGGAACCTTCGGGCTTTCCGCAGATGATGATGCAAGTACAACGACAAGTCTGGACAGTACGATTAAGGTGAAAGGCGATGGCACCAATATTACCACCAAGGTGGATGGTACGGATCTCAAAATCGAACTGAACAAGGATTTGAACCTGGGAACAACGGGTTCCGTGACCATGGGGAATACCCTGCTCAACGGGTCCGGATTGACTCTCAGCGGGGCCGATGAAAACAGCAGGATCCAGATTTCCCAGGGGAATGTTTCCATGGGCGGGCAGCAGATCCACAACGTGGCCAATGGTACGGATGACCATGATGCGGTGAACCTGTCCCAGCTGAACGAAGTGAAAAACCTGGCGGGCAAACAGACTGACGTTACTGTGGAAGGAGGAACGGCAGCAGGGACGGATACCTATACCGGGACCAATCTCCAGCTGAAGTCTTCTACTGCAAACGGAGTGACCACCTATGATCTCAAGCTCAGCGATACCCTGAACATCGGCGGTGCCGGGAAAGACGGTGCTCCGGGCCAGGATGGCCATATGGGCATCAACGGGGCAGACGGGAAATCCGGCGTGGCCATCGACGGTAAGGATGGAATTTCCATCAAAGGAGAAAACGGCAAGGACGGTGTGACCATCAAAGGCATCGACGGGAAAGACGGTGTCAATGGTGCCGAAGGCCATATCGGTCTCAACGGCAAGGACGGAATCACCGACATCTGGACTACGGCCGGGACCCCTGGCCTCAATGGCAAGGACGGGGAAACCATGACCCGTATCGTCTACAAGGATCCGAAGGGGAATACCCATGAAGCGGCAACCCTGGATGACGGTCTGAAATTCGGCGGTGACTTTGGCACGGCTTCTGCTGTGAAACTGAACAAGGAGGTCAATGTCAAAGGGAACGCCAAGAATGAAGACGACCTGACCGATGGCAACATTGGCGTCGTTTCCAGCCAGGACAGCGACAACGGCCAGCTGCTGATCAAGCTGAACAAGGACCTGAACTTGGGGAATACGGGTTCCGTGACCATGGGGAATACCCTGCTCAACGGGTCCGGATTGACTCTCAGCGGGGCCGATGAAAACAGCAGGATCCAGATTTCTCAGGATAATGTTTCCATGGGCGGGCAGCAGATCCACAACGTGGCCAACGGTACGAATGACACGGATGCGGTGAACCTGTCCCAGCTGAACGAAATCAAAAAGGCCGGGGCCAACGGCGGCTTTGGCCTGAAGGCCGATGACGGGAACTCCGTGAAGAAAAACCTGGGAGAAACGGTTACTGTCAAAGGAGACGGCGCCAACATCTCCACCAAGGTGGACAATGGAGCCATCCAAGTGGAACTGAACAAGGATATCCAACTGGGTACGGACGGCAGCGTCACCGCCGGCCATACCACCATCAACACTGATGGAGTGACCACGGACAAGGTTACTGTAGGAGACATCACCATTACGGAAAACGGCATCAACGGCGGCCAGCAGCAGATCACCAACATCGGCAGCGGTATCAAAGGGCAGGTCTACGACACCAGTGCGGCCGGCCAGGAAAACTGGAACAATGCTGCCAGTGTGGGGGATGTGCATATTATTGCCGGAGAAGAAGCCGGCAAGGCGGCGGAGGCGGTGAAAGCCAAGAGCGGCAAGAACATCACCGTGGATGCCGACAACAAAGTGAACCTGAACGATGATATTACCCTGGGAGATGCGGATGATACGTCCAAACAGGTGAAAATCGATGGAAACAAGGCTCAGATCACCCTGGGCGGCAAAACCGTCCTGGGGACCCAGGATGGGGGCGGAGCCAACCCGGATAATGGCAGCTATCTGACCGGCTTGGACAACAAGACCTGGGATGCTTCCCGCATCCAGTCCGGCCGGGCCGCTACGGAAGACCAGCTGAAAGCAGTGGATGACAAGATTTCCGGAGGACGGAAGTTCACCGGGGACGACGACCAACAGCTGACGGTAGGACTGGGCCAGGATCTGAGCCTTACCGGCGGCGCCCAGGCGGACAATCTGTCCGACGGGAACATCGGCGTGGTGAAAAATGGGGACAGCGGTCTGTCCGTGAAGCTGTCCAAAGATCTTACCGGCCTGAACAGCGTTACCACCGGCAACACCACCATGACCAGCGACGGAATCACCATCAAAAGCAGCGACAGCCGCAAAGGTGGGGATATCAGATTGTCCACGGGAGACGTGTCCATGGGCGGCAGCCAGATCCACGATGTGGCTGCGGGCACCAAAGGCACGGATGCGGTGAACAAAAACCAGCTGGATTCTGCGGTGAACCAGGTAGGCCGGAGCCTTACCAAACTGGATGCCCGGGTGGACCGGGTGGGGGCCAATGCGGCAGCCCTGGCGGCCCTCCATCCTCTGGATTTCGATCCGGACGACAAGCTGGACTTTGCGGTGGGGGCCGGCAGCTACAGCGGCGCCAACGCCGTGGCCCTGGGGGCCTTCTACCGGCCCAACGAGGACGTGATGCTCAGCCTGGGAGGCAGCGTGGGCGGCGGTGAAAACATGGTGAATGTGGGCGCCACCTTCAAGTTGGGCCAGCACAATCATGTATCCAACACCCGGGTAGCCATGGCCAAGGAACTGAAGGACCTGCGGAAAGAAGTGGAATCTCTCCGGGGCGCCCTGGCCGATGTGGCTGCCGGACGGAAACTGGATCCCACCCTGACCAAACTGTTCCCGGATGTGGAAAAGAACCACTGGGCCTACAACGAAATCGCCCAGCTGTACGGAAACGGTATCGTGGAAGGGTATCCGGACGGAGAATTCAAGGGCGACCGGATGATGACCCGGTATGAATTCGCCATGATCGTCTACCGGGAAATGCAGAAAGGCGCCCAGCTCAGCGAACGGATCCTCAACGAATTCGAACCGGAACTGGAACGGATCCGGGTGGACACCATTGCCAAGGATAAAAACGGCAATCCCACCATCCAGCGGGTCCGGGTGATCAAAGGAAGAGGATAAAAGGGATAGTGCAGAGTGAAGAGGGAAGAGTGAAGAGCGGACCGGTTTGACTGGAGAATCCCATTGCGGAACCGTAGGGGCGTCACCAAGGCCGGCGGAGCCGTGCCGCCCGGTGCGCCCGCAACAGGCAACGGCAGGATATGCGCCGGTCCGTAGGGGCCTCACCGCCGGGAGACCCGCCAGATTACAGAGAGACTTCTGAAAAAAACCGTAGGGGACGCAGGCCCGGCGCCCCTCCTGCTGTACAGGGACAAGCGTCCGCCCGGCGGGCTCTATGAAAAGGCGTTGGACACGTGTCTGACGCCCTTTTCTTTCTGCATAAATTATCCAAGAATTCCCTTCAACAAGCGGTTAATTTTCAGTTATAATAAAACCGTGCACTTTACTACGGTACAATTGGAAAGGAGGGTAGCGAAGGTTCAGCAGTTCGATTTTTTTTGTATCAGAATTTACAGAATTAAACGACAAAGATTGGAGGAACAACCCATCATGAAAGAATCCAACTGGAGTGTACTGCTGGGGGCGGCCTTCCTGATGGCCACCTCGGCCATCGGACCGGGGTTCCTGACCCAGACCACCGTGTTTACCGGCAAGCTGGGGGCCAGCTTCGGTTTTGTGATCCTGGCCACCATCCTGATCCACGCCATTACCCAGCTGAATGTGTGGCGGATCATTGCGGCGGCCAAAAAGCCCGGCCAGGATATTGCCAACGCCCTCTTGCCCGGGCTGGGGTATTTCGTATCGGCTCTGGTGGTGGCCGGGGGCCTGGCCTTCAACATCGGCAATGTAGGGGGCGCGGGCCTGGGGCTCAATGTGCTGCTGGGGGTGTCCCCGGTGACCGGGGCTCTCATCAGCACGGTGATTGCTGTGTTCATCTTCCTGAATAAAAGTGCCGGAGCCCTCATGGACCGGTTCGCCCAGATCGTGGGGGGCTTCATGGTGCTCCTGACCATCTATGTGGCCGTTACCTCCCATCCTCCGGTGGGGCTGGCTCTGGCCAAAACCGTCATGCCGGATACGGTGGATGTGATGTCCATCGTGACCCTGGTAGGGGGCAGCGTGGGCGGCTACATCACCTTTGCCGGAGGTCACCGGCTGCTGGATGCGGGGATCACCGGGGTGGAAAACATGAAGGAGGTCAACAAGAGCTCGGCCATGGGCATCGGCATCACCAGCCTGATGCGGCTCCTGCTGTTCCTGGCCACACTGGGGGTCATTTCCCAGGGACTGAGCCTGGATCCGGCCAACCCTCCGGCTTCCGTGTTCAAATTGGCAGCCGGTGACCTGGGCTACAAGATCTTCGGACTGGTCATGTGGTCTGCGGCCATTACCTCCGTGGTGGGCTGTGCCTATACCTCCGTTTCCTTTATCCGGACCTTCAGCCCTACCCTGGAAAAATACCACCGGTATCTGATCATCGGCTTCATCCTGTTCTCCTCCTTCATTTTCTCCTTCATCGGCAAACCGGTGACGGTGCTGGTGGTGGTGGGGGCTCTCAACGGGCTGATCCTGCCCATTGTGCTGGGCTCTCTGCTGCTGGCCGCCAAGAAGGAAAAAATCGTGGGGGCCTACCGGCATTCCTCCTTCCTGTTCTATACAGGCTGGCTGGTCTTTGCAGTGATGCTGTACATGAGCCTCCAGACCATCCTGAAGATGCTGGGCTGACAGAAAGGGCAGGAATTTATAACAAACTTGACAGGTTGGAGGTGTGTATACAGTATAATGTGAAGAAAATGTGACACAGTTAATTGAAAACGAGAAACATGGTAATATCCTAAATGTTCGGTACGTAGCAAAAGAAAGGGGTAATATTATGAAAATCGATTTGAACTCTGATCTGGGAGAAAGCTTCGGCGCCTACAAAATCGGCATGGATGACAAGGTCCTGCCGCTGGTGACTTCCGCCAACATTGCCTGCGGATTCCATGCAGGGGATCCTTCCGTGATGAAAAAGACGGTGGATCTGGCGGTAAAGAGCGGCGCAGCCCTGGGGGCTCATCCCGGATACCCGGACCTGGTGGGTTTCGGCCGTCGGAAAATGGCCGTTTCTCCGGCAGATGTGTATGCCATGGTGGTGTATCAGGTGGGGGCGCTCAGTGCTTTTGCCAAAGCGGCGGGCACCCGGCTCCAGCATGTAAAGCCCCACGGGGCCATGTACAATATGGCGGCCAAGGATCCGGCCCTGGCGGAAGCCATTGCCCAGGCCATTTATGATGTGGATCCGGAAATCATCCTGTTTGCCCTGGCCGGCAGCGAAAGCGTCAAGGCTGCGGAAAAGATTGGTCTGAAGGTGGCTTCGGAAGTGTTTGCAGACCGGAGCTATCAGGAAGACGGTTCCCTGACGCCCCGGACCCAGCCCGGTGCCATGATCACCGATGAAGAGGCCTCCATCGCCCAGGTGCTGTCCATGGTGCTGAAGGGCCAGGTGACCACTCTCAGCGGTAAGGTGATCCCGGTGAAGGCGGATACCATCTGCGTCCATGGGGACGGGGAAAAGGCCCTGCTGTTCACCCAGAAAATCCGGAAAGCCCTCCAGGAAAACGGAGTGGAAATCGCCGCGGCCGGTACCTTCCTGAAATAATTTCATGCAAAGGAGAATCTGCTTATGGATTACAGCCAAATGAAACCCGCCGAAGTCCGGAAACTGATCCGGGAGGGGAAAATCACCAGCTTCACCAGCGGTATGTGCAACGGATATGCCCAGGCCAACCTGGTGGTTCTGCCCAGGGAACTGGCCTTTGATTTCCTCCTGTTCACCACCCGGAACCCCAAACCCTGTCCGGTCCTTGACGTGACGGAAGTGGGGAGCCCGGAACCCAAAGCCGTGGCTCCCGGGGCGGATCTGCGGTATGACATCCCCAAATACCGGATCTACCGGCACGGGGAACTGACCGACGAAGTAACGGACCTGAGCGGGTACTGGCGGGACGACCTGGTGGCTTTCCTGCTGGGATGCAGCTTCTCCTTTGAAGGGCCCATGCTGGATGCGGGGCTGGATGTGCGGCACATTACGGAAAACCACAATGTGCCCATGTACATCACCAACATTCCCTGCACTCCGGCCGGAGTGTTCCATGGGCCCATGGTGGTTTCCATGCGTCCCATGACTCCCAAAGCGGCCATCCGGGCCATCCAGGTGACCAGCCGGATGCCCAATGTCCATGGGGCTCCCATCCATTTCGGCGACCCGGCGGCCATCGGCATCCAGGACATCAGCAAACCGGATTTTGGAGATCCCTCCACCATCCGGGAAGGGGAAGTGCCGGTGTTCTGGCCCTGCGGGGTAACGCCTCAGGCAGTGGCCATGGCGGTGAAGCCGGAATTCATGATCACCCATGCGCCGGGACATATGTTCATCACCGACGTGAAGAATGCGGATCTGAGCGTGCTGTAAAAAAAGAGAAAAAAGCAGCCGGACCGTTTCCAAAAGCCCAGAAAAACCATAACAGGATCCAAATGAGGGGGAAGTTGTTATGAAAAAAGAATCCAACATCAGCGTGCTGCTGGGGGCAGCCTTTCTGATGGCCACATCCGCCATCGGGCCGGGCTTCCTGACCCAGACCACTGTCTTTACCGGCCAGTTGGGAGCCAGCTTCGGCTTCGCCATCCTGGCCATGATCATCATCGATGCCATTGCCCAGCTGAATGTGTGGCGGGTGATTGCCGTAGCCAAAAAGCCCGGCCAGGACATTGCCAACATGGTGCTGCCCGGCCTGGGATATCTGGTGTCCGCCTTTGTGGTATTCGGGGGCCTGGCCTTCAACATCGGCAATCTTGGGGGTGCCGGCCTGGGGCTCAATGTGCTGTTCGGGATCTCTCCCATTGTGGGGGCTCTCATCAGCGCGGCCATTGCCATCTTCATCTTTTCCAGCAAAGAGGCGGGAACCCTGATGGACAAGTTCGCCCAGATTGCCGGAGGCGTCATGGTACTGCTCACTGTCTATGTGGCGGTGACCTCCCATCCTCCAGTGGGGGAAGCGGTGGCCAGGACCTTTATGCCTGAGCACATCGATCTGATGTCCATCGTCACCCTGGTGGGAGGCAGCGTAGGCGGATACATCACCTTCGCCGGCGGCCACCGGCTGCTGGATGCGGGAATCTGCGGAGAAGACAAGCTGGACCAGGTGAACCGGAGCTCTCTGACTGGCATCGGCATCACCAGTGTTATGCGGGTATTCCTGTTCCTGGCGGCCCTGGGGGTCATCAGCCAGGGCTTTACCCTGGATCCTTCCAACCCGCCGGCTTCCGTGTTCAAGCTGGCTGTGGGGGAAGTGGGGTACAAGATCTTCGGCGTGGTCATGTGGTCCGCGGCCATTACCTCGGTCATCGGCTGCGCCTATACTTCCGTTTCCTTCATCCGTACCTTCAGTGAAGGACTGAACAAAAACTACCGGTATCTGATCATTGGATTCATCATCTTTTCCGCTGCTGTGTTCGCTTTCATCGGCAAACCGGTGAAGGTACTGATCCTGGCCGGGGCCCTCAACGGGCTGATCCTGCCTCTGGTACTGGGAGCACTGCTCCTGGCATCCCGGAAAAAGGCCATTGTGGGGGATTATCAGCATCCCCGGTTCCTGTCGGTCACCGGCTGGATCATCTTCGCTGTGATGCTTTGCCTGGCAGTGGAAACAGCAGGCAAATTACTCCCCAAACTGTTGGGATAAAAAGGTGGAATAACCATGGAAAAAGCAACAGCATATCTGCAGGCTGCCCAGATCCGCCCGGTGGGAGAAGGGGCCCTGATGGTCTCCTTCGGCAATACCATCGACCCGGAGATCCTCCGGTGTGCCCGGGCTCTGGTGACGGAACTGGAACAGCATCCTTTCCCGGGACTCCTGGAATTTGAAGCTTCCTACACCGGTGTGACGGTGTTCTACGATCCCCTGGTACTGGCCCGGGAATCTACTCTGCCGGAGGACCACTGGCTGTCCAAAGGCTACCGGGAAGCGGCGGCCCGGGTGAAAAAACTCCTGGAAGGGATCCGGTTCACCAAGGAAAAGAAAGGGGACCGGATCCGGATCCCTGTGTGCTACGGCGGGGAATACGGACCGGACCTGGAAGAAGTGGCGGAGTACCACCATATGACGCCGGAAGAAGTGGTGAAAATCCATACTGGCGGGGACTATCTGGTGTATATGATCGGGTTCGCCCCCGGTTTCCCCTATGTGGGAGGACTGCCTCCGGAAATTGCCACCCCCCGGAAGAAGACTCCCCGGCTGGCCATCCCTGCCGGGTCCGTGGGCATTGCCGGTTCCCAGACCGGTGCCTATCCCCTGGAAACCCCTGGAGGCTGGCAGCTGATCGGCAGGACTCCCCTGGCCCTGTTCCGTCCCTGGGATCTGGAACATCCCAGCCTGCTCCAGGCCGGTGACCGGCTGGAATTTGTCAGCATAACTCCTGAGGAATACAAGGAACTGGCAGCGAAAGAGAAGGAAGGTGGCCGGAAATGAAGATCATGGTGAAAAAAGGCGGCCCTCTCACTACGCTCCAGGATACGGGCCGGTACGGATTCCAGAAATACGGGGTCCTGGTCAGCGGGGCCATGGACCTGTTCAGTTTGAAACTGGGGAATATCCTGGTAGGCAACAAAGCCCGGGAAGGGGCTCTGGAAATGACCATGAGCGGGCCCTTCCTGAAGCTGCCGGCAGGACTGGTGTTCGCCCTTACCGGGGCGGACCTGGGGGCGAAACTGGGGGGCAGACCGGTGCCTCTCAACCGGGCGGTGTATGTGAAGGAAGACAGCACCCTGTCCTTCGGCTTTGCGGCCCAGGGGGCCCGGGGCTATCTGACGGTGGCCGGGGGCTTTGCCGTGCCGGCAGTGATGAACAGCAAAAGCACCTATCTCCGGGCCAAAATCGGCGGAGTGGGAGGTGCTCCTCTGGCTGACGGCACGGAACTGGAAACCGGGGAACTGACGGCGGAACAGGAAGGGCTGAAGGCTGTGCTGGCCAAAACGGGAGGCAAGCCTTTCAGCACCCTGGGCTGGTCTGTGGAAACCACTGGCCTCTTTACCGGGGAGCCCATTCGGGTGACCCAGGGACTCCAGGCGGACTGGTTCGACAATGCCACCCTTCAGGAGTTCTTCCACAGCGGCTACACCATTACGGCCCAGTCGGACCGGATGGGATACCGGCTCAGCGGAGCACCGCTCCACTACCGGGACAGCAGCCTGGAGATGATCTCCGAACCAGTGACCTTCGGGTCCATCCAGGTGCCGGCGGACGGGAATCCCATCATCCTGATGGCGGACCGGCAGACCACCGGGGGCTATGCCAAGATCGGACAGGTGATCCAGGCGGATCTGCCCAGGCTGGCCCAGATGAAGCCGGGACAGACCATTTATTTCCGGCCGGTGACCCTGACCCAGGCGGAAAAAGCCCTGGCCCGGCAGGAGGATTTCCTGACAGATGTGAAAATGATGGTACAGCGGTAAAAAAGAAAGGGTGCTGCGCAAGACGGGCAGTACCCTTTCTTTTTTCACCGAGAACAATTTACACGAAGCTGATATAATAGAGCCAGTACAGTGCCGGCAGGGAGCCGGGAGAAGGAGGAATCGGACATGACATTGGCAGTGCAGGACTATCTGAAAGATCTGGAAACCCTGGTGAATACGGAAAGCTTCAGTCGGGACCCGGAAGGGACCGCTCAGGTGGCGGCCTGGATCCGCCGGCGGCTGGAGGGAGCCGGCTGGCATACAGAAACCATTTCCGTGGGAGACCAGGTGGGCCCCTGCGTAAAGGCAGTGTGGGGGAACCCGGACCATTATGACGTAATCCTCCTGGGCCATATGGATACGGTGTTCCCCAAAGGCACCGTAAAGGACCGTCCTTTTTCCATTGAGGGAGACCAGTACAAAGGCCCGGGCTCCGCGGATATGAAATGCGGGGACCTGTTCATGGTGTACCTGGCGGAAGCGGTGAGCCGGGAAAAAATCCAGGGGAACATCTGCCTGCTGTTCAATCCGGATGAGGAAATCAGTTCCCGGTATTCCCGGCCGGTAATCGAACGGGAAGCCCGGAAGGCGGACCATGCCCTGATCATGGAAAGTGCCCGGCCCAATGGGGACCTGGTGAACCAGCGGAAGGGCATCTGCAAGTACACACTGACCTTTACGGGCATTGCATCCCACGCCGGGGTGAACCCGGATAAAGGAGCCAGCGCCATCAATGAATTCATCCGCTGGGGAGAAAAGATCATTGCCCTGGCTGACCGGGCTGCCGGCACTACTGTGAATATCGGACTGGTACAGGGGGGCACCGCTGCCAATGTGGTGGCCGCCCAGTGCCGGTGTGTCATCGATGTGCGGATCGAAAAGAGCAGCGAAGGGGAACGGATCGACCGGGCCATCCGGGAACTGGAAGCTCATCCCTTCGATGACCGGGTGAAGGTCCAGGTGGAAGGGGGCGTGGCCCGTCCGCCCATGAAGCCTACAGAAAAATCCCTGGCCTTCTGCCGTCTGGCAGAGCAGGTGGCTCAAAAAGAGGGTATCTCCTTCCAGTGGCAGGCTGCCGGCGGGGGAAGCGATGGCAACTTCACCTCCGCCCTGGGGATCCCCACCCTGGATGGCCTGGGCCCCATTGGAGGCAATGGCCATGCGGTAACGGAATACGGCCTGATCAGCAGTCTGGAACCCCGGTTCCGGTTCCTGAAGGCCCTGGTGGAAGCGGTGCTGACCAAATGAGGGATACGTCACTGGTGTATCTGCTGGACGGAGAAAACCGGGTGCTCCTGGGCCGGAAGCGACGGGGCATGGGCGTGGGCAAGTGGAACGGCTTCGGAGGGAAAATCGAGCCGGGAGAAACCATGCGCCAGTGCGCCGTACGGGAGCTCCGGGAAGAAAGCGGCCTTGAGGTCCGGCCGGAAGACCTGGACCTGATGGCGGATCTGTACTTTGACCAGCCTTCTGACGGCACATGGTCCCATGGAGGCATGGTGTATTTTGTCCGCCGGTGGCAGGGAGTGCCCCGATTGTCGGAAGAAATGGAACCCAGGTGGTTTTCCCTGGACCAGCTGCCCTATGAGGAAATGTGGGAGGCGGACCGGATCTGGCTGCCCCGGCTGCTGGCCGGGAAACAGCTCCGGGGGACCATCCTTTTTGCCCCGGACGGGGACCATGTAATCGATTCTGTGTTCCAGGAGGTCCATCTGGATGAAACCAAATAACTGGACGGAAACTCTCCTGGCCTGGTTCGATGGCTTTCGGCGGGAGCTGCCCTGGCGGGAGTCCCATCCCCGGAATCCCTACCATGTGTGGGTATCGGAAATCATGCTCCAGCAGACCCGGACGGAAACGGTAAAAGGGTATTTCCACCGGTGGATGGAACAGTTCCCCACCATCCGGGATCTGGCCCAGGCACCGGAAGACCAGGTGCTCCGGGCCTGGCAGGGGCTGGGGTATTACAGCCGGGCACGGAACCTCCACAAGGCAGCCCGGCAGGTGATGGTGGAATGGGACGGTCAGCTGCCCCGGGACCGGAAGGCCCTGGGGGACCTGCCAGGCATCGGAGCCTATACGGTGGGAGCCATCCTGTCCATGGCCTTTGGGGAAAAGGTTCCGGCAGTGGACGGAAACCTGCTCCGGGTGCTGGCCCGGCTTTACGGAGTGGAAGAAGACATTACCGGCACCCAAGGAAAGAAAACCATTACGGCCCTGGCAGAAGCCGCCATACCGGCAGACAGGCCCGGGGACTTTAACGAAGCTATGATGGACCTGGGAGCGGAAGTATGCATCCCCAAACATCCCCGGTGCGGGGAATGTCCCCTGCGGGAATCCTGCCGGGCTCTGAAAGAGGGGAAGACGGAGGTTTTGCCGGTGCGCAAAGCCAAAGCCCCCCAGAAGGAACTGGCGGCAGCCTGCGGCCTGGTGTGCCGGGAAGGCCGGTATCTGCTCCACAAACGGCCGGCCAAAGGGATGTTGGCTTCCATGTGGGAATTCCCCATGGTGCTGGATCCGGACCCGGACAAGGCCAGGGCAGGACTGGAACAGCTGCTGGAGGGAGCTGCAGGGCCGGAGCTGTGGCATCACAGGCATGTGTTCACCCACCAGATCTGGCACATGACCGGCTATGGGATGAACGGAGGAGACTGTCCTGAGGAGGGATCTCCGGACTGGGCCTGGCTGGCTCCGGAAGAGTGGGACCAGCGCCCTCTGGCAGGACCTCATGCCAAATTGGCTGCCTGGCTGAAAAAAACTGTTGACAGCAAAGAGAAGGTTTGATATTATATACAAGCTTTCTCTTTGAGGAAGCAGACAAGTCAGAGGAATGAAAGACAAAGAAAAAAGTTGTTGACAAATTCCAAATGATTTGTTAATATAAATGAGCTGTTACAAACAGCGAGGTTGGAACCCTGAAAACTGAATATTGTTGACAGATGTGCGGGTCAAGTCACTTTTAGTGATGAGATCGAGTCACCTGGATGACAACCAGGTTAAAAAATCAAAGCTAGTTTTTCG
>NZ_DBMBXK010000010.1:0-97075 GCF_057597765.1 Acidaminococcus sp. | reverse complement strand
AATTTTTGAACGGGTAAACCGGTACCGTAGGGGCTGCACGCCGGGTAGCCCGCCAAATCATCGATTATCTGTGCATTTTGCGGGGCGCCGGGCCTGCGCCCCCTACGGTTATACACAATAAGAAGGACAGGTTCTATCCAAAGGCCCGAGACTCGAGACCCATAGCTCGAGACCCCAAAAAGGGGCTGTTGCTCACGCAACAGCCCCTTTTTCTTACACCGCCACACTCATGGCGTCCATGCCCAGTTCTTCCCGCACTTCCTCCCAGATCACCGTCCGGGCCTTTTTAAACCCGTTGAAGGTGGTGGCGGAAGCGGAGGTGTAGGCCCCGCAGACAGGGACCAGCAGCAGGTCTCCCACTTCCAGAGGCTCGGTCATCTTCCCCCGGAACATAATGTCCAGGGAATCGCAGCTGGGCCCGGCGAAAGTGGCCGGGATCTTTTTCCCTTCCTTGAAGCTGATCAGCTTGAAATCCCACTGGTCGAAGATCACCCCGGAGAAAGTCCCGTAGATCCCGTCATCCAGGAAATACCAGTGCTGGCCGTTCCGTTCGTTTTCCCCGATTACCCGGGTGATCAGGTTCACGGCGGTGCCGCACATGTACCGGCCCGGTTCTGCCCAGATCTCCAGGTCGGAGAAGTCTTCCTGGAGCCGGGCAGACACCTGGTCCAGGAGAGCCGTCAGATTGTAATGGACTCCGGTTTCCGGAATGGGGAAGCCCCCGCCGATGTCCAGTACCCGCATGGTCAGTCCCTTGGCCCGGGCTTCGGCCATCAGTTCCTTGGTAATGTCCATGGCGTGGAAATAGGGATCCGCCGCCACCGTCTGGCTGCCTACATGGAAGGCAATGCCGGCCACATCCAGTCCGGCTTCTTTGGCCTTCAGCATCAGGTCCAGGGCTTTTTCCCGGGGGCAGCCAAACTTCTTGTTCAGGTCCACATGGGCCTTGGCATTGTCGATCCGCAGCCGCAGCAGCACCGTGGCGCCCGGGCAGTGTTCCGCGATCTTTTTGATCTCGCTTTCGCTGTCATAGGTCATCCGGTACACCCCGGCATCCCGGCAGGCCTGGAACCCGGCATCCAGCTTGATGGGGTTGGCGTAGATCATCCGGTCCCCGGAAACGCCCAGCTGGCTCAGGGTACGGATTTCTCCGTCGCTGGCCACGTCGAAGCAGGCTCCCTTGTTGATCAGCAGATCCAGGATATGGAGGTCCGGATTGGCTTTCATGGCATAATGTATTTTCAATTGCGGGATATGCTCCCGCAGGATATCATAGTTTTTCTCAACCTGTTCCAGAGACAGTACCAGAAGAGGAGTTCCATACCTTTCAGCCAGGCTGGTGACAGCATCTTGGGTCAATTGGAAAAAGCTTTGTTCGTTCATTATCCATCCCCCTTTGGGCCTGCAGCTGCGTTCCGGCTTTTGCCGGGACAGACGCGGCCTTCCTTAAATTCGTAGTTCATTATACTACGATGAACTGAAAGTGCAAGAGGAAAATAAAGGAAAATCGAGGAGATGGAAGGAGTTTTAAGGAGTTTAAAGAAAAATATTCACCAATCACTTTTGTTCAGCATAACAATGAATAATTCTGTTTTGCTCAATTTTGGACGAATCAGGGAGTATGAGCCCGTATGAGCCCGTCCGGTCCATTGTGAAACAAAAGAAACACCCGCCGGAAAAGGCGGGTGTTGGATAAATATTCAATTGTAGTGAATATCTGCACACTATCAGGAATTGACTCCCGTAATCACATCGCAGCCCATGTAGGGACGGAGCACTTCCGGCACCACCACGGACCCATCGGCCTGCTGGTAGTTTTCCAGGATGGCGGCCACCGTACGGCCTACAGCCAGTCCGGAGCCGTTGAGGGTATGGACGTATTCCGGTTTGGACTTGGCATCCCGGCGGAACCGGATATTGGCCCGGCGGGCCTGGAAGTCTTCCGTGTTGGAGCAGGAAGAGATTTCCCGGTATTTGTTCTGTTCCGGGAACCAGACTTCCACATCGTAGCATTTGGCAGCGGAGAAGCCCAGATCCCCGGTGCACAGGCACACCACATGGTAGGGCAGCTTCAAGGCCTTCAGGATGTCTTCCGCATTGCCCACCAGTTTTTCCAGTTCGTCATAGCTGGTTTCCGGTTTGCAGAACTTCACCATTTCCACCTTGTGGAACTGGTGCTGCCGGATCAGCCCCCGGGTATCCCGGCCGGCGCTGCCGGCTTCAGCCCGGAAGCAAGGGGTCATGGCGGTAAGATAGATGGGCAGGTCGTCCCCGTTCAGGATTTCACCCCGGTAGTAGTTGGTCAGAGGCACTTCAGCCGTGGGGATCAGGTACATGTCCTGGCCTTCCACTTTGTACATGTCTTCGTGGAATTTGGGCAGTTGCCCGGTACCGGTCATGGAAGCGGTGTTCACAATATAAGGCGGGATCACTTCCGTATAGCCGTCCTTCCGGGTGTGCTGGTCCAGCATGAAGTTGTAGACGGCACGTTCCAGACGGGCACCAGCCCCTTTGTAGTAGTAGAACCGGGCACCGGACACTTTGGCAGCCCGTTCTGCATCCAGGATCCCCAGTTTTTCCCCGATTTCCCAATGGGCTTTTGGTTCGAAGTCAAAATGGGTGGGTTCCCCCCATTTCCGCACTTCCGGATTTTCCGTATCATCCTTGCCCACCGGCACATCTGCCGCCGGCATGTTGGGGATGGTGAGCATCACAGCCTGGAGCCGTGCTTCCACATCCTTCACCTTTTTGTCCGCTTCCGCGATTTTGTCCCCCAGGGCCCGCATGGCGGTGATTTTTTCCGTTGCGTCTTCCCCGTTCCGCTTCATCTGGCTGATTTCAGCGCTTACCGTATTCCGCTGGCTTTTGTCTCCTTCCACTTCCTGGAGCAGGGACCGGCGTTCCTGGTCCAAAGCCTTGAATTCTTCCAGATCCACTTTCGCATGACGGTTTTTCAGAGCCTGGGCAACCTTTTCCGTGTTGTCCCGGACAAATTTCAGATCCAACATAACTATAACCCCCAAAAATTCTATGCAATACTTCTGTCATTATAGCACAAAAGCCCCGGAAAAAGCATCCTTTCCTGCCTACAGGGCAATTCCTTCTTTGGCCGCCAGGGCCCCGAACACCTTGTCCATGTTTTCCGTAATCACCAGGGTGTCCGCCTTCATATGGACGGACAGAGGATCCCGGTTCAGGATCACCAGCCGTTTCCCATGGAAATAGTTGATGAAGGAGGCGGCCGGGTACACGGTCAGGGAGGTGCCGGCAATGATCATCATGTCTGCTTCCGAAATGGCCCGTACAGCATTTTCCACCGCTTCATCCGGGAGCATCTCTTCATACAGGGTAATGTCCGGACGGATCACGCCCCTGCAGGAGCAGTGAGGCACCGGTTCTTTGGATTCGAAGATGTAGTCCGCAGGATAGGTCTTCCCGCAGCTCATGCAGTAGTTCCGCAGGGCACTGCCGTGGATTTCGAACACCTTCCGGCTGCCGGCCTTCTGGTGGAGCCCGTCGATGTTCTGGGTCACGATGCCCAGCAGCTTCCCGGTCTTTTCCAGGGCCGCCAGATATTTGTGGGCCTTGTTGGGCTGGATCTTCCGGGTATCCATTTTCTGCCGGTGGAATTCGAAATAGACTTTTGGTTCATTCACCAGGCAGCTGTGGCTGAGAAGGTATTCCGGCCGGTACTGGTCGAACCGCACATCGTGCTGGTTGTACAGTCCATCCTTGCTGCGGAAATCCGGGATGCCGCTGGCGGTGGAAACCCCGGCCCCTCCAAAGAACACGATTTTCTGAGATTCCCGGATCCATTGATCCAGGGTGTCCACATCCTGCTCAAATTCTTTCTGTTCCATGGCTGTCAGCTCCTTTATTCTCCTCCATATTTGGGTTTCGGTGCCGGTGCCGGGACCTTTTTACCCGCCCGGACAGGGGGCTCCGGATCCTTCCACTGGAGGCTGTTTACCGAATGGTCGATGACCTTCTGCTGGTCCCGGGCTCCCAGCTGGAAATAATCCAGGGAAAGAAGGGTGCCCTTCCGGAGGAACACGTATCCCAGGCTTTTGCCTCCCGGGGTCACTTCTTCCTCCACAATACAGGTCCGCCCTGCCGCTTTGGAGAAATAGGTCCGGTTTTCCTTCAGGGACAGGCCCGGGTGGCTCTTCTCCCACTTGGCCCGGCGGTTCTCCGTCATAAGCCGGCAGAGATTTTCCCGGTCCTGGTCACACAGATCTTCCAGGCTGTCCGGCAGGAAAGCATAGTCCATGTTTTCCTGGAGAGACTGGAAGATCACCCCGGTGACCAGCTGGTTGTCCAGATGGAGCCGGGACAGCTGGTGGGGATCCCCGGGATCCGCTGCCTTCTGGATGTCCACGCTCCCAAAGGGGATTTCGTAGGAAACCCCGCTGTGGGGCAGGGTGATCCGTTCATAGGCCCCGCCGATTTCCAGCGAATCCAGCACCTGCCGGACGGCCGGTTCCAGGGTCCCGGCCTCTTTTTCAGGAATCAGGAAGCTGAGGCTGTACAGATTCTTCCGGTCCCCGAAAAAGTACCGGTCCGACACCTTCCCGTTTTCCAGCTGCCGGATGTGGAGCCCCTCCCGGCCGGCAAATTCGCCCATTTCCGCAGCCTGGACCGGGATGTCCTTGGCTTTGGCCTCTTCTTCATAGGTCCGCAGGGTCAGTTCCAGCATGATCTTTTCCGACTGGAAAGGTTTGGCTTCCTTCTCACCGTCGGTTTTCATCATGGCCCCGTTGGCCATGTACACCAGCATCGTATCTCCCCGGGAAGCCCGCATCAGGATGTCTTCCTGGTGTTTGCCCCGGCCGTAAAGGCCCTGGAGGGCAAAGCCCTCCGGCAGGGAAAACTGTACATCGTTCCGGGGATCCTTGAATTTCTCCCGGGCCTTTTCCCGGGTGCCGTATCTGGCCAGCAGTTCCGCCTTCAGATCCTTCTGCCGGGAAATACCGGACTCCGCCAGAGGCTGGCTGATTTCCAGATGGCCTCCGGCCCCCTCCGCGGGTTCCTGGGCAGCCGCTCCTTGTTCAGTTGTGTTTCCGCCGGCGGCCCAGGCGGCCGGCAGCAGGCTTCCCCACAGCACCAGCGCCAGGAGCAGCCCCTTCATGGATGGTTTCATATGGACTCCTGTAGGCCCAAGGCCCCTTCTGTTGGATGGATCGTTACAGTTCTTATTATAATCCATACGGGGAAAGGAAAAAAGGGGCTGTTGCATGCGCAACAGCCCCTTAGTCGGAAGTCAGGCGTCTGAAGTCGGAAGCCTCAGGACAGGATCCGTCTGGCTAGACGGATCCTTTTGATTACGTACAACCAGAATCGAAATCAATCTGAGCAATCATTTCGTCTAAAGGTTCTACACATTCAAAAATTTGCATGCAAATTTAACATTCGGCTCCAGACTTCAGACTCCAGACTTGAGCCGCTATGCGGCTCTACAGCTAGGGGGTGTTACACGCAACGTGCAACACCCCCTTTTTTTACGCCACAAAATCTCCGTTCACATCCACCAGTTTCCCGGGATTCATGATATTGTTGGGATCCAGGGCTTGTTTGATGGCTTTGATCAGTTTTACTTCCCCTTCAGGGGTGCAGCGGGCAAATTCTTCCAGCTTCTTGTAGCCGATGCCGTGTTCCCCGCTCATTTTTCCGCCCAGGGCATAGACCCGGGGGAACAGGTCTGCATGGAAGGCTTTGATGGTCTTGAACCAGTCTTCCGGAGACAGGCCGTATTTGTTCAGAGGCAGTACATGGATGTTCCCGTCCCCGATATGGGCCACGGTCACGGTGTACAGATTGTATTTCTTTTCCAGTTCAGGGATCTGGGCGGTCATTTCCGCGATTTTGTCCAGAGGTACCACGAAGTCTTCGGTCTGGAACATTTTGTCAATGTCCCGGGCAGCTTCAGCAAACTGTTTCCGCAGGGTCCAGATCCGCTGATCCGCTTCGAATTCATCGATGGAGCCATTGGCTTCCGCCAGGTCGCAGAGTTTTTCCATTTTCCGGTCAGATTCATCCTGGTCGAAGCTTTCCACCGTAACGATCACGTAGCAGCACCCTTCCTTCACATGGGGCATTTCCATGTTGTCCAGGTATTTGCAGGTCATGTCGATGGCGGAGTTGCCCATATATTCAATGGAAGTGGGATCGATGCCGGCCTTCAGGATCTTGTTGGGCAGGGCAAAGGCTTCCTTGTCCGTATTGAACACGCAGACCATGTTGAAGGAATAGGGAGGCAGAGGACGGAGCTTTACGGTGACTTCCGTGATGATCCCCAGGGTCCCTTCACTGCCGGCAAAAAGCTGTTCCAGACACAGGCCGGTGGAGCATTTCTTCAGCCGGGCGCCCACATCCACAATATCCCCGGTGGGAGTGACCACTTTCAGGGCATAGATCTGATCCCGGGTGGTGCCGTACCGGACGGCCCGGTTGCCCCCGGCATTGTTGGCCACGTTGCCGCCGATCTGGCAGGATTCCGCACTGGACGGATCCCCGGCGTACATGACACCGGCCTTCTTGGCTTCTGCCTGGAGCTGACCGGTGAATACCCCGGTCTGACAAACGGCATAGAAATTGTCCGCATCCAGTTTCAGGATCTTGTTCATCCGCTGGAGTTCCACCACCATGCCATGATAGATGGGGATGGCGCCGCAGGCCACACCGGTGCCGGCGGACCGGGGGGTGATGGGTACCAGATACTTGTTGGCCAGTTTCACCACTTCTGCCACTTCTTCGGTGGTGCCGGGGAATACCACCACTTCCGGCTTCTTGAAGAAATGGGGGTTCCCTTCTTCATCGGTCTGGTACTGTTCCAGATACTCTTCATCGGTCTTTACATACCGGTCCCCTACCACTTTTTTCAGTTCTTCCACTAGTTCCGGCGTAACCGGGTTATACTTGTGTTCCATTTTTATACCCTCTTCCCTGTATATTGTAATCCATACGTTTTTTCGTCTTTCTCTCACTGACGATGATGTTCCCTAGTATACCATATTCTGTATACAAGTAAAGGGCTTTTTTCTTTTCTTTATGTTATATATACATATTTTTTATTTAATTTATACATTTTCTACGGAAAACTGTAACGTTTTTTATAGAGAAATGGGATTTCAGCGCATATTCATCATATGAATTATTTTTATTTACATTTTTTCATTCCTTGCCTCCCTCACATCCGTTCTGCCTCCGGAGACAGTCCGGAAGCAAAAGAAAACCCGGGAGACAAGCTCCCGGGTTTTCCTGAAGGGAATCGATTTTTTACAAGGGATCAGCCTTGGACAGGTTTGTCTGCAATATCCAGTTCCCCACTGTCCACTTTCTTGGCCCGTTTCCAGAACAGGCAGAAGGCAACGATGGCGAACACAACGCCTACAGGGTAGGCAATGGAAGTGCTCAGCTGCAGCCCTTCCTTGGCAACCAGGATGTAGGTGCAGGATACGGCGCTCATGAAGGTAGCAGGGATAATAGCGATCCAGGCATTGCCCTTGTTGGCGTACAGGTACATGGCACCGGACCACAGTACCAGCATGGCCAGGGTCTGGTTGGTCCAGGAGAAGTATCTCCACAGGATGGTTACGTCTACCTGGGTCAGGATGCCGCCTACAGCGATGATGGGCAAAGCCAGTTTCAGACGGGAAGCCAGGGTGTGCTGGTCAATCTTGAACCAGTCAACGATGGTGTACCGGGCGGAACGGAAGGCCGTATCAGCGGAGGATACAGGGCAGGCAATAACACCGATCATGGCGATGACGGTGCCCAGATAGCCCATCAGGCCGGAGCAGATGTCATATACAACGCCGCCGGCGCCATGGTATTTCACGAAAGCGTCGCTCAGGCCGGCAGTGTTGCCATAGAAGGAAACACCGGCAGCAGCCCAGATCAGAGCAATGATCCCTTCGCAGACCATGGCTCCGTAGAAAATCTTGTGGCAGTCACGTTCACTCTTGATGCAGCGGGCCATAATAGGAGACTGGGTGGAATGGAAACCGGAGATGGCGCCGCAGGCCACGGTGATGAACATGATCGGCCAGATCGGGGTTCCTTTCGGATGCATGTTGGTGAGGGTGATTTCAGGAACATGGTACCCTTCAGCAAAGAGCATGGTCCCAACGCCCACAGCCATGAAGATCAGGCAGAATCCGAAGAACGGATACAGTTTCCCGATCAGTTTATCCACCGGCAGGAAGGTAGCACAGAAATAATAGATCAGTAAGATAACCAGCCAGAAGTTGTAGCTGAGCGGGGTAATCTTGGTCAGCAGGCCGGCAGGGCCAGTAGTGAAGGCAACGCCTACCAGGATCAGCAGCACAACGGAGAACCCACGCATAATGTGTCTCATGGTCGCGCCCAGATATTTGCCGCACAGTTCGGAAATAGAGGCCCCATCGTTCCGTTCGGACAGTACGCCGGAGATGAAGTCATGGACACCGCCGGCAAACACCGTGCCGAAAGTGATCCAAAGGAATACAGCCGGGCCCCACATGGCCCCAGCCAGAGCACCGAAAATAGGACCCAGGCCAGCAATATTCAGCAGCTGAATCAGGAAAACCCGCCAGTTTTCCATAGGTACGTAGTCAACGCCATCTTCCAGACGATAGGCAGGAGTCTTTCTGTCATCGATAGGAGGACGGAAGCAGCTTTCTACGTATCCGCCATAGATGAAATAACCACCAATTAAAATAGCAAGACACACAAAGAAGCTAATCATTGAATAAAACCCCCTTCTGCGAACCCCTTCAATTCGCAAGTTTTACTGTCGAGTTCATTATAAGCCTTCTTTCACAAAAAATCCACAGGAATTGTGGTAATTCTGTGTATATTTACTATATTGCGTTAAATGAAGAGGGAAGGTGTATCACCTTCCCTCTTGTTGAAAACACATGTGATTTTGGTTGTAGACAATTGCCAAGAAGTTACTTCCTTTTCAGACCCCACTGGCTGTAGATGTGGAGCCCGTCTGCTTCCGGCACCAGTCCGGTGAGCCGCACCAGGTCGAACAGGTTGAAGCCCTTCACTTTCAGCTGGGCCAGTTTGCTCTTCTTGATCACGTCGGTGAAGTCCACCGTCAGGCTCTGATCGCTGAAAGTGCAGATCAGGTCGTCCCGGTTCACCACCGTCATGTTGAAAATGGCGTTCACCAGGCTCATGATGATCCGGGTACCCAGGAGCCGTACCAGCAGTTCGCCCAGCTTGTTGTCCGCAATGGCGAAATCGTGGATCCGGAACCGGGCATAGGAGGCGGTGTTGTTAAGGGCCAGAGCCTCGATTTCCACATCCGCAGTAAGGGTCCCGTATTTTTCATGTTCCACAGTGACTTCCAGCTGATGGTCCCCCTTGTACCGGCATTCCCGGAACTGGAATTCGCTGTCCTTCATGGCTTCTCCCAGGCCCTTGGCCAGGTCCGTATAGGGGACTGCCACTTCGCCCCGGCGCAGCTGTTCGAAGGTCTGGGCGTTCACCCACCGGCTCACCCCTTCCTTGAAGGGAGCCACCAGTTCGTTAAGGTCTTCCACATAGGTGCCCATGTTCCCGGCCACTTCGCTGAGCCGGTCCGCAGCTTCATCCGCCCGGCTCTTCAGTTTGTCGAAAAGGGGTTTGGCCTTTTCCGCCACTTTCCGCCGTTCATCCCCCAGAGGGATGTTCCTGTTCTTGTCCTTGTTAAATTCCCGGAATTTCTCCATGCCTTCCTTCCGGGCCTGTTCATAGAGATCTTTGAACTGGCTCAGGTCATCAGGCCGGCCGGCATCCAGCCAGGCGTTGGCCGCTTTCCCCACGGCGTAGGTGATGCCTACGGCCATGGGAACCTGGAGCGGCGGGAAGGGGATTACCGTGAACACGGTCTGCCCCACGAAGGAAGCCCCCAGGGACCCTACCAGCCCGGCAATGGCCCCGGTTTCCAGTTCCACTCCCCGCAGGTCACAGAGCCGGGTGATCATGTACACCTCGTTGGCCATGAGAGCCAGGCTCCCCAGGAAAGGCGTCATGACAATGACACTGGCCCGGGCAGCCCCCCAACGGATAATCCGTTCCGATTCCCGGGCAATGTCTTCCGGACCCAGGGCCTCTTCCTCGTCCACTTCTTCATCCATGGGACGGGTTTCCGCTTCTACCGCATCTTCTTCCTTTTCCATTTCGTCCCGTTTATCCATTTCTTCTGTCATAGTAATCCCTCCTGTCATTGTCTTCACAACAAACCGGTTTTCTGCCTTTAGTATAGCATATTTCCCCGGGCCCGTCAGTCTCCAGGGCCCGGTGTCTGAAAAGTGTCACACATTCCCCTCAGTCCGGGATCACCGCCACCTGGCCGTCGCCGAACACCCCCCGGCAGCAGTCGGTGTACACTTCCACAAAGGCGTAACCTCCGTACAGGGCCAGGTTCCGTCCCTTCTCCAACCCTTCCGGCAGCGGTTCCCCCTTGTGGAAATGGCGGATCACCTGTCCCTGGAAGTCCAGTATGTGCACATCATAGGAATCATCGATCCGGCAAACTGCCAGGATCCCCAGGAACTGTCCCAGGCACCGGATTTCCGGAAAATCCTTCCGGATGGTTTCCAGTACCTTTTCCAGGAACCGGGGGTCCAGCTTCCCGGTCCTGGCCGGCAGTTGTTCTTCTCCGATAGGCCGTCCGGAAGCGGGTACCGCCCTTTCTTTCCCCCAGTTCCGGATCTGATTGATTTTTTCCGGGCTGGTCTGGGAAAGAGGCACTACATTTTGGAAGGAGGACAGGATCTCGCTCCGGGTCAGGTCCAGCAGCCGCTGGGCTTCCCCGTTGTCTTCGCTGATATCCGGCACTTCCGTCAGGATCAGGGTCTGGTATTCCTTTTGTTCCTGGTGCATCTTTCCGATGAGGGCGTCTCCGGTGCTTTCCCCTCAGCCATTGTCCTTCCCCCTGCTGTCAGTTTGGTTCCATTGTACAACAAAAGAGGGCCTGTGAAAATATTTTCACAGGCCCTGATCACCCTTCAGCGGCTGGCCACCATCTTTTCCCTTTTGTCCTGTTTCACCGGCACCACCAGCTTCTGTCCCGGCTGGATGGCCTGGCGCAGATCCAGATGGTTGGCTTTGGCGATCCGGTCGATCACTTCCCGCACATCCTCTTCCGGATGGGTGTACTTCCGGGCAATGCCCCACAGGCTGTCCCCCCGCATCACCACCACCTGTTCCGTATGATAACTGGTGGGAACCGCTTCCATCTCCAACACTCCGCGGGAAGAAACCCCCAACAGGACCAGCACCAACCCCAGTAAAAGTTTCTTCATTTTTCTTCCCTCCACTCGAACTTTTGTTTGTTATGTGTATGATATCACGTTCTGTTCGCTTTTTCAATAAGTTTATGAAACTATGTTCGTTTTTTCTTATCCAACGGGGAATGGTTATAACCGTTCCCCCTCTGTTGGAATCTCCTGAATTACGTTATAATGAAAAAAAACGGCAAGGGAAGGTGCGATGGAATGGCGCTGATATATTGTGTGGAAGATGATGAAAACATCCGGGAACTGGTCCGTTATGCCCTGTGCAGCCAGAAATTCCAGGCGGAGGCCTTTCCCGACGGAGCCTCCTTCTGGAAGGCCCTGGAGGAAAAGAAGCCGGATCTGGTGCTCCTGGACATTATGCTCCCGGGGGAAAGCGGCCTGGAGATCCTGAAGAAGCTCCGGGACCAGCCGGCCACCAGCAGCCTCCCGGTAATCATGCTCACTGCCCGGACCAGTGAATACGATGTGGTCACCGGCCTGGACGCCGGAGCGGACGACTACATTTCCAAACCTTTCGGGATCATGGAACTGCTGAGCCGGGTGAAAGCGGTTCTCCGCCGGGGTACCCAGCAGAAACCCCAGGACCGGGACCTTTTGGTGTGCGGGGACATTACCCTGGACCTGAAGAAGCACCAGGTGACCACCCAGGGCCAGCCCTGCGAACTGACCGTAAAGGAATTCGACCTGCTCCATTACCTGATGGCCAACGCCGGCATCGTCCTGAGCCGGGACCAGATCATGGAAGCGGTATGGTCCTTCTCCTATGCCGGAGAAAGCCGCACCATCGACATGCACATCCGGAGCCTCCGGCAGAAACTGGGAGAAGCCGGCCGGATCATCCAGACTGTCCGGGGTATAGGGTACCGGATCCAGTAAAGGAGCACGCCGCCTATGAAAAAACAGATCTATCTCCATCTGTTCCTGGTGGGACTGGCCTGTATCCTGATCACCGCCCTGGTATGTGCCTTCGCCTCCTGGCAGACCGCCAAGCGCCAGACCCTGGCAGATCTTCAGCAGGTGTCCCAGGTGATGAGTACGGAACTGAACCACCACAGCGATTCCTATGTGTTTCTCCAGCGCTCCAGCCAGGCGTCCCCGGACCTGCGGTTCACCTGGGTGGACAGCCACGGCACCGTGCTCTACGATTCCTATGAAGAAGCCGGCAGCCTGCCCAACCACCGGGAACGGCCGGAAATCGCCCAGGCCCTGGGCGAAGGCCAGGGCAGCGATGCCCGGCACTCCTCCACCCTCCAGGAAGTGACCCTTTATGCGGCCCAGCGGCTGTCCGACGGCTCCGTGCTCCGGGTGGCCCGGACCCAGACGGAACTGCTCCGGTCTCTGGAAGAGCTCCTGCCCTGGTGGATCATTTCCCTGCTTCTCCTGATCCTGATCTGCCAGTTCACCGTCCGCCGGCTCACCCAGGGGCTCCTGGATCCCCTGGACCAGGCCACTCGGTATCTGTCCCAGATCGGCCAGGGAGACACCACGGAAGAAGAACGGCAGCTGTTCCACACCTCCTATCCGGAGCTGCTTCCTTTCCTGGCCACCATTGACCGGCAGGGAAAACAGCTGGACCAGAGTCTGCGGAACCTGGAACAGGAACGGAACACCATGAAGCGAATTACCGACAGCCTGAAGGAGGGCGTGATCCTCCTGGACGACCAGATGCGGATCAAGTGGATCAATGCCTGGGGATTCCAGCTGCTCCAGCAGGAAGAGAAACCCACTGCCGGCCGGCCCCGGCTCCTGGGAAAATTCCTCATGTCCTTCCTGCCTCCGGAAGCCCGGATCTCCCTGGGCCGGCTCCGGGGCAGCCAGCCCTGGAAACAGACGGTAAAATACCGGAGCCGCCAGTACCAGCTGGCCCTCCAGATGCTGGATCCCCCCCAGGGCCGGGCCACCCGGATGCTGATCATCCAGGACATTACGGAAGCCCGGGAACGAGAACAGCTGCGGAGGGACTTTACCGCCAATGTGACCCATGAACTGAAGACCCCCCTTACCTCCATCAGCGGCTTTGCGGAACTGATGGCCGCCGGCATGTACCAGAAGAAAGAGGACATCGCCCATTTTGGCCAGCTGATCCGGAAAGAAGCCGCCCGGCTGCTGGAAATGATCAACAGCATCATCTTCCTGTCCCGGATCGAGGAAATGCCGGCGGAGGCCATGCAGGAAGCCGTTCCTCTGGGAGGGCTGATCCAGTCGGTGGTGGAATTCATGGATCCCTTCTGCAAGGACAAGCAGGTGACCCTCCACTGCCAGCTTACGGAAGACAAGGTCCGGGGCAGCAGCAGCATGCTCCGGGAAATGGCCATGAACCTCATCGACAACGGAGTGAAGTACAACCGGCCGGGAGGCCATGTGTACGTAACCATGAAAAAAGAGGAAGACCAGGTGATCCTTACTGTGAAGGACACCGGCATCGGCATCCCGGAAGACGTCCAGGAACGGGTGTTCGAACGGTTCTACCGGGTGGACGGCAGCCGGAGCAAGCAAAGCGGCGGCAGCGGCCTGGGGCTGTCCATCGTAAAACACATTGTTGAGCAGCACAAAGGGACCATCACCCTCACCAGCCGCCTGAACGAAGGCACCACCTTCGTGATCCGGCTGCCGGGGGCATGAAAAAAGTGGCTGTGAAAAAATGATTCTTCATTTTTTCACAGCCACTTTTTTACTCCACGATTTTCCGTTCGTACGGATCGCTGCTGATCCCTTTGGCCAGGATCTCCTTGGCCCATTCCTGGGCACAGAACAGGGAATGATCCTTGTAGTTCCCGCATTCCTTTTCTTTCGTTCCGGGCACCTGGTCCCAGGTGGTCTTCACCACCAGTTCCAGGGCTTCCTTCAGGGCTTTGGCCACGTCTTTGGGATCATGGACCCCCCAGCACAGGAGATGGAACCCGGTGCGGCAGCCGAAGGGAGAGCAGTCCAGATATCCCTTGATCCGGGGCCGCAGGTAAAGGGCCAGGAGATGTTCCAGGGTGTGCATCCCCCCGGTGGGGATTTCCTGTTTGTTGGGCTGGCACAGCCGGATGTCATAGTTGGAAACAATGTCCCCATGTTCCCCGGTCTCCTGGGAAATCAGCCGCACATAAGGAGCCTTGACCTTGGTATGGTCCAGGGTGAAACTTTCGATAATGACTTTTTCCATTTGCATACCTCCAAATTGTATGAGGGTGCTGCCAAACAGCACCCTCAGTCATTAGTCTGCAGCCAATCAAAAGAACCCGTCCATACAGCCGAGTTCTTTTGATTATGCAAACCGCTGCTTTTATATTTTTTACGTTTTACACAATCAAAAGGACCTGGCCGAAGGACAGGTCCTTTCCTTCGGCTAGTGACTAGTGACTAGTGACTGGGCTGCTCCGCAGCCCTTACTTCTGCATGGCCGGGTTGTCCCGGTTGGCAATTTTTTTCTGGTACTCTTCCTTCACGAAGTTGGTGGCCAGCATATCGATTTCTTCCACTGTAGCTACCCCATGGCGCAGGTTTTCCTCCAGGAACGGATACAGCAGTTCGATCTGTTCCTTTTTGTCAATCATGGTAATGATCACCGGCAGGTTGATGGCTTCGGAAACACTGATGAACAGTCTCCGTTCCTTCCCCCGCACCCGGCTCCCATAGCCCTGGGTCCCCCGCATCACCGTGCAGCCGGCAATCTTGTATTTCCCGGCAATGTCGAAGATGGCCTTGTAGAAAGGTTTGTCCTTGTAGAAGAAATCCTCTCCTACATAGATGGTCAGTTTGGTCAATTTCAGAAATTCAGCCATACGTCTTCCCTCCATTTCGGATGAGTTGGTCTTTTTTCAATTTTATTGTAACATAAATTAATTGTTTTCGTAATAGTTAAAAAGGGATCTGTTGCATGGGCAACAGACCCGCTGACAAACTGGGGCTCACGCTCCAGTCCCCTTCATCCTTTTCCGCTTCCGGTAATAGGCGTTCCCCACGCCGCCCACCACCAGCAGCACCATGAGCCAGCCGGCGGCTTTCACCGGGTTCAGGTAGGTGACGGTGGCATCCATGGGGGTCTCTTCTCCCAGGGGCAGCTTCCAGGTCAGGGTCCGTTTGTCGTCGCTGACCTGGGTGGCGTTGGTATCATCCACCGCCGTAGGCAGCACCAGGGTGAACCGGAGGTCGAACTGTTTCAGAAGGGTCTGGAGCACGGCCTGGGCATCCCGGTTCTTCAGTTCCTCTTTGGGGGCCATGTTGATCCCGGTATGGACGCTGATGGTATCGAACAGCAGCCCTCCCTGGAGCCGGACCACCGGCTCCTTCTTTTCCCGGGACACCTGGGCCGGTTTGGCCTTTTCCCCGTTCTGGGGCCCGGCAGCATCCTGGGCTGCCTGTTCCCAGGTCCGGATATCGAAGGTCTTCAGCACCTTGGAATCCTTGATGTCCTTTACCTGGTTGTAGTGTTTGGTGGCCACAAACCCTTCATACTGCCCTTCCTTGGCAGGCCGGACCCCGTATCCGTCCTTTCGGAAATCCTCCTCAAAGGCATCCACGGTGGGTTTCAGCACCGGTGCTGTCACCAGTTTGCAGGTCAGGTCCGCCGCCCCCAGACGGGTGATTTCCATGGTAATGTGGCCTTTGGCGCAGCCGCTGAACAAAAGGCTCAGCAGCAGGCACCCAAGGAGCATGATCTTTTTCATAACGCCCTCCCGGCTGTCTTGTATCTTCCCCTCGCTTCCCTTCCGGTTCCATCCTGAGGAACCGGCACTGACTCCTTGCCTTTCCCGGGAAAAACGAGTAAGATTGAATTGTCAAAATTCTAAAAGAGAGAAGTGGATATCATGAAAGAATTCCGTATCGGCGCCGTAGGCGAAGCCACGGACACCGTCCTCCACACCAACACCGCCGCCGCCATGGGCAGCGGCTCCCTGGATGTCTATGCCACCCCGGCCATGCTGGCCCTGATGGAAAAGGCCGCCTGCAATATTGTGAATCCCTGCCTGGACGAAGACACCACCAGCGTGGGGATCGGGGTGAACCTGTCTCATGACGCCGCCACCGCCGTAGGCAAGACCGTAACCGCCAAAGCCGTGCTGGTGGGCGTGGATGGCCGGAAACTGACCTTCAAGATCACCGTGTCCGACAACTACGGCACCATCGGCCAGGGCACCCATGAACGGTTCCTGGTGAACAAGGCCAAATTCCTGGGCAAACTGGCGGCCAAGGATCAGAAATGATCACAGCCGGCGGGTGAGGGTCTCCATGACCATCAGGTTGCTGACCACTCCCACTCCGCCGGGAACCGGGGTATAGGCGGAAGCCCTGGCCTGTTTGGCGGCTTCCGGAACATCCCCCACCAGTTTCCCGTTCTGGGAATTGATGCCCACATCCACCACCACAGCTCCTTCCCGGAGCATGTCTTCAGTGATCAGGTTGGGTTTTCCCACTGCGCTGATGACCACATCTGCCTGCCGCACAATGGCAGGCAGATTTTTTGTGCGGGAACGGCAGACGGTGACAGTGGCATACCGGCCCATAAGCATCAGGGTAAGGGGCCGGCCCACCACTTCTCCATACCCCACCATGGCCACATTCTGGCCTTCCAAAGGGATCCTGTAGTAATCCAGGAGAGCCATGCAGGCCCGGGGTGTACAGGGGCCCCAGGGGGTTATCCCCAGGTACAGCTTGCCCCCGTTGATGGGATGGATGCAGTCCATGTCCTTTTCCGGGTCCAGCTGGCTGATCAGCTGCATCCGGCTGATGTGCCGGGGAAAGGGCACCAGGGGCAGGATCCCGTCCACCTGGGGATCCAGGCTCAGGTTCCGAAGTGCCAGGTCCGCCTCTTCCTGGGTGGCATTTTCCGGAAGTTCCACATCCCGGGTATGGATGCCCAGGCTGGCAGCGGTTTTCAGCAGGCTCCGTTTGTACACATGGGCCGCTTCATTGTTTCCCACCAGGAAGGTGGCCAGGGTCAGGGTCTTTCCGGCGAACCGGTCCCGGAGCTTCCGGCGGATTTCTTCTGCGACCGGTTTCCCGGCCATGATGATCTGTTCCATACTCCCATCCTTTCCTTACCGAAAATACACGGTCACCGTATCCCCGCTGTGGAGGACGGTCCCCGGTGCCGGGTTCTGCTTCCAGCTGGTGCCGCTACCCACCGGGATCAGGGACAGGCCGGCGCCGCCCAGGGCTCCGGCCACTTCCCGGATGGAATGGCCGGCCAGGTTGGACAGCTTCACCGCTCCGTTCCCGTCCGCTTCCAGGGTCACCAGAGGCGCCGCCTCCTTGGCGGTTTTGGCCAGAAGGGATTCCACCGTGGGAAGTCCGTCCCAGTTGCTGGGCTGGACCCCTTCCGCCACCAGGATCTGCTGGAGGGTATCCCGGAAAATAGGTGCGGACACCTGGGAACCGTAGAAAGCCCCTTTGGGGGAATCCAGCATGATGATCATGGCATACCGGGGAGCATCGCTGGGCACAAAGCCCACAAAGGAGGCAATGTACACCCCGGGGATGTATCCCCCTTTGGGGGACAGTTTTTCAGCAGTACCGGTTTTCCCGGCGATCTTGTACCCTTTGATCTGGGCGGTCTTGCCGCCCCCTTCGGAAACCACTTTTTCCATCATGGTCCGCATTTCTTCCGCCACTTCCGGGGTGATCACCGTCCGGACCACTTCCGTCTTTCCTTCCTTCAGCACCTGGCCGTCAGGACTGGTGACTTTCTTTACGATATAGGGCTTCACCAGGTTCCCTCCGTTGGCAATGGCGCAGATGGCCCGGAGCATCTGGAGAGGCGTCACCGCGATGCCCTGGCCGATGGCCATGGTGGCCACGTCGGAAGGCACCATATCCTTGGGATTGTACAGGATCCCCGCTTCTTCCCCGGGCACATCGCTGCCGGTGACACTGCCGAAGCCAAAGGCCTTGGCATACTGGGTTTCCCGTTCCCCGCCCAGCTTCAGGCCCAGGTCGGCCATGCCGGTGTTCAGGGAGAACTTGATCACGTCGGTGAAGGTCACGTGGCCCATGCCCTTCCCGTCCCAGTTCCGGATCCGCCGGCCTCCCACGTCAATGGACCCCTGGTCGTTGAAGGGGGTATTGGGGGTGATGACCCCTTCCATGAGCCCCGCCGACCCCATAATGGGTTTGAACACGGATCCTGGTTCGTAGACGATCCCTACTCCCCGGTTCATGTAGGCCCCTTTGGGAGCATTCCCGAAATGGTTGGGATCGAAGGTGGGCCGGCTGGCCATGCCCAGGATCTCCCCGGTGTTGGGGTCCATGAGGATGGCGGCGGCACTGGCTGCATGGGTCTTTTTGATGGCCTCATCCAGGCTCTTTTCCAGGATGAACTGCATCCGGGCATCGATGGTCAGCTGGACCGTGTTCATCCGCCGGACCTGGACCTGGTTCAGGGCGCTGCGGCCCACCAGTTTCCCCTTGGCATCGAAGAAGCTCCGTTTTTTCTGTTTCCGGCCCTTCAGTTCTTCATCCATGGAGGCTTCCATGCCTTCCAGGCCCTGGTCGTCAGTGCCTACAAAACCCAGCACCTGAGCGGCCAGGTCGTTTTTCGTATAGAACCGTTTGCTTTCTTCCTTGAAGTGGAAGCCGCTGAGTTTCTGATCCTTCAGGATGGCTTCCACCTGGTCCGCCTCATGGGGATCCAGGGTCCGCTTCACCCAGATGAACCGCCGGTCCGGCTCGCAGAATTCCTTATACAGCTGGTCCGCTTTCAGATCCAGCACCGGAGCCAGGGCATCAGCGGCCACCCGTTTGGGATCCCGGCTGGGCATTTTCCCGGCCGGCCACCGTTCCGGATTGTCCACCAGTTCCTGGGGATCCACATAGAGAGACTTGCTCACCACGCTGACCGCCAGTTCCTCCCCGTTCCGGTCCACGATGCTGCCCCGGGGAGCGATTTCCGTATGTTCCCCGGTGATCTGGTCGTTGGCCTCCTGGGCCAGGGTACTGCCCTGGATCACCTGGAGCCAGAACAGCCGCAGGATGATTGCCAGCACCGCCACCCCCAGGACTTTCCCCAGGATCACCGCCCGGAGCTTCCCTTCGTGAAGGACAGCCTGATGGGTGGGATCCAGCTTCAGCACCGGTTCCCTGGGAGCCTGCGGTGTGTTTTTCTTTTTTTGGCTGAAAAAGGACGGCCGCTTCACCGGGACCACCTCCCTGTTTCCTTCCGGACCGGCCGGGAGACCGGCTTACCGGCAGCAGGCGCCGGCTGCCTTTTTCCTTCCGTTTCCATCCGGTACACGGACAGCACCAGGCCGATTCCCACCAGGGTGATGATCAGGGAAGTGCCCCCGTAACTGATGAAGGACAGGGGCACCCCGATGACCGGCAGGATGCCGCAGACCATGGCCATGTTGGCAATGGCCTGGCCCACCACCAGGAAGTTCACTCCGCTGACCAACAGGAATCCCCTCCGGTCCTGGGTGTTCTGGCCGATCCGGTAAAGAGCCAGGCCCATGAGCAGGAACACCAGGATCAGGAACAGGGCTCCCACAAAGCCCCATTCCTGACAGAAAACGGCAAAGGCAAAGTCCGTATGGGCTTCCGGCAGGTAAAAGAACTTGCTGGTCCCCATACCGGCGGATTCTCCGAAGAACAGGCCCCCGCTGCCAATGGCCATTTTGGCCTGGACTGCCTGGTACCCGTTTCCCTGAGGATCCAGTTCCGGAGTCAGCCAGATCCGCACCCGGTTCATCCGGTAGGGAGCCTGGATCACCGCCGCCACAGCCCCGCCCAGAAGGCCTCCCAGCAGGATGCTGAAATCCTTCCAGGGCAGACCGGCCAGGAGATACAGCACGATCATCAATGTCAGGATGATGGCCGCCGTCCCCATATCCGGCTGGATCAGCACCAGGAAGGACATGAAGGCCGCCTCCAGGAAGGCCTTGCAGGTTTCCTTTTTGTGGAGGCGGGGCGGTATGCCCTGTTCCATCAGCCGGCCCAGGCAGTCGGCCCCCAGGAGGATCACCGCCAGTTTCACGAATTCCGACGGCTGGAAAGAAAAAGGCCCGATGATCAGCCAGCGCTGGGCACCTTTGATGCCCTTGCCGAAAATATCCACGGCGATGAGAAGGGCCGTGCAGCCGGCGCAGAAAATCTGATTATACCGGAAGACCTTGTGGTAGTCCCATTTCCGTCCGATCCAGTGCATCAGCACAAGCCCTACGGCCCCGTAGATGAAATACCGGATCAGATAGTGGTAGCCGTTGCCGAACATGTCCCCGGCCGCCACGAAACTGGCGCTGAATATATTCACACCCCCCAGGAGCATCAGGAAATAGGTGAGATGCACCAGGGCATCCCGGGGATTGCTCCAAATCAAAAACCGCTTTCCCATGGTCCGCCTCAGATCCCTTAAAAGGCCACTTCGCAGAAGTTGATGTTCTTGCCCCGGGCGCTGAACTTCTGCTCATATTCCGTCTGGGCTTCGTTGAGGATATCCGTATGATGGAGGTCCGTGGTAAGTGCCACGATTTCCAGTCCGAATTCTTTGAACTCCTCTACAGAAAAGGCAAATAAATCATCATTGTCGGTCTTGAACCGGAGATGACCCCCCGGCTTCAGGATTTCCCTGTACTGGGCCAGGAAGGTCCGGTAGGTGAGCCGCCGTTTGGCGTGCCGGGCTTTGGGCCAGGGATCGCTGAAATTCAGGTAAATCTGGTCCACTTCCCCGGGAGCGAACCAGTCCAGGAGATGGGCAGCGTCTGCATGGACGATCCGGGCGTTGGGGATTTCCCCCTCCCGGAGCTTCTTCACCGCATAATAGCACACTTCCCGCTGGGTCTCGATGCCCAGGTAGCCGATTTCCGGATGGAGTCCGCTCATGGCCGTGAGGAACTGGCCTTTGCCGCAGCCGATTTCCAGCTGCACCGGCCGTCCCCCCAGCACCGCCTGGGACCAGTTCCCCTTGTATTGTTCCAGCTGGTCTTCCAGCAGTTCCTTTCCCCGGAAATCTTCCAGAGCCTGAGGGATCCAGGGTTTCTTACGTAAACGCATCTGTTTTTCTCCTTATTGTCTGAACAAGAGGGTGGTGCTGCACATACTGTGCAACACCACCTTTTTTATTTCTCTTTCTTTCCCCGATTCTTCTTCTCTTCCGGTCCCAGGTTGAATTTCTTCAGGTACCGGTACAGGGTCACCCGGCTTACGTCCAGCATCAGGGCCAGTTTGCTGATATTGCCCCCGGCGGCTTTCCAGGCGGCCACAAAGGCATCCTTGTCGTGCTTCCAGGATTTTTCAATCCGGTGTTCTCCCGGCAGTTTGATGTGGGAGGCTTCGATGACGCTTCCGGAGGTGTGGAAGAAGGCTTGTTCGATGACCCCCTGGAGCTGTTTGATGTTCCCGGGCCACTGGCAGCTGTTCAGCAGCTGGAGGGCTTCCTTGGACAGGGTCTTGCCAGGCATGTTGTGCCGGGCGGCCATTTCCGTCAGGATGTGGTTGGCGATCACTTCCACGTCTTCCACCCGCTCCCGCAGAGGCGGTACCCGGATCACCGTCCCGATCACCTGCTCATACAGGTTCCGGGAAAACAGTCCCTTGTCGGTCAGCCGTTTCAGGTTGGAATCGCAGGCGGCGATCACCCGCACATTGTATTTCCGGCGGGTGCCGGTTTCCCAGTTCAGGACCCCGTTCTTCAGGGCGTCCGCCAGGGCATCTTCCAGTTTGGTGGGGAATTTTTCAATTTCGTCCAGGAACAGGGTGCCTCCGTTGGCCAGTTCCAGGGCCCCGGCGGTTACATGGCCGGCTCCGTCGTCGCTGCCGAAGAATTCCGCTTCCAGTTCCGCTTCGGACCCGTCATGGCCCCGTACGGTAATGAGCGGTGCCGCCGCTCTGGGGCTGGCCTGATGGATCCCGTGGGCCAGGCGCTGTTTGCCGGTACCCGGTTCCCCCTGGAGCAGCAGGTTGTTGTCCCCCCGGGCCACCCGGGCGGCCTTGTGCTGGAGGGCCAGGAACTCGCTGGAATTCCCCACCATGCTGTACAGACTGTACCGGGAGCTGTACCCGGTGGCATGGGCGATGGTGGTCTTCAGGTCTTCAATGGCCATGGTGATGATCACCACACTGTCCACCTTCCCCCCGGTCTTCACCGGCAGTACGCTGGTCACATCTTCATAGGTCCGGTCCTGGGTGATCCAGGTGATTTCCTTCCGGATGGTGCTCTTCCCGGACAGCCCTTTCTGGATGGGGATGTGCTCATAGTTCAGGAACACTTCATCCAGCCGGTCCTTCCCTTCCATCCGCTTCCGGCCATTGCTGTTGGCATACCGCAGGGTTCCGTCCGGGTTCACCCAGTAGACGGAGGCGGGGATCTCTTCGGAGATCAGGCCGCAGACCTTCCAGTAGGCCAGCATGGTCAGGAAGTTCTCCACGGAATATTTCATGGTCATGAGCAGGCTCAGCAGGATGTCATAGGGCAGATCGTTCTGGTCCAGGGAGAACAGGGACAGGATGTACCGGCCCTGGCCGGCCACATCGATGGGAGCCGAGCAGGCATCCCCGGAATGGCTTTCCCGGATCCACATTTCCGGGCCGAACATCAGGAAGGGCACATTGTGGCTCCGGGCCACACAGATGCTGGAAGTACCCACATCCTCCTCCAGGACCCGCATGCCCTGGATATCCTCGATGCTCCGCTGGAAAAAGGGCAGGGCATAGTTCTTCAGTACATACCCGTCCTCATCCACCAGCAGCATGCTCAGGTTGTGAGAATTGAAATACTGTTTGTTCTGTTCAAAGAGCCCGTCCACATACTTCACCACATCCTCATGGACTTCCAGGGCCTTTTCCAGCTCCTGGGGCGACAGGCGCACCCCGTTGGACGGCATGGTCTCATGGTTCAGTTTCCGTGCTTCGCACCGGCGCCAGGACTCCGCTACCCACGGATGGACGTTGGGGTCTATAATGCCCTCCTCCACGAATTTGTTGTAGTAGCTGGTCAGTTTTTCCTTATTGCGTCGTTCCCTAATCATCGATTTACCCCCTGATTCGCTTTAGCGATATGATTTGTGCACCGGGACCAGGACCCGTTTTGCACCGTAATATCTGGATTTCCAGTAATCGTCGGACAGACTGCACAGCCGTACCCCCCGGGAGGAGGTGGCATTCCAGAACAACCCGTTCCCGGCATAGATCCCCACATGGGATGCCCCGGGCTCGTAGGTGGAGAAGAACACCAGGTCCCCGGGCTTCAGCTGCCGCTGGGTCACAAAGAGGCCCTTCTCGAACTGCAGGTCCGCCGTCCGGGGCAGCTGGGCCTTGTGCTGCCGGAACACGTACTGGACATAGCCGGAGCAGTCAAAAGCCCGTGGAGTGGTCCCTCCGAAGCTGTAGGGAACCCCCTTGTACCGGGAGGCGGTCCGGACCACATCCTCTCCCTTCACCCCGTGGATCCCCTCTTTTTCAAAGGCGGCCTCCTGAATCCGAAAATAGGTGGTGTCGTCCACTTTCCCGGTGGCCGGCAGTTTGTGTTCCTTCTGGAAGTTCCGGACCTGGGTTTCCAGTTCCCGGGTGTATTTCCCCGTCTGGGGGGTCTTCATGCCGATGGCGTTCAGTTTGATCTGCACCGTTTTGACTTTCCAGCCTTTGTCCCCCACCTTCAGAGGAGCCGCCCGATGGGCAGCCGCACCTGCCGAAAGGGGCAGAGCCAGTACAGCCAGGACCAGCGCTGTAACGAGCTTATGCAGTTTCATAGTGGTGCCTCTTTTCTTGTAACCGGAAAAATCCCTTCAGAATATCAGAAATGATACACTCTCAATACTCCATATTAGTATAAACTTCCCAATCCGTCAATTTTGAAAGTTTCTCCATGGAAACTTCCAGCTCCCGGAGCAGCCGGTCCCGGTCCTGGGGCAGGGTTCCGGCCAGGGGCACGTAGTTGGAAATGTGGTTGCTCCGGAACAGGGTGTGGTTCCCGGGCCGGATCTCCACATGTTCCAGCATGGTATGGACTTCCCGGGCCAGTCCCGCCGGAGACAGCAGTTCGAATTCCCCGGCTTCGAACTGCCGGAGCATCTCCGTTCCCTTGTACAGCCGCAGGGTCAGCACGCTGAGCATGTTGGGCTGGATGGCAGTGACGGCTTTGCCGGTTTCCACAGCATGGCGTTCGCTGCCGTCTTTGCCTCCCAGACCGGCGATTACCATCATGGACAGCTTCATGCCGCAGCGGACCACTTTCTGGCCGGCAGCAACGGCTTCTTCCCCGGTAACCCCTTTTTTGATCCGGGCCAGCAGCTCCGTGTCCCCGGTTTCCAGGCCGAAATACAGCATCTTCAGGCCCGCTTCCTGGAGCCGGATCATGTCCTCATCGCTTTTCCGCAGGATGTCCCGGGGACCGGCGTAGGACGTGACCCGCTGGAGGTTGGGGAAGGTCCGGTAGAGCACTTCCAGGATCTTCAGCAGCTTTTCCGTAGGGAGCACCAGGGCATCCCCGTCCGCCAGGAAGATCCGCTTCACCTGGTTCCGGGCATACTGGGCCGCCAGGGCGATCTGCCGGGAGATCTCCTCGTCCGGGCATACAGTGAACTGCACGTCCTTGTACATGGCACAGAAGGTGCAGGTGTTGTGGGCGCAGCCCCGGGTCACCCGCAGGATGAAGCTGTTGGCTTCGCTGGGGGGACGGAACACCGGCGTATCATAATCATCGAAATAAAGTCCAAACATGGGTATTTCCTCCAGAGTTTTAAAAAATCGCTTCCTAAAATATATATGGCTATATAGACAGTGTTTTCACAAGATTTTTTCAATTCTTTCAGCTGTACAAAAATCCACCTGCCACGCTCATTATTATAAACTATTTTACAATTTTCTGCATGAGTTTTTGTAAACTTTTTGAGAAGAAAAATTTTGCGTAATTTTTTTCATCTTCTCTTGACAGGCCTCTTTCACCCCTTGTTTTTTGCGATTTAACAATATATAATTTTTACTTGAAGTTGACACATGAAAGGTTAGAGGTGAACTGAATGTCTGCACAAGAAGCAAGTTTCATGGGCGGTGTAGAAGTACCCCCCAGCAAGTCCTTGACCGACAAAGTGGCCATCGAAAGATGCCCGGCTCCGGACGTGGTGTACATTCCGCTTTCCCAGCACATTGGTGCTCCGGCCAAGCCGGTGGTAAAACCAGGGGATAAGGTCACGATCGGACAGGTGATTGGTGAAGCAGGCGGTTTCGTCAGCACCAACATCCATGCCAGCGTCAGCGGCATGGTCATGAAACTGGAGAATCGGTATATGCCCAACGGCATGATTTCCCAGTGCGTGGTCATCAAAAATGATGGCCAGGACACCCTGTGCGAGGATATCAAACCCCGCAGCGAGGAAGAAATCACCCCGGATCTGATCCGTCAGGTCCTGCGGGAAAAAGGGATCGCCGGCATGGGCGGCGCCACCTTCCCTACGGCAGTGAAGTATGCTCCTCCCAAGGAAGGCCACTGCCCCATCGACACGATCCTGCTGAACGGGATCGAATGCGAACCCTTCGTCACGGCTGACCACCGTACCCTGCTGGAATACGCCGACGAAATCATCCAGGGCCTGAAGTACTTCATGCTGGCCTCCGGCGCTGCCAAAGGCGTCATCGGCATCGAAGACAACAAGCCTGACGCCATCGAACTGATGCAGAAGAAAGTGGCCGGGGAAGCCAACATCGAAGTCTGCGTCTGCAAGGAAAAGTACCCTCAGGGTTCTGAAAAACACCTGATCTATGCCGCTACCGGCCGTACGGTCCCTGACCGGGGTCTGCCTGCGGATGTAGGGGTGATCGTGGACAACGTGGGCACTGCGGTGGCAGCCTGCCGGGCCGTCAAGAACAACATCCCCCTGTACGAAAGAGTCGTAACCATCAGCGGTGACGGCGTAAAGAAACCGGGGAACTATATCGTCCGTCTGGGGACCCTCTACAGCGACGCTGTGGAAAAAGCCGCCGGCGGTCTGGAAGGGGCTCCCGGAAAGATCATTTCCGGCGGGATGATGATGGGCTTTGCCGTCAACTCCCTGGACTACCCCATCACCAAGGGTTCCAGCGGTCTCCTGATCTTCAATTCCAACTCTCCTTTTGCCCAATATCATGAACCGGATCCCTGCGTGCACTGCGCCCGCTGCGTGGATGCCTGCCCCATGAAGCTGGAACCCACGGAAATCGTCCAGGCTGTGAAGAAACAGAACTGGGATGATGCGGAACGGTTCTTCTGCCATGCCTGCATCGAATGCGGATCCTGTGCTTTCGTATGCCCTGCCCACATTCCTCTGGTGCAGTACATCCGGATGGGCAAGCAATTTATCAGAGGGAAAGGTGACGGCGGTCACAACCCCTTCTATAAATTCGACAAATAATTTCGCGAAAGGACTGGATATTGATTATGGAACCTATTAAAGAACCGAAACCGCTGGTTCTCGTTTCCTCGTCTCCCCACATGCACTGTGGGCTCACCATCAGCAAGTCCATGCGGGAAGTCATCCTGGCACTGGTACCGGCTGTCCTGGCTTCTGTCTATTATTTCCGCGTGGATGCGGTCCGGGTGATCGTATGCTGCGTGCTTTCTGCCATTATTTTTGAAAAACTGGCCAACAAGGTTATGGGCGTGAAGAAGGACACCATCAAAGACGGCTCTGCTGCTCTGACCGGTCTCCTGCTGGCCCTGTGCCTGCCTGCTTCCCTGCCCAGCTACATGGCTGTCCTGGGGGGCATGTTCGCTGTTGTGATCGGCAAAGCCATTTTCGGCGGCTTGGGCAAGAACATCTTCAACCCGGCCCATATCGGCCGTGCCATCCTGCTGGCTTCTTTCCCCCAGCAGATGACCACCTGGGTCATCCCCGCCACCAAAGCGGCTGCCGTAACAGCTACCACCGCCGGGGCTGACGCCACCACTGCCGCCACTCCGCTGGCCGTAATGCGGATGACGGAAGAAGTATGGCAGGCCGGCGGTGCCGCCGCCTCCCAGCTGCCTTCCCTGTCCGACCTGTTCATCGGCAACGTGGGCGGCTCCCTGGGTGAAACCTGCGTCCCTGCACTGGTCCTGGGCGGCCTGTACCTGATCTGGAAAAAGCTCATCGACTGGCGGATCCCTGCCTTCTATCTGGGCACGGTGGTTGTGATCACCGGGATCTATGGGGCTGTGATGGGTTATCCCTCCACTTTCCCTCTGTACCATCTGTTCGCCGGCGGCCTGATGATCGGTGCTTTCTTCATGGCCACTGACTGGGTCACCTCCCCCATCACCAAAAAAGGCAAGATCATCTATGCCATCGGTCTGGGCGTCCTGACTTCCCTGATCCGTCTGCGGGGCAGCTACACGGAAGGCGTGTGCTATTCCATCCTGATGATGAACATGGTCACTCCCATGATTGACCGGTTCGTTCGGAACGTATCCTTCGGAGGAGGTCAGAAAAAATGAGCAACCTCTTTGTGAAATATACCGGCATCCTGGCAATCATCTGCGGCGTCAGCGTAGGTCTTGTGGCCGCCGCCCATGAAGGGACCAAGGATACCATTGCCAAGAAACATGAAGCCGATACCCGGGCCGCCTACAAGGTGGTGCTGCCCGATCTGGGCAATCTGAAAAAGCTGCCGGCTCCCGGCGGACTGATCACTGATGTACAGCAGTCCTCCAAGAACGGCAAGCCCAACGGCTACATCTACACCGTGACCCCCAGCGGGTACGGCGGAAAAGTGACCCTGATGGTGGGCATCTCCAAAGATGGGGACAAAATCACCGGGATCAAAGTCATGAACCACAGTGAAACCCCTGGCCTGGGCGCCAAGAGCACGGAACCTGCCTGGCAGGCCCAGTTCAAGGGCAAACCCCTGAAGGATGCCCTGGCGGTCACCAAACAGGAACCTGGCAAGCCCAATGAAATCAAGGCCATCACTGCGGCAACCATCACTTCCAGAGCTGTGGTCACCGGCGTCAATGCCGCCCGGGAAGACTACATGAAGAATCATGCCAATGGAAAGGACTGATCGAGATGCTGCATGAATTGACCAAAGGTATCATCAAGGAAAACCCACTGTTCGTCCAGCTGCTGGGTGTATGTCCGTCGCTGGCCACCAGTACTTCCATGACCAACGCCATCGGTATGGGCTGTGCCTTTACCTTCGTGCTGGTTTTCACCAACATGATCATCGCTGCCATCCGGAAACTGATTCCGGACCAGATCCATATTCCCTGCTACATCGTGGTTATCGCTTCCGTGGTAACTGTGCTGGAAATGCTGATGAACGCTTTCGTACCGGCGCTGTACGCAGCCCTGGGCGTATTCGTTCCTCTGATCGTGGTTAACTGTATCGTTCTGGGCCGTGCAGAAGCCTTCGCCTGCGACCACGGCGTGATCGAATCCGCCCTGGACGCCATCGGCATGGGCATCGGCTTCACCTTCGCTCTGAGCTGCATCGCCTTCTTCCGGGAACTGATCGGTTCCGGCAAACTGCTGGACCACGCCGTTCTCCCTGCTGCTTATCAGCCGGTACTGATTTTCATCCTGCCGGCCGGAGCCTTCCTGACCATGGGCTTTGTATTCGCCACAGTCAACTACTTCAAAGAAAGAGGTGCTCACAATGCATAGTACTTTCGGCATTCTCTTCAGCTCCATTTTCGTTTCCAACATCATTTTGTCCCGGTTCCTGGGAATGTGCTCCTTCCTGGGGGTTTCCAAGAACTTCAAGAACTCCGTGGGCATGAGCGCCGCCGTATCCTTCGTTATGCTGCTGTCCACCATGCTGTCCTACGCCTGCTATCATCTGCTCCTGGTGCCCTACCACCTGGAATACCTGAAGACCCTGGTCTTCATCCTGGCCATCGCCACCCTGGTACAGCTGGTTGAAATGTTTATGAAAAAGGCCATGCCCTCCCTGCACAAGGCCATGGGTATCTACCTGCCTCTGATCACCACCAACTGCGCCATCCTGGGGATTGCGCTGATCAACGTGGAAAGCAACTACAGCTTCCTGGATTCCTGTGTGAACTCCATCGGTACGTCCATCGGTTACACCATGGCCATCCTGCTGTTCTCCTGCATCCGTGAACGTCTGGACGAAAAGGCTCTGCCCAAATGCCTCCAGAACCTTCCCATTGCCTTGATCACCGCCAGCTGCATGTCCATTTCCATGATGGGGATGAGCGGCATCCATTGAGTTAGGAGCTGAAAATTATGATTACAACTGCTGTGATTCTGGTCGCAGTGCTGGGCGGCGTATTCGGCCTGGTACTGGCTACGGCCAGCAAGAAATTTGCCGTTGAAGAAGATCCCCGGATCGGGGAGATCACCAACCTGCTGCCCGGCGCCAACTGCGGCGGGTGCGGGTTTGCCGGCTGCGGGGCCATGGCTGACGCCATTGTTTCCGGTCAGGAAAAAGACGCCACCAAATGCGTGGTCTGCAGCGCGGAAAACAAAAAAGCCATTGCCGCCATCATGGGGGTGGAATCCAACGATGACGAAAACGCCGTCCGCAGCATCCCCCGTCTCCACTGCAACGGCTGCACCGCCAACCGGACCCCTGTGGCCAACCGGGAAGGCATCAAGAACTGCTATGTGAAGGCTGCCAACGCCGGCGGCCCCGGCCAGTGCAACTTCGGCTGCTTCGGGGACGGTGCCTGTGTGGACGCCTGCAACTTCGGCGCCCTGAAAATCGGGAAAAACGGCCTGCCTGAATTCGACTACAACAAATGCGTCAGCTGCGGTGCCTGCTCCAAGGCCTGCCCTCAGCTGCTGATCGAAATGATCCCGGCCAACGAAAAAGTCCTGGTACAGTGCAACAACCGGGAAAAAGGCAAAGCCGCCATGACCGACTGCAAGGTGTCCTGCATCAGCTGCGGCATGTGCGTACGGAACTGCCCACAGAAATGCATTACCCTGGAAGATACGCCCAACGGCAGCATCCCGGTCATTGACTACACCAAGTGCGATGGCTGCGGCATCTGCGTACAGAAATGTCCGCGGAAGTGCCTGGTTGACATCGTACCGGTAGAAGGCGATCCGGAGGCCCCCAAGAAGGCCGAACCCACCGGCTGTGCCTGCTGCGCCATGGCCGCTCAGTGCCCTTCCGCCCAGGCCCAAAAGCAGGAATAATGCAGGGAGCCTTCATGAAAAAACTGTTAGCATCGCTTCTGGTTTTCAGCAGCCTGACTTGTGCAGGCTGCTTTTTTCAAACCGAAAAACAGGAAGACACCCGGTTCATGATGGACACCATCGTCACCATCACCACCACCGGGAACAACACCGACGGTCTGAAGGCAGCCACCAATGACGCCTTCCATCTGTTCCAGACCATTGCCAACCAGACGGACCCCTATACGCAACAGGGGCCGGAAGACCTGTACGCCGTGAACCAGAGTGCCGGCCAGGGCCCCCACAAGGCCTCCCCCTATCTCATGGACATCCTGAGCCAGGTCCGGCCCATGGGGAACCGGGATCTGGATCTGACCCTGGGTCCGGTGATCCAGGTGTGGAATGCCCACAAGGAAACCAAGACCGTCCCCAGTGAGGGAGAAATCGCCCAGGCTCTGGCCAAAACCGGCCCTGAGAAGTATACTGTAGACACAGCCGCCAATACGGTGACCCTGGCTCCCGGCACCCAGCTGGATCTGGGAGCGGTGGCCAAAGGCTACGCAGTGGAACAGGCCGCGGACCTGTTGAGCCGGGACAAAAGGGTGAAGACCGCTCTCATCAACGCCGGCGGCAACATCAAGGTGCTGGGCACCAAGGAAGACGGCAGCCCCTGGAAGATCGGGGTCCAGGATTCCCGGAATCCCCAAAAGATCATCGGGACCCTGGCGGTGAAGGATGGTACAGCCATTGCCACCAGCGGGGACTACCAGCGGTATTATGAGGTGGACGGAAAACGGTACCACCATATTCTGGATCCCCGAACCGGCTGGCCTGCCTGGCATGCCCGGTCCGTTACCGTGGTCACCCGGTCGGCCTTCTGGGCGGACTACTATTCCACCCTGCTGTTCGTACTGCCGGAAGACCAGGCCATGGCCCTGGTGGAGAACAATCCCAATCTGGAAATGCTCTATGTGGACCTGGACGGGAACACCTACCTGTCTTCCGGTCTGAAAGACATCTATACCCCGGAAAAGTGAGGAGACCCTATGCGCAAGAATGATTTTTGGCTGATCCTGGTGCTGGCGGTGCTGGCCCTGGGAAGCTGGTTCCTGTTCCATTCCCGGACCGCCGACCGGGACAAGGTCCTGGTGGTCCGGAAGGACCAGCAGGTGATCCAGCGGATCGAACTGAAAAAAGTCACCTCGGAAACCAAACTGATCATTCCGGTGGACCATGGGGAACTGGTGGTGGCCTACGACCGGGAAGGGGGCCAGGTGGTGTCCTCTCCCTGCCCGGACCAGGTCTGCGTCCGCCAGGGCAAGATCACCCGGTCCGGCCAGACCATCGCCTGCGTACCGGAAAAAGTCCTGCTGACCCTGACCACTGCTGCAAAGGAAAATGATCATGATGCCATCCTCCGATAAACTGTCCATCCACGAAATCACCCAGCTGGGAGTACTGCTGGCCGCGGCCATCGCCCTCCGTCTGGCGGAAACCAGCCTGGCCTGGCTGCTGCCCCTCCCCGGGGCCCATCTGGGCCTGGCCAATACGGTGACCATCATCGTGCTGTACCTGTACGGACCGGGGAAGACCGCCCTGTTCCTGACCTGCCGGATCCTCCTTACCGGTCTTTTGTTCACCGGCCTTCTGACCCCCGGGTTCCTGATCGGCCTGGGAGGTGCCGCCCTGAGCTTTGGAGGCATGGCCCTGGCCCGGAAGCACCAGTGGTTCTCCACAGTGGGAGTGGGACTCCTGGGAGCCTTCCTCCACAACTGCGGCCAGATTCTGGTGGCCGTGGCCATTATGCGGACCCCGGCCCTGTTCTCCTACCTGCCGGTGCTGATCGCCATCGGCATCCCCACCGGCCTGTTCACCGGCTTTTTGGCCGGGTTCTTCCTGGAGAGGATGAAGGAGAAGGGGTCTGCTGCCTGAGCAGCAGGCCGTTGACCATTGACCACTGACAACCATACAACAAGGAGCATTCAAATCCATGGAACCTGCCACTACCTTTGAGGAACTGAAAAAACAGCTGGAGGACTGTGCCTCCTGCCCCCTCCGCCGGGACTGCCAGGCCCCGGTGGGCTGGTTCGGCAGCCTGGAAAGCCCTCTCATGATCGTGGGCGAAGGCCCGGGCGGAGTGGAGGATGACTACGGCTGTCCTCTCATCGGCCCCAGCGGCCAGCTGCTGGACAAGGCCCTCTGGTCCGTCCGGATCACCCGGGACCGGGTCTACACCACCAACGTGATCAAATGCCGGCCCAAAGGGAACCGGACCCCCACCGTGGAAGAAGGAGCCTTCTGCGCCCGGATCTGGCTGGAACAGGAGATCCGGCTCCTTCGGCCCAAAGTGATCCTGGCCCTGGGCAGTGTGGCTCTCCGGTACTTCAAGGGACCGGAAGCCCGGATCACCCGGGAACGGGGCCAGTGGTTCACCACAGGGGAAGGGCTCCCCTGCCTGGCCACCTTCCATCCCTCCTACCTGCTCCGGCTCACCGGCCAGGCCCAGATCGCCGCCAAATGGGACGTGTTCCACGACCTGGAAGCGGTGAAGGCCAAGGTGGAGGAACAGTGTCCCGGCTACGGCTGGAATTCCGGTGCCCCGGTGCATCTGTTTGAATTGTTTCGGAAAAGAGGCTGAAAAGGCTGCCGCAATGCGGCAGCCTTTTCTGTGCTAAAATAAAGGAAAGAGAGGTGTTTCCTATGACAATCCTTGCTTCTTTTGCGGTCCCCCATCCCCCCATCATCCTGCCGGAAGTGGGCCGGGGGGAGGAGAGAAAAATCGCCGCCACCACCGCTGCCTATGAGGCAGTCATGAAACAGGCGGCGGAGCTCCATTCGGATACCCTGATCATCACCAGTCCCCATGCGGAAATGTACCTGGACTACTTCCACATGGCCCCGGGCCGGAAGGCCCAGGGGAACTTCGCCCAGTTCCGGGCCCCCCAGGTGGAGATTTCCGCAGCCTATGACCAGGAGCTGGCATCCCTGATTGCCGACGAAGCGGAAAAAGCCGGGATCCCGGCGGGTTTTGAAGGGGAACGGAATCCGGACCTGGACCACGGCACTATGATTCCCCTGTATTTCTACCGGAAATACGGCTCCCTGGACCAGGTGAAAGTGGTCCGGATCGGCCTGTCCGGCTTCGGCCCTGATGTCCATTACCTTTTCGGCCGGTGCATCCGGGACGCGGCGGACAAGCTGGGCCGCCGGGCGGTGTTCATCGCCAGCGGGGACCTGTCCCACAAACTGAAGGAGGACGGTCCCTACGGCTATGTGCCGGAAGGTCCCGTCTTCGACCGGCAGTGCACGGAAGCCCTGGGCCAGGGGGACTTTTTCCGGCTCCTGACCCTGGACCACTCCCTGTGCACCCGGGCGGCGGAATGCGGCCTCCGCTCCTTCTGGATCATGGCTGGTGCCTGGGACGGCCGGGACGTGGCCTCCCGTCTCCTGTCCTATGAAGGACCCTTCGGGGTGGGCTACGGAGTGGCTTCCTTCCTGCCCCAGGGACCGGATCCAGCCCGGCAGTTCCTTCCTCCGCTGCTCCAGGCGGAGAAGCAGCAGCGGGAGGACCGGATCGCCCGGGAAGATCCCTATGTGAAGCTGGCCCGGCTGTCCGTGGAAACCTGGGTGAAACACCGGGAAATGGCCTCCCTGCCGGCCCATCTCCCCCCGGAGATGCTCCAGACCCGGGCAGGTGCCTTTGTCTCCCTCCATCTCCATGACCAGCTCCGGGGCTGCATCGGTACCTTTCTGCCCACCCAGGCCAATGTGGCGGAAGAAATCCTCCGGAACGGGATCTCCGCCGCCTCCCGGGATCCCCGGTTCCCGCCGGTACGGCCGGAAGAACTGCCCTTCCTGGAATACAATGTGGATGTGCTCAGCACCCCGGAACCGGTTTCCGGACCTGAAGGGCTGGATCCCCGGAAGTACGGCGTCATTGTAAAAAGTGCCCGGGACGAACGGAGAGGCCTTCTGCTGCCGGATCTGGACGGAGTGGATACAACGGAGGAACAGATTGCCATCGCCCGTCAGAAAGGAAATATAGCGGCCACAGAGCCTGTCCAGCTGTACCGGTTCCAGGTGGTGAGACACAGATGACGGAAACAGACGCCCTGCTCACCTGCCCTCTCTGTCCCTATCACTGCCGGCTGGCCCCGGGGCAGACCGGCTTCTGCCGGGCCCGCTCCAACCGGGACGGACGCATCCTGCCGGACAATTACGGCTTCCTCACTTCCCTGGCCCTGGACCCCATCGAGAAAAAGCCCCTCCGCCGGTTCCATCCCGGCAGCCAGATCCTGTCCCTGGGCAGCTGGGGCTGCAGTCTCCGGTGTCCCTTCTGTCAGAACGCCTCCATTGCCCAGGCCGGACCGGAAACCGCCCGGCTCCGTCTGGATCCGGAGCAGCTGCTGGCCCTGGCCCTGGAATACCGGGAAAAAGCCGGCAGCATCGGAGTGGCCTTTACCTACAACGAGCCCCTGGTGGGCTATGAATATGTCCGGGACTGTGCCCGTCTGCTGAAAGAGTACGGCCTTGCCACGGTCCTGGTGACCAACGGATTTCTGTGCCGGGAGCCCTGGGAAGCCCTGCTTCCCCTGGTGGACGCCGCCAACATCGACCTGAAAGGGTTCACCCCGGAGTTCTACCAGTGGCTCCAGGGGGATCTGGAAACAGTGAAGACCAATATCCGGCTGGCAGTGGAAGCCGGCTGCCATGTGGAAGTGACCACCCTGGTGATCCCGGGGAAAAATGACGGAGAGGAAGACATGGAAAAGGAGGCCCGATGGCTGGCCTCCCTGTCCCCGGATCTCCCCCTCCACATTTCCCGGTACTTCCCCCGCTGGCACCTGGACCTGCCCCCCACCCCGGTGGAAACGGTGTACCATCTGGCCGCTCTGGCCAGGAAATGGCTGAAGTACGTGTATGAGGGGAATTGCTGAAAAAAGGAGGCTGTTGCCTGGGCAACAGCCCCTTTTAGTCGGAAGTCAGGAGTCGGGAGTCGGAAGCCTCAGGAAAGGATCCGCCTGGTTGGACGGATCCTTTCGATTATATAGAACCAGACTCGAAATCGACCTGGGATATCATTTCGTCCAAAGGTTTTGCACATTTAAAAATTTGCCTGCAAATTTATCATTCGGCTCCAGACTTCAGACTCCCGACTTGAGCCGCTATGCGGCTCTATAGCTAGGGAGCTGTTGCACAAAACGCGCAACAGCTCCTTCTTCTTTATCTCCCCCACCCTGCCTTCTGCTGGATGGGCGGACGTTTTTTATCCTGATTCTGCTGACGGTGTCTCCGTTCTTCCTCTTTTCTTCTCCGTATCTCCGCTTCCCGTCTCTTTCTGGCTTCCGCATCCCGTTTCTTCTGGATTTCCTTCTGACGTTTTTCGAAAGCCTTCTGGTTCCCGTTGTCCCGGCATTCCATCCGGGGGCCCTGGTTGTCCCAGGGGGTGGCGGCTTCGGCTTTGGAGCTTGCCATAGCGCTGGCTCCCAGCACCAGGGTCACCCCCAGCAGGAAGACGCTGGTGATTTTTTTGAAACGGTTCTTCATGGTCTCATAAGGTTTGGCCATGGCATAGGTCACGATTTTCGTCATAATGGTTCCTCCTTCAGTCCAGCAGCTGCTGGATGGGATTCAGTTTATGGACCTGTCCGTGCAGGACCTGTCCGCTTTGGGCATCCACCAGGAACTGGTAGCCCATGCCGTCTTTTTCACACCGGGCCAGATACACCCCCGGGAAAGCATTGGCCGCCTTGGCCATTTCCGGACGGGGCATCCCCGGCTGCCGGGAAGTGGCTCCGGTCCGGCTGTCATTCCGGTTTTCCCTTTCTCCGTTCTGCCCGGACTGGCCATCCGGACGCTGTCCCTGGACATCCCCCTGGCCGGGACGGCCGTTCTGGCTGCCAGGCTGACCGGGCTGGCCATTCTCTCCTGGCTGACCCTGGCGGTTTTCAGCCTGCCGTCCGGCTCCTTTCCGGTCTTCAGACTGGCGTTTGCCGTCTTTTTTCTCCTGTTTCTTTTCCTTCCTGCTGTCCTTCCGGTGTTCCTTCTTTTCTCCCGGTTTCCGGTCATCCAGAGTAATGCTCTGGAAAGTGATGGAGGAAGGATCCGTTCCCAGGGTGCTGGCAATGCTTTCCTTCACCGCATCAGTGGACACCAGGGTAATATTCTGCTGGGCCGCCATGTTCTGGAGCATCCGGGTCTTGGCCTGGGCTTCCTGGAGCCTGGCTTCCGCCTTGGCCTTGTGCATGGCGAACTTGCCTCCCCCGGCCACAATGGCCAGGGCCACAAGGCACCCGGCGCCTTTCTTCAGCCGCTGAGGGGTGATCTGTTTCCGGCCCCATTGTGCTGCTTCAACCAAACGTGCTTTGCATTGTTCCATTTTTTCCTTTTCCATAACAAACCCTCCTCAGATGGATGCTGTGTTTTCCTTTTGATGGTTACAGTATAGGGGAGGAAGATGAAAAAGGAATGAAAAGCCAGAAGGTGCTTCCCTTTCCCACCTGGCTTTCGGCGCCGGCTTTGCCTTTCATCAGTTTGGCGGCGGCGGCCACGAAGGAAAGCCCCAATCCCAGGCCTGTGTTCTGTTTCTTGTTCCGGGAAGGATCCGCCTGGTACAGCCGGTTCCAGATCTTATCCAGTTCCTCCCGGGGCAGGCCGTTCCCATCATCGGTAATGGAAAGCCGGACGCCTCCCTCGGCTTCTTCCAGTCTCACCTGGATCCGGGTCCGGGTGAACTTCAAGGCATTGTCCAGATAGTTGCTGAGGATCCGGTTCAGCAGCGGTTCATCCCCCAGCACCTGAAGATCCGGAGCGATCCGGGCCTCCCACTGGAATTTCCCCGCCTGGGGCAGCTTCTGATAATCCTCCAGGGTCTCCCGGACCAGCCGGCTCAGGTCCACCGGCACCAGTTCCAGATTCTTCCGGTTCCCCAGCCGGGACAGTTCCAGCAGCTGGTTGATCAGCTGGCTCATCCGCCGGGACTGCTGGAAAATATGCTGGAATTCCTCCCGGGCTTCTTCCAGATTGTCCGTATAATCCTTGCCGAATTCGCTTTCCGCCATGATCACCGCCGTGGGAGTCCGCAGTTCGTGGGACACATCGGAAGTGAACCGTTTCTCCCGTTCCAGGAGTTCTTCGATCTGTCCCAGCATCCAGTTGAAGGTCCGGCCCATCTGGTGGATCTCATCCCGGCTGTCGTCCAGGGGGATCCGCTGGGACAGGTCCCCGGTTTCCCCAATGGCCCGGGCCGCCTCGCTGATGGCCCTGACCGGAGCAAAACTCCGTTTGATGATCTTGTAGCCCCCCAGGGTCACCAGGATCAGGAACAGGGGCAGGGCAATCAGCGCCCCCAGCAGCATGGCCTGATGGTACCGGGCATACACCGTATCCGCCAGATAGCCCCGGATGAACCGGCCCGGCCCGTGGTATGTCCCTTTCCGGAATTCCTCCCGATCCGGCCGCAGGGGCAGATCCAGATAATGATAGGGCACCCCATTGATCACCACCGGCTGAGGTCCCCGGCCAAACACGGGCTCCTTCGGATGAGGCGCGTTTTCCGGTTCCGTCCCCTGAAGCAGATTTCCCCGATCGTCCCGTAAGGCCAGATACACATTGTCATCATAGGCCCGGAATTTCCCCCCTTTTTCCATATACCGGTCCCCGGCTTTTTCCACCGCTTTGGTCAGGCTCCGGGTGGCGGTCCGTTTTTCATAATCCGCCCCCATTTTCAGGATCACCCCGGTGAAAAGCAGCAGGATGATGGACAGGAACAGGGTGTACCACAAAGTGACCCGGAGGGAAACCGGGAGACTCTTCAGCTGCTTCCACCTTTTTTGCAGCCAGTGACAGACGGCTGTTTTATACTTTAAGGACATAGCCGGTGCCTCTTACGGTGTGGAGCAGTTTGGGTTCGAAATCTTTGTCGATTTTTTTCCGCAGGGTCTTGATGTACACATCCACCATATTGGAATACCCTTCATAGGAAAAATCCCAGGCGTGTTCCAGGATCTGTTCCCGGGACAGGACCGTCCCCTGGTTCCGCAGGAGATAATCCAGCACGGAGAACTCCTTGGGAGTCAGAGAAATCTCCTGGCCTCCCCGGGTCACCTGATGGGTCCGGGTATCCAGGGTGAGATCCGCCAGGATCAGCTGGGTCCGGGCTGTCTGCTGGGCATTGCTCCGCCGGAGCAGGCTCCGGATCCGGGCCAGCAGCTCATCGAATTCAAAAGGCTTCACCAGGTAGTCATCTCCCCCGGCATCCAGGCCGGTGACCTTGTCCTGGGTGCTGTCCAGGGCCGTCAGGAACAGGACGGGCACCCGGCTGCCCTTTTCCCGGATCTTCTTCACCAGGGTCAGCCCGTCCATTTCCGGCATCATGATATCCACGATCAAAAGATCGTATTCCGCGGCGTCCAGATACTCCAGGGCTTCCTTCCCGTTGAAGGCGCAGTCCACGGAGTAGGCTTCGATCTTCAGCCGTTTGGCGATGATTTTATTCAGCGTGGGTTCATCTTCCACCACAAGGATTTTCATGCAGCATCCCTCCCATACTTCTACATTGTACAGGATAGCAGAGGAAAATGAAAAGCCAGTGAAGGGTGGATCTGCAGAAGAACTCCTATTGATTATAGTTAGTGTAACCTAAAATATTTTCACCAGGTTATAAGCCGCATTTTTCCTTGTTTTTTAACAGAAATAGAGTACAATATCTACAGGGGAGAAACAATGGCAGAAAAATTTTTAAAAGTTTTTTCGAAAAAAGCTTGCATCCCTAGTGGATGTATGCTAGAATTGCTCCTGTAAGTAAAGACTAACCGCATTGTCTTTATTTTTTTCAAGGCTAATGGTTATGATTTCCTAACCATTAGCCACTCCCCTTGCTTATTGTCTTTGAGGACCTTCCTACCGATGGTCTTCAGCTCATTGTCATAAAGGAAACACCGGGTTGTGTGCCCCGGTGCCTCCACTCCCTCTCTGGGAGGGACCGCCACTCCTCAGGCCCTCCCCAACCGACCCTTTTTTATTGTCAACCTTCAAACAAAAACAGCGGCAGAGAAGCGCAGCTCTGCCGCTGTTTTTGTTGGGGCTGTTGCATGCGCAACAGCCCCTTAGTCGGAAGTCAGGAGTCTGAAGTCGGAAGCCTCAGGACAGGATCCGCCTGGCTGGACGGATCCTTTTGATTATGTAAAACCAGAATCGAATTCAATCTGAGCGACCATTTCGTCTAAAGGTTCTACATATTCAAAAATTTGCCTGCAAATTTAACATTCGGCTTCAGACTTCAGACTCCAGACTTGAGCCGCTATGCGGCTCTACAGCTAAGGGGGTGTTGCACGGAACGTGCGACACCCCCTTTTTTTTACATCTGGAACACACCCATGATCCCGGCAGCAAATACGGTGATGATGCTGAGGATCCACAGATAGGGAGCGGAGAATTTCAGCTGTTCCTTCAGGGATACCCCGGCCATGCCGATCAGCAGCCAGGTGGTGGCGTTGTGAGGAGTCACCATGATGCAGAAGTCTTTCCCGATCAGCATGCTCATGGCAATATCGTGAGCGGCCACCCCGAACTTCTCCGCCACCCCGATGCACAGAGGCATGAAGCCGAAGAAGAAGGAGTCGGTGCCCAGCATCATGCCGAAAGGCACGGACAGGCAACCCATGACGGTGGCCAGTTTGGGCCCCAGGGCATCCGGCATAATGTAGATCAGGATATTGGCCATGCTCTTCATCATCCCGGTGCCGTTCAGGATCCCCAGGAAGATCCCGGTGGTCAAAAGGATCATGGGAGTCAAAAGAGCCGCGGAAGCATGGCGTTTCACCGCGTTGGCCTGCTCCTTGGCGGAACGGAAGTTGATGATCAGGGCAGCGGCCAGGCCGATCATGAAGGCGCCGTAGAGAGGAATCTTGGTGAAGCACATGAGCAGGATGACCACCAGGGTCACCAGCCAGTTGATCCACACCAGTTTGGGCCGTTTCAGGCTGGGATCAGCCGGCGCATCGTTCCCGGCCATGCTCAGGTCTTCACTGAGTTCCGCAGCCTTCCCGGTGGGGTTCAGGCCGGCGCCCCGTTTCTTTTCCAGGAGGCCCAGGTAAATGCAAAAGGCCAGCACAATGATCAGGCCCACACCCTGGAGAGGCAGCAGTTCATGCCACAGGATGCTGGCATCGGTTTTCAGGATAATGGCAGTACGGGCCACAGGGCCGCCCCAGGGGGTCAGGTTCATGATACTGATGGCGGCGGAAATGATGCAGCACAGCACCACAGGACGGATGTGGAGCTTTTTGTACAGGGGCAGCATGGCAGGGACGGTGATCAGGCAGGTCCCGGCAGTAGTGCCGTCCAGGTGGGCGATGGTGGCGATGATCCCGGTGGCGATGGTGACCAGGACAATGTTGTTCCCGGCTTTCTTGGCCAGGAAGTTCATGAGAGGATCGAACATGCCCACATCATTCATCAAAGCAAAGTAAACAATGGAAAACAGGAACAGGATGGCGGTGGACATGGTGGTGCCCACGCCTTTTTTGATGAAGGCGAATACTTCTGCAGGGGCAAAACCGCAGAGCAGGGCAATGATAATGGGGAATGCCACGAAAATGGGGATGGCATTCATCTTGGAGGAGATCAGACAGTACACGACCAGTCCGATCAGGACGAAACCAGCAATACCTAACAACATGTTGTACTCCTTTCTGCCAGGAAGCAGGAGAAGGAAGGGCCTGTGCCCGCCTTCTCCTCTTCAGGTTGGACGGCAGATCTTATTTTTTGCTGCCTGCGTAGTAGTTGATCAGACAGCCTGCAGCCAGGATGTCTTTCTGGGAGGGTTCCACACTGCCCAAGTGCAGGGTGATCTCCCCGGTCTTCTTTCCGTCCCGGATCAGGAAGCCCTTGTATTCATCCTTGTCACTCAGGAGGATTTCCCGAACATTGGGGACATAGACCAGATCCCCCACCGCCAGTTTCCGGGAGTCTTCATAGGAAGTCAGGAACGGCAGCATTCCCCAGTTCATCACATTGCTGCGGTACCGTTTGGTGGCATATTCCAAGGCAATGTTGGCTGCCCCGCCCAGTACCCGCTGGCAGGAAGCCGCCTGTTCCCGGGCGGACCCATCACCCGGTTTGTTGGCATAGACCACCGAACCTACAGAAGTATCTTTCTCCATCTGGTCCACAGATTCCTGCAAACACAGAGCATTTTTTACAGAACTGTACAGATTGTTCAGTTCTTCACAGTTTTCCCCGTCCTGCCGGGCTTTTTCCAGGGTCCGGACAGCTTTGGCGCGTCCCACATATTCCGGCACCTTCCGGCTCAGGGCAAATTCGCTGAGGGCATAGGGATCGCTCCGGTAGGAAGAGGTTTCCCCGGAGGGGATCAGTTCGTCGGTGGTGGTCACCGGATCATCGATCCAGGCAGCCACTTTCAGCAGCAGGTTCTTGTTGAGCTTTTCAATGGAAGGCCAGGGTTTGATGGAAGGTCCGTACACCAGCTCTTCCTTTTTGTCCGGCTGGCCGATGCCGTCGAACACCTTGTGGTCATAGGGCAGGCTGTCGTAATGGTAAGCCGGCACGCTGTCGTCGTAGTCCACCTCCGTGGCCGGGGTCAGGGCCCCATGGTTGGCCGCCGTGGCTGCCACGCTCCGGGCATCCATCAGGGCTACGGAAGCGATCTGTCCCTTGCCAGGCTTGCTCCCTTCCCGGTTGGGGAAGTTCCGGGTGGTGTGCCGGACGCTGAATCCCTTGTTGTTGGGAGTATCCCCAGCGCCAAAGCAGGGGCCGCAGAAAGCGGACCGGACCACGGCGCCGGCGTCCATGAGATCTGCCAGGGCTCCGTTGCGCATCAGTTCCATATAGATGGGATGGCTGGAGGGATAGACGCTGAAGGCGAACCGTTCGCTGCCGATGCTCTTTCCTTTCAGGATATGGGCGGCCGCCACCAGGTTTTCGTACAGACCGCCGGAGCAGCCGGCAATCAGACCCTGGTCGCAGTGCATCTTCCCGTCATAGTATTTGTCCGCCAGACCCAGGGACAGTTCCTTGTTGTCCAGCATGTTCACTGCCTGTTCTTCGATTTCCGCCAGCAGGTCTTTGCCCCCTTCGTTCAGTTCCTTGATGGTGTACACATGACTGGGATGGAAGGGCATGGCAATCATGGATTCCACCTTGTCCAGATCCACCACCACGGCTCCGTCGTAGCAGGCCAGATCTCCCGGTTTCATTTCCTTGTAGGCTTCCGGACGGTGGTGGAGTTCCAGGTAGTCCTTTACGGTGGTGTCCGTGGACCAGATGGTGGTCAGGCAGGTGGTTTCCGTGGTCATCACGTCGATGCCGTTCCGGAAGTCCATGGACAGGCCGGCGATCCCCGGTCCCATGAATTCCATCACCTTGTTCTTCACGAAACCGTTTTTGAAAACGGCTTTTTCAATGGCCAGAGCCACATCCTGGGGCCCTACCCCATGGCGGGGTTTCCCTTTCAGATAAATGGCGATCACCTGGGGCCGCTGGACATCGTAAGTATGGCCCAGGAGCTGCTTCACCAGTTCCGGACCTCCTTCCCCGATGGCCATGGTGCCGAAGGCCCCGTACCGGGTGTGGCTGTCGGACCCCAGGATCATCTTCCCGCCGCCGGCCATCCGTTCCCGCATGTATTCATGGATGACGGCCATATGGGGCGGTACGTAAAGACCTCCGAACCGCTTCACGGCAGACAGGCCGAAAACATGGTCGTCCTCGTTGATGGTGCCCCCTACGGCGGCCAGGCTGTTGTGGCAGTTGGTCAGGATGTAGGGGATGGGGAAATGGTCCAGGCCGCTGGCAATGGCCGTTTGGATGATCCCCACATAGGTGATGTCATGGCTGGTGAGAGCATCGAACTTCAGATGGAGGTCTTCCATCCCGCTGCCCTGCTGGTGGGCTTCCATCACCTGATAGGCCAGGGTCTTCTTCACCCCTTCCGCCCGGTCGGCTTTAACCCCCTGGGCAGCCAGTTCCTGCTCCGTCAGCAGCTGTCCATCTCTGTAATATACATTCTCGTGGATCAGTTCAACCATTTTTGTCCTCCTCCAAAATTCCGATTCAATTGTGCACAGCCTTATCATAGAATTGTCTGTGAAATAACACAAATACGTGTTTATTTGTATCAGCCATCAAATTATTCTATGGCTAATTTGAAACTACCGGCAGGCGGTTTCAAGGTTTTCCACAATTGGGAGAACCGGGACAGGTTCTTTCCATGGGCTTGAGACTCGAGACCCCAAAAAGGGACTGCTGCTCATGCAACAGTCCCTTTTGGGTTTGCTGGTTTCCAAGAGGCGACGCTCTCTTTCGAGATCTGCCCGCTGTCCCCTCTTTCCCTTTCAGTGTACCTGTTCCCGACCTAAAAAACAAATAGGATTTTATTCGGTTTTGCGATAAAATATATTTATCCTTTTAAACCCTGAAGGAGGCCCCCTTATGGACAACAAAGACATCCTGCTGCTGAAGACCCTCTACGAAGAAAAGAACATCACCCACACCGCCAAGCGGCTGTTCCTGTCCCAGCCGGCCCTTACCGACCGGCTGAAACGGCTGGAGGCGGAATTCGGCTGTACCCTGTTCCTCCGCCAGCCCCGGGGGATTCAGTTCACTTCGGAAGGAGAACTGCTGTACCGGTTCTTCCTGAAAACTGAAGCCTCCTACCTGAAGATCCGGGACACCCTGTCCGACGCCAGGGTCCACCCGGCCGGCACCCTGTCCATTGCCTGTTCCAACGTGTTCGCCAAATACCATATGCCCCGGATCCTGACCCAGTTCCGGCAGACCTACCCCCGGATCGAAATCCACATGAAAAGCGGGTTCAGCCATGACCGGTACCGGGACTTCCTGGAAGGGAAATACCATGTGTGCATTGTCCGGGGCGGCCACAACTGGAACGAAGAAAAACGGCTCCTGTGGCAGGATCCTCTCTGTGCCTTCAGCCGGGACCCTCTGAACATGGATCTGCTGCCCAGCTATCCCTACATCCATTACATCACCGACCCCATGCTCCAGAACGTGCTGGACGAATGGTGGTACGCCCACTACCGGAAGCCCCCCTTCACCATCATCGAAACCGATGCCATGGACACCTGCCTGAAAATGGTCCAGGAAGGACTGGGATTCACCCTGCTCTCCCGGAGCTGCGGCCAGGACACTCCCCAGGTCCACCCTACCGTGCTCACCACTGTGGAAGGCCAGCCCCTGATGCGGGAAACCTGGATGTACTACCGGAAAAACTACCATCTTCTGGCCAGCGTCCGGGCCTTTGTGGATTTCATGAAGGAGAAGTATTAAAGGAGGTGTCGCACGTTCCGTGCAACACCTCCTTAGCTGTAGAGCCGCATAGCGGCTCAAGTCTGGAGTCTGAAGTCTGGAGCCGAAGGTTAAATTTGCAAGCAAATTTTTGAATATGTAGAACCTTTGGACGAAATAAACTCTCAAATTGATTTTGATTCTGGTTTTACAGAATCAAAAGGATCCGTCCAGCCAGGCGGATCCTTTCCTGAGACTTCTGACTTCGGACTCCTGACTCCCGACAAGGGCGTTACCGCTGGAAATTCCAGCCGATATTCCAGCAGCGGCCGGCCACAGCTCCGGTTTCCAGATACAGGGCATTCCGAAATTCAAACAGGATGGGTTTCATTTTTTCATAATCCGGTTTGTTCTGTTCGTTCAAATATTTTTCTTCCACATAAGTGTGTACCGGTTCCAGGATATAATTGTTGAACTGCCCCACTTCCACCTTCCGGATCACACGACAGGTCATCACCAGCGGAGCATTGTCCGGGATGGGCGCTCCCTTCACCTCATCGAAATGATGGGGGAATACCTGGGACTTATCTTCAGCAGCTCCTTTATGCATGCCACAGTAATCAGCTGCTGCCAGGATTTCCCGGTTCACCAGACTCACCGATACGGTGCCGTTGGTTTCGATTCCCCGGACAGAAAATTCATGAGCCTTGTCCACACTGATCAGGAAACGGGTATGTTCCACGACCCCTACATGGGCAATGGTCAGCCAGTTCACCCGTCCTTCCACAACAGTTCCCACTACAGTCACTGGCGTGGGGTACAGCCCCATAACCGCACCAATCTCTTTTTGCATATGATTTTCCTCCTGTTTTCTTGTATTTCGTGATTGACTGTGCTAATATTATCCCCAATCTTTCTAAATCACAAGAATGCACTTTTAAGTGATATACTATCTTTTAAGAAACCATAAGGAGACCCCCATGAACGAAAAAAAATACAACTGTCCCGTGGAAGCGGCCCTGAGCCAGTTGGGAGGCAAATACAAGGCCATCATCCTCTATTATCTGCTGACGGAAAACGTCCTGCGTTTCAGCCAGATCCAGCGCCATATCCCCCGGGCCACGGCAAAAATGCTCACCCAGCAGCTCCGGGAGCTGGAAGGAGATGGACTGATCCACCGCACGGTCTATCCGGTGGTCCCGCCCAAGACGGAATATACCCTGACATCCCGGGGAGAATCCCTCCGTCCCGTTATTTTCGCCATCTGCGACTGGGGGCGGGAATACATGGCCGGGACCTTTTAACTCCAGCAGTTCCCTTTTGGAAACTTATATACAAAAAAGTACATACTTTCCATCGAAACCTTTTCTGTCTACAATAAAAGGAAAAAACAAGGAGTGGATCATATGAACCGTTTTGTCAAACTTTGTCTCACCGCTATGCTGGTTCTTCCCCTCGGTATACTGTCAGCCCAGCCTGTTTCGGCAGCCTCTGCCAAAGGAAAGATCCTGCTGATCGCCTCCAGCGAAAATACGCTGGAACTGGCCAACCATACAGCCATGCCTACCGGCTTTTTCCTCAATGAACTGGCCGTACCCGCCGAATATCTTACGGAAAAAGGCTGGCAGATCGTCCTGGCCACCCCGGAAGGAAAGGCCCCTGCCATGGATCAGGGATCCAATGACAAAAAGTTCTTTCAGGGCAGCGAGAAAGAACGGGCCAAAGCGGAAGCCTTCGCCCAAAGCCTGCAGCCCATCTCCTTCCAGCAGGTACTGAAAAACGGACTGGATCAATATGATGCCCTGTTCATCCCTGGGGGCCATGCTCCCATGGGCAGTCTGATGGAAAACCGGGAACTGGGAACCATCCTGAAAGATTTCCACGCCAAACAAAAGCCCACTGCCATGATCTGCCATGGACCCGCCGCTTCTCTGGCAGCCCTGCCGGATCCCGCCGCCTACCGAAAGGCCCTGGTGGAACGGGACGTAAAAAGCGTCCTTTCTCTGGGCAAGGGTTGGATCTATGACGGCTATGCCATGACCGCTCTTTCTGATGCGGAAGAATGGCCGGGCGAAATAGCCAAAGGGACGGAAATGCCCTTTCATCTGGAGCAGGCCCTCCAGCTGTCCGGTGCCCGTATCCAGGTCCAAGGCATGAGCCAGAGCCATGTGGTAAAAGACCGGGAACTGATCACCGGCCAGAACCCGGCCTCTGATCTGGAACTGGCCAAAGCACTGGAAAAAGCGTTGGAAAAATAAAAAAGGGGGTGTTGCCTGGGTAACACCCCTGTCAACGGTCAACAGCCAAAGAAAGCCAGCATCGCTGGCTTTGAACTTAGGCAAAATGAGTTTGGCCGGTCAGTGTCTTTATAAATTCAAAATCAATTTGGAAAAATTGATTTCCACCGGCCGCTGACAGCTGACCGTTGGCCGCTGACAAAAAAAGACTGTGAAGAAATGTCTTTTCCATTTCTTCACAGTCTTTTTTACATATGCTGCATCCCGCCCATCTGATGCATTGGAGCGGGCATAGGCTGCCAACCGGTAATGGTGGGATCCACCATGCCGAACACCATGGCCACGTGGCTCACCACCAGGAACCCGATCAAAAGACCGAAATGGCGCAGGGTCCGCTGCTGACCCGTGAGATACTTCCCTGTAATTCCCAGTTCCATGAGAGCAATGGCCCCCAGGGGAACGATTCCCAGCAGATAGGCCACGATGGCCAGCTGGTCCGCCCAGCCCTTCCAGTGGATTCCGGGCACAACGTTCACCAGAAGATACAGCACCACTAGGGCAAAATACACTCCGGCAGCAATTCCCAGCCAGTGATTCCAGGTCTTCCAGCCCGCCGCTTTGCCGTTGTAATAGGTGGTGTAGAATTCCGTGGCCACCAGGGATTCCGCCAGCACCACCGGGATCACCATAAACAGGATCAGGTTCCAGGGCTGGTTGGCCGCCAGCAGATCCATATAATTCGTCATAACCATTGCACATCGCTCCTTTTCAGCAGTTCCTTAAAATCATAGTTGTATTATAGGGATAGAATGTGCAGATGGTGGGAAGAGAATATGAAGAAAATATGAAGGGGTTGTTGCCTGGGCAACAGCCCGGTCAACGGTCAGCTGTCAACGTTCAACGGCCGCTGACCATGGACCGCCAACAGGCCGGCAGCCTGTGCAGCCGGCCCTACAATTCCACCACAAACTCCGCCCCGCCCTCTTTCCGGTTCCGGGCAGTGATGGTCCCGCCCTGGGCTTCCACAAAGCTTTTGGCCAGAGAGAGCCCGATACCGCTGCCTCCAGAAGCCCGGTTCCGGGATTTGTCTCCCCGGTAGAACTGTTCAAAGATATGGTCCAGGTCTTCTGGCGCGATACCCGGCCCCTCATCAGCAATGGTCAGACGCACCCGCTTCCCAGCCGCTTCCGTCTGCAGCAGGATGGCCGTCCCAGGATGGGTATACCGGATGGCATTGGTGATCAAATTGTAGAGGATCTGGTTCACCCTATCCGGATCCAGCTGCCGCACCGGAAGAGAAGGTGCCATATTTTTGACGAAATGGAGCCTCTTTTCTTCCAGCAGCGGTTCCAGCAGCTCCGCCGCCCGTTCCGCCTTTTCTCCCAAATCCACCGGCTGGAGATGGAGTTCCAATTGATGCACCTGGGCCAGGGAAAGATCCCGGAGATCCCCCACCAGCCGGGTCAGCCGCATGACTTCTTCCTGCATGGAAAACAATTTCTCCGGCTCCGGTTCTTCCACTCCGTCCAGCATGCTTTCCAGATGCCCCTGGAGCACCGCCAGGGGCGTTTTCAGTTCATGGGCGATATTGGCCAAAAATTCCTGCCGGTTGCTTTCATTGGCAGCCAGCTCGGCGGACATCTGGTTGAACACTTCCGCCAGCTGGCCCACTTCATCCTGGGTATCCACCGGGACTTCCTGTTTCAGGTCCCCCTGACGGATCTTTTCCGCCGCCTGGGACAGCTGCCGGAGAGGCCGGGTGATGTTCCCGGACAGGAAATAGCTGACCACCAGCCCCACTCCTGCAAACAGGAAGCCAATCCACCACAGTGACTGGTGATAGGATTCCACAAAAGTCCGTTCCGCCGCCCCCAGCATCATCCGGTGGTGCATGCCTCCCATGCCCATGCCGCCCCCCATCATCCCACGGCCCATGCCCCGGCCATAGCCGCCGGCTCCCTGCTGGCCCGCCAGGGCGGAAGGATCCTGAAGATACTGGAAAAAGTGAGTTTCCATCTGCTGGCTGCAGATGGAAATCACAATCAGGGCACAGACCAGGATCAGCAGGAAAGTGCTCACCATCATTTTGTTCCGTACACTGTGAAAGCGCATGGCCTCAGCCTCCGAATTTGTAGCCGATCCCGTACACCGTCAGGATGTACCGGGGATTTTTGGAATCCGGTTCGATTTTCCGCCGCAGGTTCCGGATGTGGGCATCAATGGTCCGTTCATAGCCGTCAAAGGCAAATCCATGGCTGTTTTCCATTAATTGCAGCCGGTTGTAAACATGGCCAGGGCTTTTCATAAGGACTTCCAGCAGGCTGAACTCAATGGGAGTCAGTTCGATGGATTTCCAGGTGCCGTCCCCTTCCTGGCGCAGCAGCAGATGCCGGTCCAGATCCAGCTCCAGATTCCCGGCCCGGATCACTGTTTCCGGTTTTTCCTGCTTCTGCTGGCCATAGGCTCCGTAGGTCCGCCGGAGCAGGGCCCGGACCCGGGCCACCAGTTCCCGCATGCTGAAGGGTTTGGTCACATAGTCATCCGCCCCCAGTTCCAGTCCCATGAGCCGGTCGAATTCCGCATCCCGGGCCGTGAGCATGATAATGGGCACAGTGCTTTTCTGCCGGATGGTCCGGCACACGTCCCGGCCGTCAATTTTGGGCAGCATCAGGTCCAGCACCAGCAGCTGGGGCTGTTCCTGTTCAAAGACCCGGAGGGCCTCCTCCCCGTCCCGGGCGGAAAACACCGTAAATTGTTCTTTTTGGAAATAGTTCACCAGAAGATCCAGCAGCTTGGGATCATCGTCCACCAGCAGTACAGAGTAGTTGTCCATAAGCGCCTCCTTGTTGGAGACATTATATAAAAAGGGGGTGTTGCTGTGCAACACCTCCTTTTTTCAGCTCTGCTGCCCCTGGCCGTTGTCTTCCCAGCAGGGGGGCCGGTCCTGGTTCCAGCAGCCGCCCCGGCGGCCGGCTCTCCGATGATGTCCGTTCTGCTGATAGTAAGGGCATCCAACCTGGTTGTCCAACGTTTGTACAACCGGCTGATTTTCCGTTACCGCTTCCGCTGCATGAACCGGAGATACCGCCAGCAAACGGGGTCCGGCAATGCTTCCTGCTGCAAAGAATGCTGCTGCCACTGCCAGAGTCTTGAATTTGGTTGTCATGATGGATCATCCTTTCTTTCTCATCCAGGAGGGTGGGTTTCTTTTTCCTTTGTCTTTATTATACCCGTTCCCTGTGCAGGAGTTGTTGGGGAAATATGAAGAAAATATGAAGAGGGAGGCACGGAACGTGCCCCCTCTGTCAGCGGCCCCCTACTTCAGGCTTTCGTAGATCCGTGCCAGATTCTCTTCCATCTGGACCAGATAGTCTCCTTCCCCTTCTCCCCCTTCCAGGGTGTGGATGGGCACCACTTTGGCTCCCACTTCCCGGGCCAGGGATTCACTGGTCTTGGGGCTTACCGCCGCTTCAGTGAAAATGGTCCGGACCTGATGGGCCCTGCAGTATTCCACCAGGCTGGCCAGCTGCCGGGCATTGGGTTCTCCGGAGGCAAAGACGCCTTCCACGCTGTTCTGTTCCAGGCCGAAATCCCGGCACAGATAGGCAAAGGCTGCATGACCGGTGACGAATTCCTTCCGGGGGAGATCCTGGAATTTCCCTTTGTAGGCAGCTTCCAGCTGCCGGAGACGGCCGATGAACTTTTCTCCGTTTGCCTGGTAATAGCCGGCGTTGACCGGATCCGCCTGGGACAGGCCCCGGACAATGGCCGCCGCTTCCACCTGAGCACAGGCAGGGCTCAGCCAGGCATGGGGATCATACTGGCCGTGTTCCCTGGCTTCCTCGGCATCCTCATTGGCAATGGGAGTCACTTCCCGGGCCGCCACCACCTGGACCAGGTCCCGGTTTTCCGCCGCCTTCACCATTTCTTCCGCCCAGGGTTCCATACCCAGTCCCTGGATCACCAGGACCCGGGCCCGGCTCAGGTCCTTCATGCTTTTGGTGGTGGGCTGGAATTCATGGGGCTCCGTCCCTTCCGGGATCAGGGTGGTCACCGCCACCTTGTCCCCTCCGATGGCTTCCGTCATTTCCTTCATGGCATAGAAACTGGCCACCACCGGCAGTTTCCCCTCTTTCGTCTTTTCCGGGGCCGTCTTTCCCCCGCATCCCGCCAGCAGCACCAAAGCCCCCGCCAGCAGCAAAAATAAAATCCGTTTCATTGATTGTTTCCTTTCCTTTTGCATATCCCTGTAATGGCTAAAGCAAAATCGTGGGGAAATGCAAACCATTTGCATTTTCGCGAAAGATATCATATCATATAGAGTATCGTCCGTCAATAAACGCAAATGATTTGCATTTGCGCCATTATACTGGAAAGAGGTCGTACCATGCTTCAAATATCCCATCTGTCCTTTGCTTATGAGCAGGGACCCTATCTGCTCCATGACCTGTCCATGGAAATCCATGACGGGGACTATGTGGCCATTGTAGGAGAAAACGGCAGCGGCAAAAGCACCCTGGTAAAGCTGATCCTGGGGCTCCTGTCTCCCAGCAGCGGCACCATCTCCTGCACCTTCCGCCGGCCCGCCTATGTGCCCCAGCCTACGGACATGATCAACAAGCAGTTTCCCATTACTGTCCGGGAAGTCCTGGACTATACCCGGAAAGTCCTCCAGATCAAAGACCGGAATGCGGTGGACCGGGCCCTGGACCGGATGCACATCTCTTCTCTCCAGGATCATCTCATCGGTGCCCTCTCCGGCGGTCAGTACCAGAAGGTGATGATTGCCAAAGCCCTTTTGGGAAAGCCGGATCTGATGATTTTCGATGAACCTTCCACCGGCATGGATCTGAAAAGCCAAGATGACCTGTATCCCCTGATCCATCATCTCAACGAAGAACGGGGGATCACGGTGATCACTGTAGAGCACAACCTGCGGTATGCCGCCCACAACGCCTCCAGCTTCTTCCATGTGGTCCGGGGCCAGGGGCATTTCTGCACCCCCCAGGAATACATCCGGGAATACCTGGCAGAAAACGGAGGTGACTGCGCCCATGTTTGATTACGCCTTTATGCGGAACGCCCTGGCGGTGTCCCTGCTGATTTCCCTTATCTGTCCCCTGATCGGCACCTTCCTGGTGCTCCGCCGGTACTCCATGATCGGAGACGCCCTGAGTCATGCGTCCCTGGCAGGGGTGGCCACCGGTCTCCTGTTCCATGCCAACCCCATTATCAGCGCCTTCTGTGTCACTTCCTTCTTCGGCCTGCTGATCGAAGTGCTCCGGGAAAAATTCCGCCGGTATGCAGAACTGACCCTGGTGATCGTCCTGTCCCTGTCCGTGGGCATCGCCATTACCATCATCAGCTCCGGCCTGGTCCACGCCAATGTGGATTCCTTCCTGTTCGGCAGCATCCTGACCGTAACCCAGGGAGAAGTGACCACCGTGGCCATCCTGACCGTGGTGTCCCTCCTGGCCATTTTCAGCCTGTTCCCCCAGCTGGTGCTCCTTTCCTTTGATGAGGACGGCGCCCGGATCCTGGGCGTGAAGGCCCGGGCCATCAACTATGTGTTCTCCCTTCTGGTGGCTGCCACCATTTCCGTGTCCATCCGGATCGTGGGGATCCTGGTGATCAGCTCCCTGATCGCCCTGCCGGTGGCCACCGCCCTCCAGCTCCGTCAGGGATTCAAGAGAACCATGGCCCTGGCGGTACTCTTCAGCTTCCTGGACGTTATGGCCGGTCTCTTTGCCTCCTATTACATCGGAGCCGCCCCAGGGGGAATCACGGCCATTGTGTCCGTCCTGCTCCTTCTGCTGGTCCTCTGTTTCCAGACCCGGCGCCAGAAACGGCAGGTGCGCCATGGATAAGAACGGATCTCCCCTGGACGCCCGGCAGCTGATCCGCCGGGCCGGCCTGAAATGCACCCAAGCCCGGTGCCAGGTGCTGGAACTGCTCCTGGAACAGCGGGAAGTCCTCAGTGCCGACGATATTTATGAAAAACTCCTCCAGGCCGGAGCCAGCCTGAATTTTTCCACCGTGTACCGGATCCTGGAAAGCTTCACGGAAAAGAAGCTGACGGAAAAGGTCCTGCTGCCCCAAAGCCGGAAATACGGGTTCCTGCTGTACACCCTCAGCCACACCCACCACCTGATCTGCCTGGGCTGCCACAAAGTGGTGAACATCGACGGCTGCCCCCTCCACGGCTTCGAAGAAGAACTGGCCCAAAAGACCCGGTTCGAAATCGTGGGCCATTATCTGGAGCTGTACGGATATTGTGAAGAGTGCAGGAAAAAGGGGCGCTACTGAGCAGCGCCCCTTAAAGCCGTTCTGCCCCTTCAAGCGGCAGAACGGCTTTTTATCAATCCCCACACCGGAAGCAGAATCAGATACACTCCCAGGACCACGGAGCTGTGAGGGGCTCCGGTGGTGTCCAGGATGGTGGCGCAGGCAATGGACCAGGGAATCAGAGGAGAAATCACCACCGCCGTGTTCTCCAGGTCCAGGGCCAGCTGTTCCCGGTCCTTCACAAAGGGACTGCACAGCTGGTGGGTGAGCACGATGCTCAGGGTCTGGTTGCAGGACACCATGCCGGTAAACAGGGCGGCCAGGATGATGGCCGGATAGGTCCCCGCCTTCTCCTTCAGCTGCTGGAACAGTCCCTCGATGCCTTTCAGCAGCCCGGTGCCCTTGAAGATGCCTCCGAAAGAAGCGGACAGACACACAATGGAGGCCACCCGGACCATGGAGGTGATGCCCCCGCCGCTGAGCATCCCTGCGTATTCCGGGTCTGACAGATGATAGCCGGTGGCCAGGATCCGGACCAGATAGGCCCAGGGCCAGCCCTGGACAAAATGGCACAGGAGCAGGGCAAGGAAGATGCTTACGGCCATGTTCTTCTTCACGGACACCCGGAAGAAGCTCAGCACCAGGATGCTCACCGCCGGCAGTACCAGCCAGGGAGTGAAATGGTAAATGTCATACAGACCGCTGACCATGGCGCCCACCTGGCCCATACCCGGCAGCCACAGGCCCAGCCCCAGATAGAACAGGCTGGCCAGGGCAAAGGGGACCAGGGCAAACCGGGCCATGTTCCCGATGTTTTTGTAGATGTCCGTTCCTGTAAGCACGCTGACCAGAAGGGCACTGGTGGAAACCGGAGACATCCGGTCTCCGAAATAGGTGCCGGACAAAATGGCGCCCCCGCTGTAAAAAGGAGAGATCCCCAGGGTCTCCCCGATGGACAGGGTAATCACCCCCATGGTGGCCGCCGTGCCAAAGGACGTCCCCAGCAGGAAGGATACGGCGCAGTTCAGCCAGAAGGTAAGCAGCAGGAACACGGAAGGCCGGATGAACCGGACCGCCAGGGCAATGATGTAGCCGATGGTGCCGGAAGCCCGCCAGGCCGCCGTCAGCATGCCAATGAGGATGAACACCAGGAAAATGGTCTTCACTGACAGGACTCCCTCCCAGGCCATTTTCAGCACGGCCCCGAAAGAGTGCCCCCGGTACAGTCCATAACCGAAAAACAGCAGGAACCCTACAAACAGCGCCCCCAAAAGGGGCAGTCCCGTAAAAATAAACAAAAAAAGCACGAGGCAAAAAGCCCCCAGGATAAGATTTTCCATAACTTGTGATAACTCCGTAAAAACTGTCAATGGTCAGCGGTCAATGGTCAATGGCCATTGACAAAGGGTGTTGCCCAAAGGCAACACCCTCATTATATCACGTAATCGGTGCCGGATTGAAGATGCACAGATCGTTGTGGAAGCCGTACTGATCGCTGTAGGGCTTCTTCTTTCCGCTGGCCACATCCAGGATGAACCGGAAGATCTCCGTGCCCACTTCCGGGATGGTGGCTTCCCCGGTGGCCACCCCACCGGCAGAAATATCGATCATGTCGAACCAGTTGTCCTTCATTTCGTTCCGGCTACACACCTTGATCACCGGGGCAATGGCCAGGCCGTAGGGGGTGCCCCGTCCGGTCATGAACACCTGGAGCCCGATCCCCGAAGCCAGCTGGCTGGGGCCGCACACAATGTCGCTGGCAGGAGTGGCTGCATAGATCAGCCCGTGTTTGGTGGGTTTTTCCGCCGGGGACAACACTTCCACAATGGGACTGGTGCCGCTTTTGGCAATGGACCCCATGGCCTTTTCCACAATATTGGCCAGGCCGCCCTTTTTGTTCCCCGGAGTGGGGTTGGCATCCCGGTCCACACCCCCATCAGCCAGGTAGTCGTCGTACCATTTCATTTCCGCCGCCAGTTTGTCCCGGACTTCCCGGTTCACGCACCGGGCCGCCAGCATGGGCACCCCGTCCCGGACTTCCGTCACTTCACTGAACATCACCGTGGCGCCGCCTTTTACCAGCATGTCCGCCGCGTAACCGGCACTGGGATTGGCGGTGAGCCCGGAAAAGGCATCGGAGCCGCCGCACTGGAGCCCCACCACCAATTCACTGAGAGGCAGTTCTTCCCGCCGGCGCTGCTCCAGTCTTTGGAGCTTCTTTTCCGCCATGTCCAGGATGGCCTGCATCATGGCGTCATGGCCGTGGCAGTCCTGGAGGGTCAGGCAGTTGTCCGGATTGATTTCTTCCGGTTCCAGCAGCCGGTCATAGGTGAGCTTTTCACAACCCAGGCCGATGAGCATGATTTCCCCGCCGAAATTGGGGTGCCGGATCAGGTTCCGGACCGCTCGGATGGGGATCTTGGCCATGGGAGCGTTGATGGCCACCCCGCAGCCATAGGGATGGTTCACCGCCACCACATCATCCACATGGGGATACTTGGGCAGCAGTTCCCGGCGGATCCGGTCCACTGCCACATTCACCACCCCGGCGGCACACTGGACGGTGGTCACCACCCCCAGCAGGTTCCGGGTGCCTGCCGGACCCTTTTTGTTCCGGTAGCCCCACCAGGTGGTCTGGACCGGATCCGGCAGTTCTTCCGGCGGAACGATGTGGGTGGCATAGGGCAGATCATGGAGGGCCGGACTTTCCGGCAGGTCCAGCATGTGTTCGTTGATCCAGCTGCCCTTGGGGATGGCGTCCTTGGCATAGCCCAGGACCACCCCGTAGCGGATGATCTCTCCCCCTTTGGGAATATCCTCCAGGGCGATTTTGTGGGCCTGGGGAATGGGCTGGAGGGAAACCACTCCCGGCAGTACTTCCGTGCCCACCGGCAGGTCATGGACGGCAATGGCCACATTGTCCTTGTCCTTGACCTTGATTACAAGAGGTGCAGTCATAGGATTTCTTCCTTTCTCAGATTTTTGTCAGCAGGGTCCCTGCTGCATCGAATTCCAGGGCTTCCGGTTCATCCAGGGCTTCCAGATGAGGGTACTGCCCGGCCTTTACGGCTTCATAATAGCTTTCGCTGAGCATCACGGTGCCGATGTGGGAAGTATTGGGGATCCGGACCACCCGGACTTTGGCCGGGTCCCGGTCCACCCCGTTGGTGGTACGGATGCACAGCTGGATGGCTTCCTTGTCCGTGGGCACCACAAAGGGAATCATCCCGGATTTGAACACCGTGTTGGTGACGATGTTGGGATACATGGCATCCATGTCGATCTTGTTGAACAGCCGGGCGGTGATGCAGTTGGCCAGGCCGATGCCCAGGGCGTTCCCGTGGGAGGCTTCCGACAGGTCCAGGAAGCAGGTCCGCTGGACCTTCAGGCCTCCGTGGGCGTATTCGGTGGAGAAGGTCCCGGCAATGTTGGGGTCCACCCCGGTGCCGGAATAGTTCTTCCCGATTTCATCCACCACCAGCACATCCGCTTCCTTCACCAGCAGGGAGGGCATGTTGGCAAAGGCGAATTTCAGCCACTCCGCCTCTTCCTCGATCATGTGCGGGGTATCGATGGCCACGATTTTGCAGGTTTCGTCGTAGGCGTTTTCAATGGAGGGGATGGCAAACAGGATGGGGGCTTTTTCCAGGAACACTTTGGCCATGGAAGGGATGTGTTCCGCAATCTTTCCCATACCGTCGGCGTGAACGTTTTCCGCCCCTTTCTGTTTCCCCAGGCCCACCGCCATCATTTTGCAGGGACCGCTTTCCACCTTCCCCCGGAAAGCATTGTGCGGCTTCAGCCGGCAGGAGAGGATGATGCCGTCCGCCTCATAGGCGTTCTTGTCCATGTACACCGGCCGGCCGGAACCGCTCATGCCCAGGTACACCGTTTCCATGCTGCTGCGGATCTCACAGCCCATGGCTTCTTCGGTGATCCCGTAGCCGGCCAGGATTTCCAGCTGGCCTTCCGCCGTGGCCCCGCCATGGCTCCCCATGGCCGGGACGATGAAGGGGCGGGTGCCCCGTTCTTTGCAGAATTCCACAATGGACCGGGTGATCAGGGCCACATTGGCAATGCCCCGGCTCCCGGCAGTAATGGCCACGGACATCCCCGGTTTCAGCTTGCTCACAAAAGGTTCCCGGCTCATTTCACTCCGGACCGCCCCGGGAATCTCCTCCGGGGTCAGCACCGGCCGGGGAAAGGTCTGCCGGGCCCGGAACATCCGGGGCAAGGGTACATTTTCCAGCAGTTGGGAAACGACCCCGCCTCTGGTGGTGATTTTCATAACATCCAACCTCCTTCAACCTCAGGCAAAGCCCGAAGCCCATCCGCACAGATTTTTCTGATACCTTTATTGTACGGTCCGGGGAAGTATAAATCAAATTCATTGTTTTTAGATGATTCATTAAATATATTAAGAGGCTGCCGCAAAGCGGCAGCCTCTGTCTGAAGTCAGGAGTCTGAAGTCGGAAGCCTCAGGATAGGACCTGGCTTGGTAGGCCAGGTCCTTCTTATTGTGTAAAGCCGTAGGGGGCACAAACCGGTTGGCCCGCAGAATACACAGTCAATCGATGATTTGGCGGGCTGTCGGTTGTGCGGCCACGACGAGTCCGATTTACACATTCAAAAATTTGCCTGCAAATTTATCATTGGGCTCCAGACTTCAGACTCCTGACTCCTGATTGACAGGTCGCCGGACGACGGCCTTAACAAAACGTCTTTTCCGCATACTCCTGGAGTTCTTCCCGGAAATCCGGATGGGCTACGGCGATCATGGCCTGGGCCCGTTCTTTCAGGGAGAGGCCGGTGAGATGAGCCACCCCGAATTCCGTGGCCACGTTCTGGATCAGGGCCCGGCAACCGGCAATGGAGCTTCCGGCGGCAATGGCCGGGACGATGTTGGAATGACGGACCCCTTTCTTGTCCACCCGGGAGGATTCGATGCAGATGTAGCCGGCGCCCCCATGGGACAGGAAGGCCCCTTCCAGGAAGTCCAGCTGGCCTCCTACCCCGGACAGCTGCCGGGTGCCGATGGATTCCGCATTTTCCTGACCCATAAGATCCAGCTGGACCCCGCCGTTGATGCTGATGTAATTGGAGATCTTCTCCATCACCCGGGGATTGTGGATGTAGTCCACTTCCGCCGGATAGAACAGCTCCGGTTTTTCCTGGAGCCAGTCATACAGTTCCTGGGAGCCGCTGGCCAGGTTCCAGGAGGCCAGGCCGGTCTTTTCCTCTTTCCGGGCGTTGGTCAGCTTCCCGGCCTTGTACAGGGCCAGGAAGGCGTCGCTGATGGTGCCGGTGTGGCACCCCAGGTCTTCCCGGTCGGACTGGGCCAGGATCTGGGCAATGGTAAAGGGAATGGTCCCCACCCCCAGGCTCAGGGTGGCCCCGTTGGGGATCTCCGCCACCACGTTCCGGGCGATCTGGAGATCCGCTTCCGAAGGAGTCCGGTAGCCGGAAGTGCACAGAGGGGCATGTTCCCCTTCCACAATGATGTCCGCATCATCCAGGGACACCCGGTGGGACCCGTCCACCCCCTGGAGGGTGGGCATGTGTTCATTGATTTCAAAGATCACGGTCCGGGCCTTCTTCATGATGGTCTTCCAGCAGTAGCTGGCCAGGCCCAGGCCGCAGTACCCGTTGGCATCGGGACGGGACACGGGCACTACCGCCACGTCCACTTTCAGATAGTCCCGGTACATTTCCGGCAGCAGCCGCAGCAGCATGGGGACGAAATGGAGCCGCCGGGCGGTGAACATCTTCCGTTCATAGGCTCCCAGATGCCAGCTGTAGTACTGGAAATGCTTCATTTCCGGGTCGCAGTCGATGGTGTGGATAATGGGACGGTACACCAGCCCGCCCCGGATCTTCACATCCGTCAGTTCGTCCTTCCGGGCAGCCAGGGCTTCATCCATCAGTTCCGGGAACCCGTTCCCGAAGCCGAAGTCCACCCAGTCCCCGCTTTTTACCGCCTTGGCCGCTTCCGCCGCCGTCATCACCTTGTTCCCATATTTTTCCAGCATAGTCTTCCTCCCAGCTCTTCGCTCTTCACTCTTCACTCTTCACTCTTCACTCTTCACTCTTCACTCATAATGATACCACGAAACGCCGGAGTCCCCGTTGGCAAAGGGGCTCCGGCGTCATTCATCAGAGGGGTTGGTTTCTTACCATTGAGGGATGGTCGTTCACGCTTTTTATTTGGTGAGATGGAAGGAAAAGCCTCCGATATCCCCGTCCAGATAGACGAAGATGACCTTTCCGTCAGCATCCCGGCGGATGGTTTCCTCCTTGAAGGAAATCCCTTTCCTGGCCAGGTCCGTCATGGCCAGTTCCACATCGGGAGTCTGGAGGGCGATGTGCCCGCATTTCCCCCGGGTGCTGTCCTTCATCACTTCGAACATGCCGTCAACGAAGATGTGCGTGTCATTTTCGTTGCCCGGCTCCAGGTCAAACAGGCTGCATAAGAGGGATACCAGCTGTTTGGCCTCTTTTTCGTTTTCACAGTTGATGCCCACATGCTTCAGCTTGTAGGTGATTTTCTCTGCCATGGATTCTGCCTCCTGTAAAGTGGGAGACGCTGTTATGGGAACGCCCCCCGTTTTCTTTCTATTTTACCTGAAGGACAGCCCCTTTGTCAGCAGAAGATACCAAAGCTGCATATTTTTTCAGCATGGGGGAAGTGGCCTTCACCACCGGTTTGAAATGTTTCTTCCGTTCCGCCAGTTCTTCGTCGGATACATCCATGGTCAGGCTCCGGTTGGGGATGTCGATATGGATCACATCCCCGTCCTGGATCAGGCCAATGGGGCCGCCGGCAGCAGCTTCCGGAGAAACGTGGCCGATACATGGCCCCCGGGTGGATCCGGAGAAGCGCCCGTCGGTCACAAGAGCCGTGCTTTCGTCCATGCCCCGGCCCACCAGGAGGGCGGTGACCAGGAACATTTCCCGCATGCCCGGACCCCCTTTGGGCCCTTCATACCGGAGGACGATCACCGTACCCGGTTTGATTTCCCCGGCTTCGATGGCTTTCATGGAATCTTCCATGCTGTCGAACACCCGGGCAATCCCGGTGAATACATGCATGTTGGGTTTCACCCCGCTGGCCTTCACCACGGCTCCGTCAGGAGCCAGGTTCCCCCGCAGGATGGCAATGCCCCCTTCTTTGTTCTTGGGCTTGCTCCGGGGGAAGATCACGTCATTTTCCACCAGAGGCTGGGCGGCGATGTTTTCCTTCAGGGTGTGGCCGGTGACAGTGATATGGTCATCCAGCTTGTCTTCGATGGCCTTCAGTACGGCCGGCACCCCGCCGTTGGCATGGAGCACGTCCACTGCATACTGGCCGGAAGGCCGCAGGTTGCACAGATAGGGGACTTCCCGGCTGATCCGGTCGAAATCTTCCAGGGTCAGGTCCACATGGGCTTCGTGGGCAATGGCCATCAGGTGGAGCACCGAGTTGGTGGAAGCTCCCATGGCCATAACGGCCTTCACCGCATCCAAAAGGGCGGTACGGGTCAGGATATCCTGGGTGGTGATGCCTTCCTTCACCATGGCCACGATCCGTTTGCCGCTGGCCCGGGCCAGTCTCCGTTTTTCGGAAGAAACCGCCGGAGAGGTGCCCATCCGGGGCAGGGTCAGCCCCAGCACTTCCGCCAGGCAGCTCATGGTGTTGGCGGTGCCCATCATGGAGCAGGAGCCCACAGTAGGCAGGGAAGCCATTTCCATCTTCCGCAGTTCTTCATAGCTCATTTTGCCCACCTGATACTGGCCCACGAATTCCCGCAGGTTGCTCAGGCAGATGTTGGTGTACCCGTCGCAGTTGCCGGCCAGCATGGGGCCGCCGGTAACGATGATGGCGGGGATCTTCATCCGGGCTGCAGCCAGGATCATCCCGGGGACAATTTTGTCGCAGGAGGCCAGCATTACTACCGCATCCAGCTGGTTCCCTTCCACCACAGCCTCTACAGAGTCTGCGATGATTTCCCGGCTGGGCAGGGAATAGCGCATGCCGCTGTGGCCCTGGCACAGACCGTCGCACAGGGCGATGGTGTCAAATTCCCGGGGGATGCCGCCGGCTTCCAGGATACCGTCGCTTACATCCCGTGCCAGCTCCCGCAGGTGGATATGGCCGGGCACCAGTTCACTGAAGGAATTGGCGATCCCGATGATGGGTTTCCGGAAGTCATCTTCTTCCAGTCCCATGCTGTACAGAAGGGCCCGGTTGCCGCTGCGGCCCACTCCGTTGACCATGATTCCGCTGCGGTTGTCCTTGTATTTCAGTTCATTTCCGCTCATGGATTCTACCTCAATTCGTTGGTTGGTACGTTCTTATTCCAGGGTCAGCCCTTTTTCAAAAGCTTTCCGGTTGCTGTCGATGACTTTCTGCTTGCCGGCGAACCGTTTAGCAATGCCCTGTTCCACGCTTTCCGGCTTCAAAAGGCCGGTCTTTTTCATCATGGCCCCCAGGGCGATGAAGTTGGCACTCTGGATGCTGCCCAGTTCCACCGCCAGTTTCCGGAAGGGATAGCCGATGGCAGTGCCTTTGGCCCCTTCCTTGGGGGTCACTTCGTCAGAATCATAGAAAACCAGGGTGTCAGCGGTGAATTTGTCCACATACCGGTCATAGGCCACCTGGGCCAGGCACAGGATCAGATCCGGCACCGCCACGTTGGGATAGCCCACCAGTCCGTCGCTTAAGACCACGTCGGTTTTGGTGAAGGTCCCCCGGGCTTCCGCCCCGTAGGAGGCACTCATGGTGGCGTTGATGTTCTCTTCATTCAGGGAGGCAAGGCCCATGACTTCCCCAACGGAAACTACGCCCTGGCCGCCGACCCCAGACAATACGATTTCTTTTTTCATGGTTATCCCTCAATTCTGTTGGCATCGATGATCTTTTTGTAACTGGTGTAGTAGTCTTCCCGAGGTGCGTTCTTCATGCACCCTACCACAATCTTGCCCTTGAGCTCTTCTTCGCTCATTTTGGCTGCCTGGGCCACAGTTACGCTCTGTTCGTTCATCAGCTGCATCATGTGGGCAGCTGCTCCCAGTTTGTTGAATTTCCCGTAGTGGGTGGGGCAGGCGCTCATCACTTCGATCAGGGAGAACCCTTTCACCTGCATCCCTTCCTTGATCAGCTTCCGGAGCATCACCGGGTTGTAGGCCGTGGCCCGGCCCACATAGGAGGCACCGGCGGCAATGGCCAGCTTGCATACATCGAAGTTCTGTTCAATGTGGCCGTAAGGAGAGGTCTGGGTAATGCTGTGGGTGGGGGTGGTGCCGGAGTACTGGCCCCCGGTCTGGCCATAGTTGTAGTTGTTGGAGATGATGGCCGTCACGTTGATGTTCCGGCGGGCCGCATGGATCAGGTGGTTGCCCCCGATGGTGGTGCCGTCCCCATCCCCCATGGTTACCAGCACGTGGAGGTCCGGATTTCCCAGGGCCACACCGGTGGCGGCGGCCAGAGCCCGGCCGTGGGTCACGTGCATGCAGTTGATGTCCAGATAGTCATCCACCCGGCCGAAGCAGCCGATGCCGCTGACCAGAGCCATGTCATGCTTGTCCACTTCCAGTTCCGCCATGACGGCGGCAATGGACTGGAGTACGATCCCGTGGCTGCACCCGGCGCACCAGGTTTGAGGCAGTTTGTCAAACAGCATATAGTCCTTGTAAGATTTCATTATTTTTCACTCTCCTCATAAACATCCACGATCTGCTGGGGGGTAATCAGGATCCCGTCGGTCCGGTTGGCCTGGAGTACTTTGCAGCCATAGTCGTTGTATTTCCGGACTTCCCCGGCCAGTTGCCCCAGGTTCAGTTCCGGCACGATCACGGTTTTGGCCTGCTGGAGAGCAGCCCGGATTTCTTTTTCCGGCATGGGCCATACGGTGACCAACTGCAGGAGACCGGCTTTCACGCCTTTTTTCCGCAGGATTTCAATGGCGCTGAGGGAGCTGCGGACGGAGCAGCCGAAGGAGATCAGGACCACATCCGCATCGTCCATCTGATATTTCCGGGTGATGGTGATGTCGTCCACATGTTTTTCGATCTTGTCCACCAGGTAATGGGTCACCCGGTCGATGTTTTCCGGAGAGGGGCAGAATTCTCCTTTTTCGTCATGGGTGGAGCCGGTGGTCCGCATGAGCAGGTCCCGATCCCCTACAGCCACCATGGGAGCCACTTCCGTGCCGCTGTAGTCATAGGGACGGAATTCAGACTGTTTCTTGGTGGCAGGAGCCTTCCGGTTGATGATTTCGTCCGGTTCCGGTTCCCGGATGGTCAGGGTTTCCCGCAGGTGTCCCACCACTTCATCCGCCAGGAAGATCACCGGAGTCCGGTATTTTTCCGCCAGGTTGAAAGCGGTGATGGACAGGTCATAGCAGTCCTGTACGGAAGAGGGGCTGAGGGCAATGATGCTGTGGTCCCCATGGGTGCCGTACTTGGCCTGCATCAGGTCTCCCTGGGCCGGTTTGGTGGCAGCCCCGGTGGAGGGGCCGCTGCGCTGCACATTGTAGAGGACGCAGGGCAGTTCGGACATGATCCCCAGACCCAGATTTTCCTGCATCAGGGAGAAGCCCGGTCCGCTGGTGGCGGTGAAGGCCTTTTTCCCGGCCAGGGAAGCCCCCAGGAGGGCCGCCATGGAGCTCAGTTCATCTTCCATCTGAATGTAGATCCCGCCATGACGGGGCAGTTCCTTGGCAGCGGCTTTGGCCACTTCGGAACTGGGGGAAATGGGATAGCCCGCGAAGAAACGGGCGCCGGCGGCAATGGCCCCAGCGGTCATTGCTTCATTGCCTTCCATGAATTTCTTTTCTACCTTAGCCATTATTTGACCTCCACTTCAATTGCAAAATCAGGGCAGCGCAGTTCGCACAGCTTGCAGCCGATGCAGGCATCCGGGTGAGCCACCTTGGGATAGCTGCCGTAGCTTTGTTCCAGCACCTGTTTGGGGCACAGGGCAGAGCAGATGCCGCACTGCTTGCACAGTTTGTCATTGATGTTGATGGTGATTTCTTTGCTCATTGTCGATCCTCCCATATACGGGCTGCAGCCTTCCTGCAGTCTCACTCAGTCTTTTTTCGGATGGTTGATGATAAATTTGGGTTCCCGGCCGTTCAGCAGGTCGTCAATGGCCTGGGCGCAGTTCATGGCCACCGCATCCACCGCCTCTTCCGTCAGAGCCGCCGTGTGGGGGCATCCGATGTAGTTGGGCAGGCTGAACAGGGGCATGTCCGGAGCAGGTGGTTCCGTTTCGAACACATCCGCTCCCGCCGCTGCGATCCGGCCTTCCTTCAGGGCCTTGTACACGGCTTTTTCATCCCAGATGGCGCCCCGGGATACGTTCAGCAGCACCGCCGTGGGCTTCATGTGGGAAATGGCTTCCTCATCGATGATGTGAAAGGTCCCTTTGTTGAGAGGCAGGTGGGGAGAAACCACATCCGCCTGTTCCATCAGTTCATCCAGGGTATCCACGAATTCCACCCAGTCCGGGAACTGGCTCCGGTCCACGAACTTGTCGTACACCAGGGTCCGCATCTGGAATCCGAAATGGGCGATCTTCACGGCTTCCAGGCCGATGGGCCCAATGCCGATGCTGCCGAAGGTCTTGTACCGGGCTTCGTGGGTCTCGATGGCATCCCGGCTCTTCCAGTTGCCCTTCCGGATTTCCGTATTGAACTGGGGGATCTGCCGGAAGCAGGCCAGCATCAGAGAAATGGCATGTTCCGCCACCGAATAGGTGTTGCAGCCCCGGGCCAGGGTCACCGTGACATTTTTGGCGTCACAGGCCTCCAGATCGATGTTTTCGTAACCAATGCCGTACCGGGCGATGATCTTCAGGTTCTTCCCGGCATCCACCACAGTCTTGGTGTATTTTTCCGTCCGGGCGATGACCCCATCCACATCGGCAATGGCTTTGGCCAGGGTGGCTTCGTCCGTTGCTTCCGGGCTTACCAGTTCATACCCTTTTTTGGTCAGGAACTCACGGGCCACCGGTTTCAGGGCCTTGGGCACCAGGATTTTATACATGCTTACCCCTCCTATACATTCTTGCAAGGTCATGAGATTTCAACAGGAAAGATTCCTCTGGGAAAACCAGGGAAGGATCTCTGGCTTTCCCAGAGGAGCTGCCTTTGGCAGCTCCGGTTGAGCAGTCTGGAGTCAGAAGTCGGAAGACCCTGGAAAGGAACTGTCTGCCAGTTCCTTCTGAGGATAAAAACCTTCCAGTCTTTCCAGCTTCAGAAAAATTTGCCTGCAAATTTTATCCAGCGGCTCCAGACTCCAGACTTAACCGCTTATCAAATGAAATACTGGGCCACCAGCAGTTCCAGGAGACCGACGCCGGCCATGATCATGGACACAGCGGTTTTGCACTGGAGCTGTTCTTTCAGGTCGCTGACACCGAACATGCCGTTCCAGACCCAGAACCCGGAGTCGGTGAAGTACCCGAAGGAAATGGCACCCACGCAGCAGGACAGAGCCATGAGCAGCGGGCTGATGGTCAGCTGGCTCATCAAAGGCATGGTCAGGGAGGCGGAAGTTACGATGGCCACCGTAGCGGACCCCAGGCAGATCCGCATGAGAGCGGCGATGCAGAAGGGAATCAGCACCGCAGGCACCGGCCAGGTCACAACCATCTGGCCCAGCACATTGCCGATGCCGGAAGCCCGTACCACATACCCCAGGGAACCGCCCACACCGGTGATCAGCATGATGATGCCGGTGTCTTTGATGCCGTCATCCATCATCTTCAGCACTTCTTTGGTATCCCGGTTGGGCACCAGGCCATAAATGGCGATCAGGGTCCCGATCATCAGGGCCACAATGGGGCTGCCAAAGAGAGCCACAAAGTAGTAGTACCCGGCACTCTTGTCCGCTCCCATCAGATCCAGCACCGTCTTGGTCAGGATCATGATCAGAGGAACCACAATGGGCGCCGCGGAAATGGCCAGCCCGGGCAGATCCGTCCGGTTCAGGAACTGATCCAGAAGTTCCGTGGAAGCCAGTTTCACCTGTTCGCCCTGCTGAGGACGGACGTATTCATCATCTGTATTGACCACCTGGTAAATCTTCTTGCCGATCCATTTGCAGTAGGGGACGATCACCAGCAGCATGGGGATACTGAGGATGGCACCCCCGGCGATCATCTGCCCCACATCGATGCCCAGCATCCCGGCTGCGGTCAGAGGGCCGGGGGTAGGAGGCACCAGCACGTGAGTCAGCTGGAGCCCGCAGGCCAGGGACAGCCCCAGGCCGATGACAGATTTGCCGGTTACCTTGGAGATGGCTTTGCACAGGGGGCAGAGCATCACCACAGCGGAGTCAGCGAACACCGGGATGGAAACCACCCAGCCGGTGACCCCCAGGGCCCATTCTTCATTGCCCTTCCCCACCAGTTTGATAAAGCTGATGGCCAGTTTTTCCGCAGCCCCGGATTTTTCCAGGATGGCCCCCATCATGACCCCCAGGCCGATGATGATGCCGGTGCTGGACAGGGTGTTGCCGAAGCCGGTGCTGATGGCGTTGATCACGCCCACAGTGGTTTTGCCCGCCACCTTCACGGTAAGGATGGGCATGCCTCCGATGATCCCGGTGATCAAGGCGGCGATCAGCATGGCGATGAAGCTGTGGACTTTTGTTTTAGCGACTAAGATTATCATGACCAGGATGCCCAGGCCCAAGCCCAGGACCATCCGTGTGGATTCTGCCATTTTCTATTCCTCCGATTCGTGAACCCTGTCCTTACCGTACCAGGCAGGGAGATTTTGCATCGAATTTCCAGCCGGGGATCAGGTACTGCATGGTGATGGCATCGTTCCGGACACCCAGGCAGTGTTTCTTGTACAGCTCGTGAGCCTTCATCACCTGTTCCCGGTCCACTTCCACACCCAGACCCGGTTTGTCCGGCACTTTAATGCCGCCGTCCACGATCTGCATGGGTTCCTTGGTCAGCCGTTCCCGGCCTTCCTGCCAGATCCAGTGCGTATCCAGGGCATTGTAGAAGCCCGGCACCGCAGCCCCCACCTGGACGCACATGGCCAGGGAGATGTCAAAGTGGTTGTTGGAATGGCTGCCCCAGGTGTAGCCGAATTCATGGCACATCTGCGCCACCCGTACGGACCCGTTCATGGTCCAGAAATGGGGATCAGCCAGGATAATGTCCACTGCCTGGCTTTCCAGGGAGTGACCCACCTGCCGCCAATCGGTGGCGATCATGTTGGTGGCGGTGGGGAAGCCGGTACGCCGGCGGAATTCGCTCATGATTTCACGGCCGGAATACACCCCTTCAGCCCCGCAGGGATCTTCACAGTAGGTGAGGATGCCGTGCATGTCGGACACATACTTCACTGCATCTTCCAGCAGCCAGGCCCCGTTGGGATCCAGGTCCATCCGGGCATCCGGGAAGGCTTTCTTCATGGCCTTGATGACTTTCATTTCTTCGTCACCGGGCAGCACGCCGCCTTTCAGCTTGAAGTCCTTGAACCCGTATTTTTCCTTGGCAGCCCGGCACAGAGCCACTACGCTGTCCGCATCCAGGGCTTCTTCGTTCCGCAGCCGGTACCATTCACAGTCGGAATCTTCTTCATGGTCGTAGGGCAGATCCGTTTTGTTCCGGTCCCCTACAAAGAACAGGTACCCCAGGAACCGGACGAAATCCCGCTGCTGCCCGTTGCCCAGCAGCCGGCATACCGGCATGTCCAGGAATTTCCCCAACAGGTCCAGGCAGGGGGCTTCGATGGCGGTCATTACATGGACCCCGGTCCGCAGATCGAAGGTCTGGTTCCCACGGACATCTTCTTCGCCGTTCTTGTCCAGATGGGCTTTCACCGCCAGCAGGGTGTTCCGGTAATCAGAAATTTTGGTCCCCACCACAATGTCCTTCACCTCTTCCAGGGCATTGGTGATCTTGGGGCCTCCGGGGACTTCCCCCACCCCGGTGTTTCCTTCAGAATCCGTCAGGATTACAATGTTCCGGGTGAAATAGGGGGCGTGCCCGCCGCTCAGGTTCAGCAGCATGCTGTCCCTGCCGGCAACCGGGTAAACTTCCATTTTGGTAATTACGGGTGTCATTGATTTGCTCCTCCTTGATCATAACCAACAGTATCCAACAATGTCACAGGCCCTTGACGATCCAATCCGACAGCTTCCCTGAAATTGCGCGTTTTCAGTCTATTGTGAATAGCGTCCGGATTCAATGTTTGACTTTATTGTAATTTTCATGCTACCATAAATCAAATTGTTTATTTTTAGTTCTAAAATAAGTTTTTCTAAGTGAGGTGTGCCCGATGGATCTAAAACAGATCGAATACATCGTGAAGATTGCGGAAACCGGCAGCATCACCAAAGCCGCCGAGCAGCTGTTCATTACCCAGTCCGCCCTGAACCAGCAGCTGCTGAAGCTGGAACAGCAGCTGGGGATCAAACTGTTCGTCCGGCACAAACATGACCTGACCCCCACCAGTGCCGGCCAGGTGTATCTGGAATATGGCCGGAACATGCTCCGGGAAAAACGGGAAGCCTACAACATCATCCACGACATGGCCCAGAGCAGCCTGGGAGATCTCCGGCTGACCTTTTCCCGGGAACGGGGCATCGACATGCTGGTAGCCACCTATCCCCAGTTCCACCGCCGGTTCCCGGGGATCACCCTCCGGCCCCATGAAATGTTCGTGGTGGACCAGCTGAACTGGCTCAGCCGGGGAGATACGGACCTGGGGGTGGTGACGGTAACGGAGAAACAGAAGACCCCGGACCTGGAATTCGAGCTGATCCGTCGGGAACCCATGCTCCTGGCCATTCCCCGGGAAAGTCCCCGGGCAGTGGACCCGGCCCGTCCCGGCACTCCTTTGGAAGACCTGCCCTACCTGCCGGTGGACCAGTGCAAGGACAGTCCCTTCGTACTCATGTTCCCCAAATCCACCATGCGCCAGATCATCGACCGGGTGCTGAAGGAAGCGGACTACCATCCCTATGTGCTGTTCGAAAGCGCCAGCATCCGGGCCCTTCTCACCATGGTGAAGAACAACATGGCCTGTACCATCGTCTCCACCGGCTACTACAAATACCAGGACAAGATCGCCTACTACCGGATCCCCGGAGACCCTTACTGGGAAATGTGCATTACCTATAAAAAAGGAGCCTACCTGAACAAGGCCATGCTCTACTACAAAGACCTGATCCACGAATATTTCCAGGTAAAGGCCCCGTTGATCACAAAGAAATAAGGGGGATGTTGCACGTAAAAAATATGCGTGCCACATCCCCGTCAATGGTCAATTGACAAAAAAGCAGTGGCACGCGTGTGTTTTTTACGTGTGCCACTGCTTTTTCATTCCCCTTTACTCTTCGTAAACCGGTTCGCCGCTGCGGTGATGCAGAAAGCGCAGAAGGCGGACAGAAACATGCAGAAGGCGAAGCCCAGCACGTTGTTGGACAGGGTGGGGGCCACGATGCTGGGCACATAGGCGGTACCCCGGACATTGAAGTACCCTACGGCCACTCCCCCTACCCCGGCAGACAGGATGGCTCCGGCCATCACCACTTTATTGGAAAACATAAAGGGATAGGCCGCTTCCACAAAGGTCCCGAAGGCCATGTTGATGAACAGCCCGGGAATGGCCAGGGCCCGGTCGTCCTGCCGCCGGGGCGCCAGGATGTTGGCGGCCATGATCCCGGCGGACACCATTACCAGGCCCACCATGTCGATGGCTCCCAAAAAGGAGTTCCCGGTCTTTTCCATTTCCAGCAGGATAATGGGCAGGATGGCCGCATGGTACATGCCCCCCATAATGGCCGGCCAGATCAGGAGTCCCGCCAGGCCTCCGCAGAGCACCGGATGGATGGAGAAAGCCCAGTCGATCACGTAGCGGATCCCGTTGCCCACCGCTTCCGCCAGCGGCGCAATGAACAGGTAGATCAGGAGCCCGGCGGCCAGGCCTGCAACGCCCCCGGCCACAATATTGGCAGTGGTGGCAGGGAAGTTCAGCTTCAGGCATTTCAGCAGCAGGAACTGGACCAGGATCCCGGCGATGATCCCGCCGATGATGCCCCCGATGAGCCCGCCCTTTACGGACAGGATCCCGGTGACCACCCCGGCCACAATGGCCACATCCCCCATGCCGGATACCTGTTTGGCGGCCACCGTGGCCACGATCACCGGCAGGGCGTCGATCATGATGTTGAAGATCTTTTCAAAGTATTCCAGTCCCGGCACCTTGCTGAGAATCAGGGTGAGAGCCATGGCAATGAATCCGGGGAGGGACGCCATCAGGATCCCCCGGACGCTGATCCGGGACAGGAGGCTCCCCTGTTCCCCTGCGTCCCCGGCGGTGACCCCGCCGTTCATGGCCGGCCGGTAGCTGAGCTTCCAGAATTTGGCCAGGGCGAACACATTGGCAATGGCCCGGGTCCGGTTGGTGGTGCCGGTGGTACCGGAAACCGCCACCACATTGAGACCCATGGACTGGGCCAGAGCCATGGAAGTGCCCCCGGTACCGGTGGCTGCCAGCTTTTTGTCCGCCGCCGCTTTCAGGGCCGCCCGGTTGGCGCCTTTGGGGTCGCAGCTGGCCAGGATCAGCCCGTCCACCTTGTCTTCATCGATGAGCCCGGCGATCCGTTCGTCTTCCAGCACTGCTTCCCGGTTCACTTCTTCCAGGGTCCCCCGGAACACCACCTTCGGTTCTTCCCCGTTCCAGGTCCACAGTGCCGCTTTGGTGTCCGGTTTGGCCGTATCCATGGAGGCTTCCGCCCCGATGAACTGGATGGCGGTCAGTTCCATCCCCGCCCCTTTGATCTGCCGGACCATTTCTCCCAAAAGAGAAGCCGGATCTTTCCCGCCCAGGTTGTACAGGTTTCCCCCGCTGCTCCCCAGTATCGCCACTTTTTTCGTCATCCTCAGGACCCCCTCAGAAACCGAAACGGTCCGCCTTCCTCAGCCGGACCGTTCAGTTGTGTTTTGCTTTACTCCGCTAGTGTACTAAAATACAGGAAGTATGTCAAGATTTTCTCCCCCACACCTCCGGATTGGCCACGCCCTTCCATTCTTTTCCCTGGCATACGGCGTAACAGCCTTCCACGGCGGCGCAGGCCATCCGGGCCCAGGAATCAGGGGTCAGAGCGGCGCTGTGAGGAGTGCAGAGGATCCGGGGCGCCGTGAACACCGGGTTGTCCAGATCCGCCGGTTCTGTCCCATACACGTCCACGCCGGCCCCGGCAATGACGCCCTGGTTCACCGCATCCGCCAGGGCCTGTTCATCCACCACCGCTCCCCGGGCCGTGTTGATGAGAAAGGCGGTGGGTTTCATCATGGCCAGTTCCCGGGCTCCGATGAAATGCCGGGTCTCTTCCAGCAGAGGTACATGGAGGGACACGAAATCGCTTTCCCGGAGCACTTCCTCCAGGGTGTCCCCATACCGGCAGCCCGCGTCCTCCACCCGGGCCCGGTTCCGGGAATGGCTCCAGCCCAGGCAGTCCATGCCCAGGGCCCGGCACAGATGGGCCAGCAGGCTGCCGATGCCGCCTACCCCCACGATGCCCACGGTTTTCCCGGCCAGTTCCATCTGTTTTCCCTGGGCCCGGATCCCCCAGTTCCCTTTCCGGTTCTCGGCGTCCATTTCCTTCAGATCCTTGGCACAGGCAAAGATCAGGGCCAGGGCATGTTCCGCCACGCTCCGGGCATTGGCCCCGGGAGCCAGCACCACCGGGATCCCCCGCCTGGTGCAGTAGTCCACCGGCACATTTTCAAAGCCCATCCCCGGGCGTCCCAGCACCTTCAGGTTGGGGCACCGGCGGAGCACGGATTCCGGACATTTTTCCAGCCGGACAATGAGAGCATCAGCACTTTCCAAAAGGGCATCGGGGTATTCTTCCCAGTTTAAGCCGGGACCCACTTCCCACTGGATCCCCAGTTTTTCCATCATTTCCATCCCCGCCGGGGCCAGGGGCAGGCTCAGTACGAATTTCATCAGGCACCTCCCTGTTTACTCGATCCACCGGATCCATTCTTCCTGGAACCGGTCATGCTTCCTGGTTTCCTCTCCCGGATACCCCAGGGAGAACATGGCAAAAGCTTCTTCTTCCGCCGGCAGGCCGGCAATCTTCCCTACAGCCGCCATCCTTTCAGGCCGGGGATAGACCCCCATCCAGACGCCTCCCAGTCCCTGGGCATCGGTTTCGATCCAGAGATTTTCCAGGGCCGCACTGGTGTCCACCGGAGCAAACTCCGGCAGCAGGCAGTCTTTCCGATAGCTGATAACCAGAATCACCGGAGCCGCTGCAGCAAAAACGGAATACTGGCTGACGGCCGCCAGTTCCCGGATCTTTTCCCGGTCCGTCACCACGGTAAAGCGCCAGGGACGCTGGTTGCAGGCAGAAGGAGCCGCCATGGCCGCCCGGAGGATTTCCAAGATCTTTTCTTTTTCCACCGGTTTGTTCAGATATTTCCTTATACTGATACGATGAAACAAATTTTCCATATTCAGGATCTCCTTTTCCCATATTCGTAAGCCTACTATACCAAAGCAGTAGGTTTCCTGCAATAGGGGCCGCACAACCAGCGGCCCGCCGGCTGTACTATACTTTCACCCTGGCGGTCCCAAAGCCCGCCCTGGGAAGGGTATAAGCAGGCGCCCGACACTTCGGCAACGTTGGCGGTCGCTTATGCCGCGGCTGGGGTCTGTGCGGAGCATGGTGGTGGGATTCGGCCAGAGGCCTTGTACTTTCTCTATATAAGAAAGGTGTATCCCCGCCTGGGGAGAACCCTCTACCCGCTAACGCGGGTCCTTTCCCCCTTGCTCCACGGGACTAGGTTGCTCCTATTCGTCGCATCCGTCGCAGGGGGACACATCTGGACCACTCCTGCAGGACGGATTTGGTCTCCGGCCTTGCTGGCACTTTGCACGAGTATACGTCGATTCTTCGGGAGCCGGGAGGGCAGGCCCAGGAGGAGTCGGCGGGACAACGCCGGGTGTCGTCGCTCCTGGGGTGGAGCACGCGGGCGATAGGGTCCGGCTTCCTGGTCCGTAGCCGCTGCCTTTGACCGTCAGGGCAAGGCGATAGGCTGTGAGCCTCCCGCCAGGGACGAACGGGTCTGCCCTCCCGGCGGAGAGCTTTCGCGGTTGAAAGAGTATAGACGCTTCTGCCCTCTGGGCGGCCATGCTCCGTTACTTTTGTAATGTTTCTATTTGCAAACTTATATTTTTATTGCAACCGTAAACATCCATCAGTAAACAATGGATAAATGTACCTGAAATTATTGACTTCCCTGCCGCCACGTGTTAAAATTTCATTCATATTTTCAGTTTGCTCAGGTAAACTGCCGTATTCTTTTATCCGGGGCGGGAAACTCCTTCACCGCCCTCATTTTATTTTCGGGGGGTATGTTTTTATGACCATGTGGACTGCACTGCTGATTGTCCTGGCCGTTTTTGCTTTCGGGGATCTGATTTCCCAGCTGACCCGGGCCCGGCTTTCTTCTCTTTTCGTCATTATGATGACCTTTCTGGTCCTGTTCATTTTCAAGATCATTCCGGCAGACATCATCAAACAGGCCGGTCTCACCACCCTGGGGCCCATTTCCATGGTGATGCTGCTGCTGAACATGGGCACCACCATTGACCTGGCCATGCTGAAGCGGGAATGGCGGTCCGTGGCCGCCAGCTGCATCGCCATGGCCATTGCCATTGCCTCCTGCCTGGTGCTGATTCCCTTCATCGGCCGGGCCAACGCCTTGGCTGCGGCACCGGTGATCAACGGAGGCATCATCGCCACCACCACCATGGTCAAAGCCGCCACAGACCAGGGACTGGCCATGACCGCCGCCCTGGCCGCCTTCCTCTATGCCACCCAGAAATTCGTGGGCACCCTGCCCGCCTCCTACTTCGGTCTGAAAGCCGCCCGCCGGTATGTGGAAGAATACCGGCAGCAGAAGGCAGCGGATCCGGACAGCGTCCTGACCCGGGAAGAGATTCCCCAGGACAGCCCCCGGCAGAGCTGGGCGGAACGGAACACCCGCCGGTTCACCATCTACATCAGCCTGTGCATCGGGGCCGCCAGTGCCTGGCTGGGCACCATCGGCGGCAAACTGACCCACAACTGGGTGGGGATGTTCCTGTGGTGCATGATCATCGGCCTGGTGCTCCGGAACCTGGGGCTGGTGCCTGCCAACCTGATCAAGAAAAACGCCAACGCCAGCGGCTTCTTCATTTTCGGGGCCCTTACCGCCATCGTCCCCTCTCTGGCCAAAGTGGATTTCAGCATGCTGGGCCAGCTGGGGATCACCGTGGTGGCCGTGTTCGCCGTAACCGTAGCCGGCATCGTCCTGGCCTTTAAGATCCTGCCTCTGTGGAAGATCGTGGGAGACAAGGACCTGTGCATCGGCATCGCCATGTGCCAGATGATCGGTTATCCCGGCACCCAGCTGATCAGTGAGGAAATCGCCAAAACCGTGGGAAAGACTCCGGAAGAAATCGACTACCTGGAAAAACGCATTGGCACTGCCTATGTGATTTCCGGCTTCACTTCCGTAACGGTGCTTTCCATTGTAGTGGCCACCATTATGGCCAAGATCCTGTAAAAAAGAAGGGAGAAACCTATGGATATTGTTGAAGAGTTCAAAGAGCTGGTACAGATTGATTCCGCTTCCGGCAAGGAACGGGCCATTGCGGACACCCTTGCCGGAAAACTCCGGGCCCTGGGCTTTACGGTAACGGAAGACCGGGCAGGGGATACCTTTGGAGGGAATACCGGGAACCTGGCGGCCTTCCGGGAAGGGGACCGGCCCGGTTCCATCCTGTTCTGCAGCCATATGGACCGGGTGGCCAACGGCTTCCACATCCGCCCTCAGGAAAAAGACGGATACCTGGTGTCCGACGGCACCACCATCCTGGCCGCCGATGATGTAAGCGGCCTTTGCGCCATCCTGGACGGGGTCCGCCGGGCCCTGGCCTCCCGCAAGCCTCTGCCCCGTCTGGAAATCGCCTTTACCGTGGGGGAAGAAGCCAACCTGTGGGGCGGCCGGGCCCTGGACCTGTCCCAGTTCCAGAGTCCTTTCTGTTATGTAATGGACAGCCCGGGCACCCTGGGCCGGCTGATCAACGGAGCCCCCGGTCTGGCCAAGCTCCAGGCGGAAGTCCGGGGCAAAGCCGCCCATGCCGGCAACGAACCGGAAAAGGGCATCAACGCCGCCCACATCCTGTGCCACCTGCTGGATACCCTGAAGGACGGCCGGCTGGATGCAGAGACGGTTTCCAACTTCCCCCTGCTGGGCACCGGGAACACCGCCACCAACATTGTCTGCGACCGGGCCTGGGTGAAAGGAGAAAGCCGCAGCCGGGACCGGAAGAAGCTGGAAGACTACATGGCCTATTTCCGCCGGCACTGTGAGGAAAGCGTCCAGGGCACCGGAGCCCAGGTCACTTCCAGTGCGGAGATTTCCTTCGCCCCCTTCCGGCTGGAGGAAAAGGAGCCGGTAGTGGCTCTGGCCTGCCGGGCCCTGAAGGCCATGGGCATCCAGCCCCGGATCGAACAGGGAGGCGGAGGCATGGACGCCAACATTTTCAACGCCAAAGGCCTCCCTTCCCTGGGCATAGCCACCGGCTACACCAAGAACCATACCAAAGAAGAGAACCTGGACCTGGAAAGCTTCACCCGGAGCGGAGAACTGGTGGAGAAGCTGATAGAGATGGTGGAATAAAAAAAGGGGCTGTTGCAAGAGCAACAGCCCCTTTGGTCAGCAATCCTTATTTTCTATTCTTCCAATACATCCAGAAATACAGTACCTCCAGCACGCAGCAGGTGGTCCAGCCCACCGGGTAGCCGAAACCTACGGTGAGGGGGGTATTGCTGATGTACCGGGTCATGATGTACAGGTAGATCTGCCGGACCAGCACAAAGGACAGGAGCATGATCACCATGGGCCCCATGGAATCTCCCCGGCCCCGGAGGGCACCGGCCAGCACCTGGTTCACACAGTTGCACAGCAGGAAGAAGATGTTCACGTGTATGAATCCCACCCCGGACTGGATCACCGCTTCGTCCCCGGTGAACAGCCGCAGGGAGAAATCAGCAAAAATGAACAGCAGGGCGGCAATGGCCCCGGTAATAACCAGGCTCAGAAGGATGGAGGACACGGTCCCGTCGTTGGCCCGTTTTTCCTTTTTGGCCCCGATGTTCTGGGCCACGAAGGTGGTGGCTGCCATGGCCATGGACAGGATGGGCAGCATGACGAACTGGTCCAGCTTGTTGTAGCAGCCCCATCCGGCCATTACCGTGGCCCCGAAGAAGTTGATGTAGGACTGGACGAAAATGTTGGAAAAAGAAGTGATGATGCTCTGGACGGCGGTAGGCAGCCCCACCCGGAAAATCTGACTCAGCAGGTTCCGGTCCAGGCACAGGTCCCCGAAGGAGAACCGGTACACATCCCGGGTCCGGAGCAGCACCCCCAGGGTGGCTCCGGCGGAAATGAACTGAGCGATGATGGTGGCATAGGCCACCCCGGCGATTCCCCAGTGGAACACCAGCACAAACAGCAGATCCAGGACAATGTTCAGGATGCTGGTAAGGATCAGGAAATACAGGGGCCGCTTGGTGTCCCCTACCGCCCGGAGCACCCCGCTGCCCATATTGTACACCAGAAGCCCGGTGACCCCGGCAAAATAGATCCGGAGATAGAGGGCCGCCTGGTCGAACACATCCGCCGGAGTCTTCATGAACTGGAGCATGAAATCCGTGCCGGCAAAGAAAAACACCGTGAACAGCACGCACAGGCAGAAGGTGGCCGCCATGGTGGTTTCCACCGCCCGGTGGAGCAGGCCGTGGTCCTTGGCTCCGAAGCATTTCCCGATGATCACCGTAGCCCCAATGGAGAATCCGTTGAAAAAGAAAACGGACATGTTGGTGATCATGGTGGTGGAACTCACCGCCGCCAGGGCCTGGGTCCCCACAAAATTCCCCACCACAATGGAATCCACCGTGTTGTACAGCATCTGGAAAATATTCCCGATCATCAGAGGCAGGGCAAATTCCAGGATAAGCCGGGGAATGCTGCCGGAAGTCATGTCTTTGGTTGTGGTACGGACCATGGGGATCCCTGCCTTTCGTTGATTTGATATAAGTAACTTTAATTATAACATAGAAAAAAGAGGGTGTGAAAAAATTCACACCCCCGGTCCCGGGCCCAAAAAAGGGGCTGTTGCCCATGCAACAGCCCCTTTTCTTATCAATCCAAAGCCGCGAAGGCCTGCTTCAGATCGTCGATGATGTCGTCGATATGTTCCGTGCCGATGGACAGCCGGATGGTGGCCGGGGTAATCCCGGAAGCTGCCAGTTCTTCTTCGTTCATCTGGGAATGGGTGGTGGAAGCCGGATGGATCACCAGGCTCTTCACATCCGCCACATTGGCCAGGAGGGAGAAGATCTTCAGATGGTCGATGAACTTCTGGGCAGCAGCGGCGCCTCCTTTGATTTCAAAGGTAAAGATGGAAATCCCGCCGTTGGGGAAGTACTTCTTGTACAGTTCATGATCCGGATGGTTGGGCAGGGAAGGATGGTTCACCTTGGCCACATGGGAATCCTGGGCCAGGAAGTCCACCACTTTCAAGGCGTTTTCCACCTGACGTTCCACCCGCAGGGACAGGGTTTCGGTGCCCTGGAGCAGCAGGAACGCGTTGAAGGGAGAAATGGTGGCCCCGGTATCCCGGAGGATCAGGGTCCGGATATAGGTTACATAGGCGGCAGGGCCCACGTCTTTGGCAAAGCTAATCCCATGGTAGCTGGGGTTGGGGTCAACCAGCCAGGGGAACCGGCCGGAAGCCACCCAGTCGAACTTGCCGCTGTCCACGATGATGCCCCCCAGGGTGGTGCCATGGCCGCCGATGAATTTGGTAGCGGAATGGACTACCACATCAGCCCCGTGTTCAAAGGGCCGCAGCAGGTAAGGAGTGGCAAAAGTGCTGTCCACAACCAGAGGGATCTTGTGTTTGTGGGCAATGGCGGCCACGGCCTCGATGTCGATCAGGTTGGCATTGGGGTTGCCCACGGATTCAATGTAAATGGCCTGGGTGTTTTCCCGTACGGCCTCTTCGAAGACCTGGACCCCTTTGGTGGGATCCACGAAAGTGGTTTCAATGCCGAAATCAGGGAAGGTGTGTTCGAACAGGTTGTAGGTGCCGCCGTATACGGTGGTGGCGCAGACAATGTGCTGACCGGCATGGACCAGGGCCTGCATGGCGTAGGTCACGGCAGCGGCGCCGCTGGCCGTAGCCAGAGCTGCCACCCCGCCTTCCAGGGCGGCGATCCGTTTTTCAAAAACGTCTTCCGTAGGGTTGGTGAGACGGCCGTACACATTCCCGGCATCCTTCAGGGCGAACCGGTCAGCAGCATGCTGGCTGTTCCGGAACACATAGGACGTGGTCTGGTAAATGGGCACTGCCCGGGAATCAGTGGCGGGATCCGCCTGTTCCTGCCCCACATGGAGCTGCAGAGTTTCAAAATGGTATTTCTTTTCTTCGCTCATTGTCTTGGCCTCCCAAAATAATCTCCGCTTTAATTACTACCGCTTTAGTATGATTTACATTATAGGGACTCAAACCCTGGCTGTCAATAGAATTTGCAATCTTTTTTTCCATCAGTCATTCCGGGCCAATACACAGACCATGACGATGATGCACAGAGCCCCCAGCAGTTCCACCAGCCCCACCCGGTTCCCCATGACCGCCACGGAGAAAAAGTAGGCGGAGAGAGGTTCAAAAGCCGCCAGGGCCCCGGTTTCCGCCGGAGGGATGTATTTGGTGCTCTCCAGGTACACATAATAGGCCACCAGGGTCCCCAGCACGAACAGGATCCCAAAAGCCGCCGCCGTGTGGATGTCCAGGACGGCCCCCTCCAGAGTGGGATGGTGGAACAGTTTCAGGAGCAAGGCATTCCCCAGGCTGCTCCAGCCCAGGATCAGGAAGCAGCTGTACTTTTTCAGCAGTACCGCCGCATAGGCCGTATAGAAAGCCATACCGAAGGCCCCCAGGATCCCGTACACCAGCGCCTCCCGGGAGACCGCCAGGGACGCCCCCTGGCCCTTGGTGGCAATGAGGGCCGTCCCCAGAAGAGCCAGCACCACCGCCAGCACTTCCCGCCGAGTGGGCAGCCGCCGGTCCTTCACCAGGTACATGAGCAGCAGGATGGCGGGCATGGTGTACTGGAGCACCGTGGCTGTGGCCGCATTGCTGTAGTAGATGGCCTTGAAAAAGGTCACCTGCATGAGATACAGCCCCAGGACAATGAACTTCATCATCCATTTCCAGTCGTTTTTCAAGGGGGCCAGAAGATCCTGCTTCTGGAACAGGCAGATTCCCAGGAAGGAGATCCCGGTACAGATCATCCGCCAGAACAGGATGGTGGACCAGGTGAAATGCTGATCCACCATCAGGTATTCCACACTGTTGCTGCTGCTGCCCCACAGAGTGGCCCCCAGTAGGACCATCCCCACACCGATTTTCTTCTTCCGTTCCATCAGCCGTCTCCTTTCCGTCCTCCGGCCCCCCCTTCAGACAGTTCTATTCTACCTTTTTTCCCGTTCTCTGACCAGACGGGTTTCCCCCTGATTCCAGCCCTTCCGGATAATATCCTCCCCGAACCGCTGCTTCAGGGCGTCCAGGGCCCGGTTCCGCTTTTCCTGCCGTGCATCTTCCACAGCCAGGCTCTGGGATCCTCCAGGCACCAGGTGGCTGACGCTGACTCCCAAAAGCCGAACCGGCTGGGTCCAGGGCAGCTGCCGGGCCAGGAGACGGATCTGTTCCATCAGGGCCTCATCCTGGCAAACCGGTTCCTCCACCGTCCGGCTCCGGGTCAGCAGCTGGAAGCCGGCGGTCTTCACCTTCAGAGTTACCGTGCAGCCGGACAGGCCGGCGCACCGGAGCCGCCACCCTACCTGCTGGCACAGGTCCCACAGGGCTCCCAGACAGGTTTCCGGCCCCACCAGATCCACCGGGAATGTGTTCTCCTTCCCCAGGGATTTCCGCTGTTCGTCCGGCACCACCGGACGGCTGTCCAGGCCCCGGGCCCGGTCCCGGATTTCCTCCGCGTTTTTCCCCAAAAGAGGCCGCAGGATCCGGGGATCGCAGCCCGCCAGCTGGCCAATGGTCCGGATGCCCATTTTTTTCAGGGCCCCCACGGATTTCTGCCCCAATCCAAAGATCCGTCCCACCGGCAGGGGCCCGATGAAGGCCGCCGCCTCTTCCGGCCGGATGATCACCAGCCCGTCCGGCTTCCGGAGATCGCTGGCCAGTTTGGCCAGGAATTTGTTGGGGGCCAGCCCCACGGAAGCGGTAAGGCCGGTTTTTTCCCGGATCACCTGTTTGATCCTGGGTCCCAGGGCATACACATCCCCGGCCAGGGCCTCCATACCCGTAAGGTCCAGGAAGGCTTCATCGATGGACAAGGGCTCCACCACCGGAGAAAATTCCCGGAAGATCCCCCGGATCTCCCGGGAGATTTCCGTATACCGGTCATACCGGCCCTGGACATAGATGGCCTGAGGACAGAGCCGCCGGGCCGTGGTCATGGGCATGGCGGAATGGACCCCGAATTTCCGGGCTTCATAGGAGCAGGTGGACACCACTCCCCGGCCGGAAAGCCCTCCCACAATCACCGGTTTTCCCCGGTATTCCGGATGATCCAGCTGCTCCACCGAAGCAAAGAACGCATCCATATCCACATGCATGATGTACCGCTGACGGACCATTTTGATGTCCTCCTTTTGGAAAAGGGCTGTTGCTTGTGCAACAGCCCTTTTTTAAGGTCTCGGGTCTCGAGTCGTGAGTCTCGAGACCCTGGATAGAACCTGTCCTTCAGCCAGGTTCTTCTTATTGTGTATAACCGTAGGGGGCGCAGGCCCGGCGCCCCGCAAAATGCACAGATAATCGATGATTTGGCGGGCTGCCCGGCGTGCAGCCCCTACGGTACCGATTTACACGTTCAAAAATTTGCCTGCAAATTTCTCATTCGGCTCGGGACTCGAGACTCGAGACCAATCCGCTATGCGGCTCTTGAGACCGGAGTGTTACACGCAGCATGCAGTACCCCCGTCAATGGCCGAAGGATGCCAGCTCCGCTGGCTTAGAACAAAAACGGCGTCCAGTTGTCCAGGATCCCGTAGTGCTCGATGACAGCCTTCAGGCCGATCAGCAGCAGGACGAAGCCCCCTGCTTTTTCTGCCCGTTCCTTGCCCCACATGCCGATTACCGAACCGCAGGCGCAGCCCAGGAAGGACAGGCAGAAGGTGATGGTGCCGATTTCCAGCACCGCCGGCAGGATCCGGATATCCAGGAAGGCGAATCCCACGCCCACCCCCAGGGCATCCAGGCTGGTGGCCACCGCCAGACCCAGCATGGTCCGGAATCCGGTGATCTTTTCTTTTTCCTGGTCCTCCCCGGCCTCTTTGATCATGTTCCAGCCGATGTAGGCCAGGATCACAAAGATAATCCAGTGGGAATAGGCTTCCGCCACCCTGGCGAAATGGCTTCCCAGTTCGTAGCCGACAAACGGCATCAGGGCCTGGAACACTCCGAACCAGGCTCCGAAAATCAGGCCTCCCCTGAACCGTTCCCTACCTTCCATTTTCAGTCCCCCGCAGACGGAAACCGCAAAGGCATCCATGGACAGGGACACCGCCAGCAGGAAGAGAGTCAGGGCACTCATTTCCGGATCCCCTGGAGGACGAAATAGGTCAGGAACTTCAATACCCGCAGTTCCTTTTCATTGTGCCGCTTGTCTTCGCTCATCTTTCCAAACACCGGCAGAGCCGTCTTCAGCATGGCCTTGGTGATCCCGTGCTGGCGTACCCCTCCCTGGAGGACGGATTTCCCGAATCCTTCCAGCACCTGAAGGGTCTGGCGTTTTTCCGCCCCGGTCAGCTTCCCGTTCCCCAGGATCTGCTTTTTGATGACTTCTTTCTGTTCCAGGAAGTCCTGTTTGTCCAGGAGTCCCGTTTCTTCTGCTGTCATATTTCTTTTTAACTCCCCTTGTTTCCGGGCCCTTTCCGCAGGCAGGGCCCCATTGATTGTATCTTGTTATTTTATCATTTTCCCCGGTCTGAAATCAACGGACAACCCGCAGAGGCTGGGAATCTCCCGTCAGGCACACCGGCCCGTCAGGACCGATCCGGTAGGTGTTTTCCGTGCCCACCATGCCCAGTCCCGGCAGGGCGATCTTGGGTTCCACTGCAAAGACCATGTTTTCCTCTACCCGGTCCTTCACCCCCCCGGCGATCACCGGGGTCTCATCCATGCACATGCCGATGCTGTGGCCCAGGAACCGGCCTCCGTTCATGAACATCTTTTCATAATAAGGATCGAAGTCCCCCATCACCTGGTCGTAAATGTCCCCCAGCACCGCTCCCGGTTTCAAAAGAGCCAGGGTCTGCTGTTCCAGATTCAGACAGTAATTGTAGGCCCGGAGGATTTCCTCTTTGGCCGGATCCCGGTCCAGGTCCCCGAAATAGTACACCACCGTCTTGTCCGTATTGTACCCGTCCACTCCGCAGGGAATGTCCAGGTACACCAGCCGGCCCGGCTTCAACAGCCGGAAGGCCGACCCGATGCTCTGGACCGCCACACAGGTGCCGCTGGTGCCCCCGGGGCCGTCAAAAGCGGTCCGCACCAGGGCGCTTTTCCCGAAGGAAGCCAGGCCGATGGCATCTTCCCCGGTAGGCCGGTTGGTCCGTGCCACCCCCTGGCTGCCTTTCAGCACCATCCGCAGGTACAGCTGGATGGCCAGTTCCGCTTCGCTGATCCCCACCTTCAGGAAAACCGGAGCCTCGTGCATCAGCACGTCCGCATGTATCCGGCCGCTGCGGCTCAAAAGAGCCAGTTCATAGCCGCTTTTCACGCTCCGGAGGCCGCTGAGCACCGGATCCAGGTTTTTCCGGACTTCAAAAGGGAAATATTTCCGGAAGAACCGGAGCCATTCCAGGGAGGTGTGCTTTTCATCCAGGTACACTTCCCGGGGCAGGGCGTCCCCGTAGTACTCCGCCGGTTGCCGGTAGCTGTGCATCCGCCGGATCCACCCTTCCGGCAGGAGACTTTCGTTGAGAGCCCGGGCCAGGCTCCGGCGCACCCACAAAATGGCGTCCTGGGGACGGACCAGGAAGGCACCCTCCTGCATGGTACCGGTAAAATAATACATGTCCAGCTTGTCGGTGATCACCGCCAACTGCCAGGCCGGATCCTGCCGGGACAGGGCCTCCCGAAGCCGGGCCAGCCGGTTTTCCAGTTCCTCCCGGGGTACCCGGCGCAGATCTTCGCTGATCAGGATATCATGTTCCAAAATGGTCATAGGATGTTTTCCTCCTGTTGTTTTACTGGGAATGTCCCCATCTTACCACGAAAAAGGAGCTGCTGCACGAAAAAGGTACAGCAGCTCCTTCTGGGAGTTCCTCATGATGCTGATCCGGAGGGACGGACCAGGACGAAATCAGGCTCGTTGAATTCGTTGTCCTTATTATAGGACAGGTTCTGTTTTATGTCAACTTCATTTTATTTTTGGTTTACCTTTTCCCAGGTAGCCGGCTCTCAGGCCAGCACCTGTTCCAGGATATCCATGGCCTGGGTCAGCTCCGCCCGGGTAATGGTGAGAGGCGGGTTGAAATACAGCACATCTCCCAAAGGCCGGAGTACCAGTCCCTGTTCCAGGGCCTTTTGATAGAAGTGATACCCCAGCCGTTTTTCCGCCGGGAAGGGCCGTTTGGTCTTTTTGTCCGCAACCAGTTCCAGGGCGTGGATCAGGCCGATGTGGCGGATTTCTCCCACCAGGGGATGGTTCCCGAACCGGGCTTCCATTTCTCCAGTGAGCCACCGGGCGGTTTCCCGGGCCCGGGGCAGGATCTGTTCCTGTTCCAACACATCCAGCACCCCGTGGGCCGCCGCACACCCCAGGGGATTCCCGGCATAGGTGTGGCTGTGGAGAAAGGCCTTATGCTTGCCGTAATCATCGTAGAAGGCCTCATAGATCTCCCGGGTGGTCACCGTCAGGGACATGGGCAGGTACCCTCCGGTCAGTCCTTTGGACAGGCACAGCACATCCGGGGTGATCCCGGCCTGGCCGCAGGCGAACAGGGTACCGGTCCGGCCGAAGCCCGTAGCGATTTCGTCGGCGATCAGCTTCACCTCATAGGCATCGCACAGCGCCCGGAGCTTTTGGAGATAGAGAACCGGGTACACACGCATGCCGGCGCTGCCCTGGAGCAGGGGCTCCACGATCATGGCGGCAGTTTCCCGGCCGTGGAGGGCAAAGGCTTCTTCCGCTTTGGCGAAGCATTCACACCGGCAGTGGTGCCGGTCCTTTCCATAGGGGCAGCGGAAACAGTCCGGGGCTTCCACATGGATGTTGTCCATCATCATGGGCTTGTACAGTTTGGCGAACAGATCCATGCTCCCCACGGACAGAGCCCCGATGGTTTCTCCGTGATACCCTTCCGTCAGGCACATGAACCGCTGTTTTTCCGGATGGCCGGTCTGGGCCCAGTACTGGAAACACAGCTTCAGAGCCGCTTCCACTGCCGCCGATCCGTTGTCGTGGAACTGGAACCGGCACAGCCCTTCCGGCACCAGGGCCTTCAGCCGTTCCGCCAGGGTAATGGCCGGGGCATGGGTGAAATTGGCAAAGATCACATGTTCCAGTTTGTCCAGCTGGTCTTTGATCCGTCCATTGAGCACCGGATTCCGGTGGCCCAGCAGATTGGCCCACCAGGAGCTGACAATGTCCAGATAGGCTTTGCCGTGGATGTCGTAGAGCCAGACTCCCTGGGCATGATCGATGACCATGGGAGGCAGGGTTTCGTAATCTTTCATTTGTGAACAGGGATGCCAGATCAGGTCCAGGTCCCGCTGTTCCATCGTTTTGTGTTCCATTTTCGCCTCCTTAGGTATAGGTTTCCAGCAGTCTGTCCAGAGGGCCTTCCAGTTCCCGGTCCCCTTCCTTTACACAGGCCAGCACCGGCAGGCCGGTAAGTTCCTCCACCATGATCCGGTTGTCTTCCTGCATCCGGTCTCCCGGTTTCCACCGGTTGAACAGGATTCCCCGGACAGGAATGGCCCGGTGCCGGAGATATTCCACCGTCAGCACCGTACTGTTGATGGTCCCCAGTCCCCCATCCGCCACCAGAAGGCAGCCCAGGTCCAGAGCCTGGATCATTTCCTCCAGCAGCAGGTGGTGAGCCTTTTCCCAGCCCAGAGGACACAGGATGCCCCCGCTGCCTTCCATGGTAAGATACTGGTGCCGGTCTTTGGCCTTCCGGAAGGCCTGCCGGATCTTGTCCAGGTCCACCGGATGGTTGTTGATCCGGGCCGCCAGATGAGGGGACACCGCTTCCCGGTACACATAGGTCACCAGATCTTCCAGAGGGTCCGGGATCCCGGCGGTTTCCTTCACCCAGGCCGCATCCCCGGGCACCAGTTTCCCGTTTCCGTCCGGTTCCGCCCCGCTGAGGGCGGCCTTGTAGTAGCTGCCGTCCAGCCCCGCTTCCCGGATCTTCTTCACCAGAAGCCCGGTCACATAGGTCTTCCCCACATCCGTACCCGTTCCCGTAATGAATATCGCTTTGCCCATTGCATTCCTCTCCTTACACCCAGATTCCCGCTTTCCGGCACCGGAGCCCTACAAAGGCCGCTCCCAGGCACAGGAGGAAATCCGACACCACCTGGAGTACCCCGCAGTACCACAGGGCCGCCCAGAAGCCGATGGGGGCCTGGACCAGATAGTTGGAGGACAGCCAGAAATAGCTGATCCCCAGCACATAGACGATGACCATCCCCACCAGGTTGATCCCCAGGAGCCGGGACAGGGTCACCTCAGCAGTTCCCTGCCGGGCCAGCTTCCCGCAGACCCAGGCCTGGATGGTAAACCCCACCAGATACCCAAAGGTGGGCTGGAGCACATAAGAAGGCCCTCCTCCCGAAGCAAACACCGGGATCCCCACAAGGCCCATGACCACATAGGTCCCTACGGCCAGGGCTCCCAGCCGGGCTCCCAGCAGCAGTCCCGCCAGCAGGGTGAACATGAACTGCAGGGTGTACACATCGCTCCCCACCGGGATCCGGATCAGAGCCCCCACTGCCACCAGGGCAATGAACAGCCCGCACAACACCATTTCACGCAAACGCACAGCCTCACCTCCAGAATTTTCAGACTTCCTCACCATACAGGAAATGGTCTATTTCGTCAACCTAGTATTTTGGTATAGTTAACGTAAAAGGTGAGCTGCAATGCAGCTCACCTTTTTGTCAGCTGTCAACCGACAGCCCTTACACCTTCTCAAACCGGTACTTCTGCTTCACTTCCGGATACTTCTTATGATCCACTTCGCTGTAGAACATGGCAGAGGGGCGGACGTAGAGTCCGAAATCTCCGTAGAGGGCCTGGTACACCATCAAAGGCTCCCGGGTTTCCGAATGGACCGCCGGGCCGATGATCTGGTACAGGTACCGGTTGGTCCGTTTCTCCTCCTCCGTCAGCCGTTCCCGTTTAAAATGCCGGACAATGTCACCTGGATGAAAAATACGGTTTTCCATTTTCATTCTCCTTGTAATTAAAATAAAGGAACCCGCAGCAGGCGGGTTTCTTTAATGATAAACGCATCCGTTGGATGCTAACCCACCACCAGCCTCACGGCTGGTCCCCCGCCCTTGAAAAGGGCGGATAAATGGCACATCGGGCTTACGCCCTTGTGCCGCAAGCAAGGGCCAGAGGCCCGAGCGTATATCCGCCCCTTTGCAAGGGCGGGGGACCGTTGCGCTTGCGCAATGGTGGTGGGTTAGCAGCGCCAGCTGCGTTTCCCTTCAAAGGCCGGCGGATGCCGGCCTTCCTTCGACCGTTGACAGCTGACCGTTGACCGGCCTGCAGCCCTACTTCCTCTCTCCGCTGATCATGCCCCCCAGCACCAGGCAGATCCCGGCCAGCTGGAGCTCCGTAATGGGCTCCTGGAGCACGAATACGGAAATACACACAGCCACTACCGGATCCACATAGCTGAGGATGGCGGTGGTCTGGGCCGGCACCTGGGTCAGGCTGCCGAAATAGATCCCGTAGGCCAGCCCGGTATGGACGATCCCCAAGAGCAGGGTCAGCCCCCAGCCGGCGGCCGTCATGGTGTGGAAATCCAGCTGTCCGGTGACCAGGCAGTAGGCCAGCAGGAAAAAGGCCGCCGTCCCCAGCTGCACCGCCGTCTGTTCATAGGAATCCAGGCCCTGGATGGTCTTGCTCAGCACAATGATCCCGGCATAGAAAAGGGCACCGGCCAGAGCATACAGGACTCCGGCAATATCACCCATGTCCCCGTTGGAGCCCAGCACCCCGGATACCAGCAGCATGCCCCCGATGGTAATGGCCGCGCACACCAGCTTCCGGCGGCTGATGGTCTCATGGAACACCAGAGGGGCTGCCGCCAGCATGAACACCGGAGCCATGTAGTAGCACAGGGTGGCAATGGCCACGGTGGTATGGTTGAAGGCTTCAAAAAAGAACACCCGGTCCAGCCCCAGGAGAAGGCCGCTGAGCAGCAGCTTCGGGGCACGGGCCTTCAGCCGGTCCCGGTGGAAGGGGATATGGCCCCCCTGCATCAGCACCAGCAGAGTCAGACACCCCAGGGTGGCCCGGAGAAAGGCCAGAGGCACAGAGCCCAGAGGGATGAACCGGCGCACCAGACCGATGGTGCCGAAAATGGCCAAAGACAGGAGCATCTGCCCCCGGGGAGAGAGAAATGAAAAATTCATGGAATGGTTTCCGTCCTTTGCTTCAGTTTGGGAAAAAAGGGGGCTGTTGCCGAAGCAACAGCCCCGACAACCTAAGTTGTACCACCTTTGTACAACCTGTTTTACCGATAGGCTTTCTGGTAAATGGCCACACAGTCTTCCCGGGTCAGGGCCATCCGGTCGTTGGCAAACAGGCCTTTCATGGCGGTCATGGCATTTTCCGCCATTTTGGGGAATTCATCCGGAGCAATCCCGTAATCGCTCATTTTCAATCCGTCCACGCCGCAGGCTTTCTGGAGATCGGCCAGGGCCGCCAGGAAGTCCTCCGGCCCCCGGGCCTCCTTCCGGCCCAGGAACCGGGCCAGATCCGTCAGCCGGTCATCACACACATGGTGCTCTGCCAGCCAGCCGAAATAGGCCAGGGAAACCATGATCAGCCCGGCACCATGGGGCAGGGCTTCATGGTAGGCACTCATGGCATGTTCCAGGGAATGTTCGCTGGTGCAGCCTCCCAGGACCATGGCATAGCCGGACAGGGTGTTGGCAAAGGCCATGTGGGTCCGGGCTTCCAGGCTGCTGCCCTGGGCCACTGCCTGGGGCAGGAATGTCCCGATGTTCCGGATGGCAGTGGAAGCCACCATGTCGCTCATGAGATTGGCCTTCCGGTTCACATAGGTTTCCAGGCTGTGGAACAGGGCATCGAACCCCTGGAACGCCGTAAGCCGGGGCGGCACCGTCACCATCAGTTCCGGATCCACAATGGCCAGGAAGGGATACAGATCCGGGAATTTCAGCCCAATCTTTTCATGGGTTTCCTGGTTGGTGATTACGCTGGTGGCATCCACTTCCGAACCGGTGCCTGCAGTGGTGGTAATGGCGATCACCGGCAGGGCCCGGCGGGCATGTTTCTGTCCTTTGCCGGTGCCGGATCCCACATAGTCCCATAAATTCCCCTCGTTCACCGCCATAAGGGCAATGGCCTTGGCGGCATCCATCACCGAGCCTCCACCCAGGGCCACGATCAGGTCCGCTCCCAGTTCCCGGGCAGCCCGGGCTCCCTGTCCCACACTTTCCAGGGTGGGATTGGCCTGGATCCTGTCGAACACCGCCGCAGCCACTCCGGCCGCCGCCAGTTCCTTTTCCGTCCGGTCCAGATAGCCGTTGGCCCGGGTGGATTTCCCGCAGGAAATCACGATCAGGGCCTTTTTCCCCGGCAATTCCTGGCCATGGAGCTGGTTCAGCTGCCCGGCTCCAAACAGCACTTTCGTGGGTATGTCAATTTGAAATGGATTCATCCTAACGCCCCCTCAGCAGAATATACTTCGAGTATAGCAAAAAAGCCCTCCGGATGCCAGTCCCGTTCCCCCTTTTACCGGGCCGCCCGGCGCCCTGCCTGCCGGGCCCCCCAGGCGGTGATCCCTCCGCACACATTGCCGGCGGTGATCACCAGGAGCCGCACCAGGGTTTCCTGGTCCATCTGGCCCGCCATGAAATAATAGAACATGTCCGCCACACTGTGTTCATAGCCACTCATGATGAACACGGTGATCCCCACGAAAATAGCCAGGTATTTCCCCAGCACATGGGGAAAGGTTTTGTACCCTTCCACCGCAATGAACACGAAGAGATTGCAGAAGAACCCCAGCACGAACAGGCTCAGGAAGGTATCCCCGTTTTTGGCCATCACCAGGGCCTGGGCCGCCTTCCGGGCCGCCGGCCCCATCCGGGTCAGAAACAACAGGTTGGCCGCCAGCCCGGCCCCCAGCCAGTTGCCGATCCAGATCACCGGGAACTGGAGCCAGCGCCACAAAGGCTGTTCCAGGGCATAGCACACCCGGCCGGTGAACAGGTGGAACTGCATTTCGCAGATGGTGCAAAGACCGATGCAGAACAGCACCGCTCCCACCAGCTTCTCCGTCTGGAGCAGGAACACCGCTCCCCCCAGTCCGATACAGAACCCTGCCGCAAGGGAAGAAGGCAGTATTTTCGTCAGCTTCATAAGATTCCTCCTTGAATTATTGGAATTCCATTCCATTGATGGGTTGTACCCGAAATATACCACACCCCCTATCGGGAAATCGTCAAAAAAAGACAGTGAAAATTTAAAATTATGTTATAATACAGCTGACATCACACCAGGAGGTTCCCATGGACACCAACAATCTTCGCTATTTTGCCGCCGTGGCCCAGTACGGGTCCATTACCCGGGCGGCCAAAGCCATGTACATATCCCAGCCCCAGCTCAGCCACATCATCAAACAGCTGGAAAAGGAAATGGGCCTGACCCTGTTCCGGCGCACCAGCCAGGGCACCCGGCTGACCCTGGACGGCCAGCGGATCCTGGCCCATTCCAAGGTGATCCTCCGGGAAATGGACCAGCTCCAGCACCTTTCCTCCGCCCGGAAGCAGGACTGCGGCTGCCTGAACGTAAGCATGACCCGTTTTTCCCACACCGCCGAATGTTTCAACGAAATATGCCGGCGCTACCAGGATGCGGAAAGCTTTTCCAACCATCTTTGCGAAGCCGCCACCTTGGATGTGATCTCCCAGGTGAAGAACGGCTATTCCAACGTGGGAGTGATCCACATGGCCACCCGCCGGGATGATCTGGAGGCCTATTTTTCCCAGCAGGGGCTCCACTACATCCCCCTGGCCGCGTTCCGTCCCTATGTGTGCCTGTCCTCTGACCATGAGCTGGTCCGACGGTTCGGCCGGAAGGGCATCCACCTTCAGGATCTCCGGGATTACGGCTTCGTCCGGTACATCGGCCAATATGAGGATTTCATCTACCACCTCAGCACGGAAAAAGGCCCCATCGATCTGAACGATACCCGGAAAGTGATCTACGTCAACGACCGGCAGGAACAGATGGCCCTTCTCTCCCGGACCAATTTCTTCACGGTGGGGATCATGGAATTCCAGGGACAGGATTCCCTGTACAAGGTGGTCTCCGTTCCTCTCTTGGACTGCAGCGAACACCTCCGGTTCGGAGCGATTCTCCGGGAAGGCGCCATGCTGTCCCGGATGGAAAACGATTTCATCCAGCTGCTCCGGGAACGGTATACCCGGCTCCAGGGAGAACATCCTTCATCGGCATGATAAATGGCCCCCATGTACATCATCTATTTCCCCGATACTTAATTCTTCTCTTATAATGAATTTATAGAAAAGCTTATAAATTCAGAACGGGAGGAACAACAAGATGATGGAATTTCTCGATGCCGTAGACAGTATCCTGTACTATCCGATCCTACTGGTGGTCATGGGGGCCGCCGGTCTCTACTTCAGTTTCCGTATGGGCTTCGTCCAGGTCCGCATGCTGCCGGAAGCCATCCGGCTCCTGATGGTAAAGCCCAAGGACGGAGGCACGTCCCCCTTCCAGGCCCTGATGGTCTCCACCGCTTCCTGTGTGGGCACCGGGAATATCATCGGGGTTTCCACCGCCATCTGCCTGGGTGGCCCGGGAGCCATTTTCTGGATGACCGTCATGGCCATTATCGGAGCCGCTTCCTCTTTTACGGAATGCACCCTGGCCCAGGTGTTCAAACGGAAACGTCCGGACGGTTCCGCCTACGGAGGCCCTGCCTACTACATCGAAGATGCCCTCCACAACAAGGCCCTGGCCACGGCCTTTGCCGTATTCCTGCTGCTCACCTACTCCTGCGGCTTCAACCTGCTGTGCTCCTACAACACCCAGTCCACCTTCTCCGTGTACAGCTTCTATGATCCTGCGGTGACTCCGGCCATCATCGGGGCCATCCTGGCGGCTCTGGTGGGAGCCTGTGTCATGGGCGGTGCCAAAAGCATCGAAAAGGCTGCTGGCATCCTGGTGCCCTTCATGGGGGTTGCCTATGTAATCGTTTCCATTGTGGTACTGGTGATGAACTTCGGGGAACTGCCCCGGGTGCTGGAAACCATCATGGCTGACGCCTTCAACTTCAAGGCTATTTTCAGCGGCATCGGCGGTTCCTGCCTGGTCATGGGCATCAAACGGGGCCTGTATTCCAATGAAGCCGGTGTAGGATCCGCCCCCAACGCGGCAGCTGCAGCCTCCACCACCCATCCGGTGAAACAGGGCCTGGTCCAGATGCTGTCCGTCTACATCGATACGGTGATTCTGTGCAACGCCACCGCCCTTATGTGCCTGGTGTCCGAAGTGCCTGGAAACGCGGAAAACGCCGGAGCCGTCTGGGTCCAGACATCCCTCCACAAAGTCTTGGGGAACTTCGGTCCCTGGTTCATTACCGTAGCCATGCTGCTGTTCTCCTTCACCACCCTGATCGGGAACATCTACTACTGTGAAAACGGCCTGGCCTATCTGAACCACAAAAAAATGCCCGGTTCCGGGTTCATGAAAGCCTTTAAACTGTATGCCGTGCTCATCGTCTTTGTGGGCGCCATCATCCCCATGGCCGCTGCCTGGGATCTGGCGGACATTATGATGGGGGGCATGACCCTGATCAACCTGACTGCCTGCGTGCTCCTGGGGAGTGTGGTGGTCAAGGCCTATGAAGATTACAGAATGCAGAAAGCCGCCGGACTGGATCCTCACTTCAAGGGAACGGCCCTGGGGCTGAAACCGGAAGAACTGGACTTCTGGAAATAAACAAAACAAGAAAGGAAGAGTGCCATTATGGTCATGGACAAAGAAGAGATCCAGCGGATCCTGGAAAAAGCCCTGGAAGAAGGACGGAATGTGCTGTACGAGGGCAAGGTGGCCAGCTACATCCCGGAACTGGCCAAAGCCAACTCCGGGAACCTGGGAGTCTGCCTGATGCGGAAGGACGGGTCGGAATACTGTGCCGGGGATTATGACATCCCCTTCACCATGCAGAGCATTTCCAAAACCTTCTCCCTGATCCTGGCCCTCCAGACCGCCGGCTATGACAAGGTCTTCAGCAAAATCGGCATGGAGCCCACAGGCGACCGGTTCGACAGCATCCTCCAGCTGGAGCTGAAAGACTGGCGTCCCTTCAACCCCATGATCAACGCTGGGGCTATCGTCACCGCCAGCTGCATCGAGGCTCCGGATCCCTTCCAGAGCTTCCTGGACCTGGTCCGGAAACTGTGCGGCAACCCCAAAATCAGCCTGAATCAGTCCGTCTATCAGTCGGAAAAGAAAACCGGCACCCGGAACCGTTCCATTGCCTTCCTGCTGAAAAGCGACAATGTGCTGGACGGGGAACCGGAAGAAGTACTGGATGTATACTTCCGCATGTGCTCGGTGATGGTCACCGCCCGGGACCTGGCCCATTACGGCATGATCCTGTCCAACCACGGGGTGGATCCCACCACCGGGGAACAGCTGGTGGATTCCACCATCGTCCGGATCGTCACCACCCTGATGATGCTCTGCGGCATGTACGATGAATCCGGAGAATACGCCGTGAAGGTCGGCATGCCCAGCAAAAGCGGCGTGGGCGGCGGCATCTGCGCCATCGCCCGGCACGGCATCGGCATCGGCACCTTCGGTCCCATGCTGAACAAAAAAGGCAACAGCGTGGGCGGCGAACGGATCCTCCGGGTCCTCTCCGACTCCCTGGGGCTGCATGTGTTTGATACGAAGGAATTCTAAAAAAAAAGGGGCTGTTGCTTGCGCAACAGCCCCTTAGTCGGAAGTCAGGAGTCGGGAGTCGGAAGCCTCAGGATAGGATCCGCCTGGCTAGGCGGATCCTTTTGATTCTGTAGAACAAGAATCGAAATCAGTCTAAGAGATCATTTCGGCCAAAGGTTCTGCATGTTCAAAAATTTGCTTGCAAATTTCACCTTCGGCTCCAGACTTCAGACTCCAGACTTGAGCCGCTATGCGGCTCTACAGCTAAGGGGGTGTTGCACGCAGCGTGCAACACCCCCTTTCACTCAGATCGGCAATTTATGGATAATAATGGAAAAGATTACCATGAACAGGGTGGCCAGAGGCTGGGTAGCCCCGTAGGACACCGCCGGTTCATCGCATTCCAGGGCATCCACGGCAGCCCCCAGGCCGGGAGCGGAAGTCATGCCCCCGGTAATGGCCCCGCTGAGCAGGGTCCAGTTGATGTGGAAGGCATAGCGCCCCAGCAGGAACCCGAACAGCACGGACAGGATGGCCACCAGGGAGGAAATGATTACGATCATGTATCCGGCCCCGGTAATGGCATCAACGACCCGGAACCCGTAGTTCAGGCCGGTACCTGCCAGGAACACGGACAGGAAATAGGTCCGCATCTTCCCCAGCACCGTGGAGTTCATCCGGAAGTTCACAGGACCCACTTTCCCAATGGAGCCCAGCCCCAGGGAAACCAGGATGGCACCGCCGGTGGAACCCAGAGAGAACATCCCCAGGGGCCCCATGTAAATCTTGATGGAACCCAGCACATACCCCAGGAACGCCGCCAGGGAGAACCCGACGAAATCCATGGGCACTTCCGGCATGGTGGAAGCCGCCAGCTTTTCGTTGTTCTTGATATCAATGGCCTTTTGGGCGAAATATTTCTTTTTTTCTTCCTCAACATCAAACCCGAAGATTTTGGGAATTACGTTGATCCCCAGGATCAGGAACAGCACCCCGAAGGGATACCCGATGGAGTGGCCCACCCCTACGCCGGCCTTGGCTTCCGTCACGAAGACTTCCACATCTTCCGGGCTCAGGGATTGGGTGTTTTCCAGAGTCATGGTTTCCGGAACAGGAGTGCCCCGGAGTTTGGCATCCCGGGTTTTGGCCCCGTTCACAATGGCCAGGATCTTCTTCTGGGCCTTTTCAGGCTGGTTGACAAAATCCTGGGCCAGCCGTCTGGATTCGCTGTCGGAAGATTCCGTAGCGGCAGCCAGACCGGCCGAACTGGTGAGGGCACCGGTGTAGGTACCGGTGATCTGGTACGGACTCAGGTTGTCGAGGGTCTGAGAAAATCCATAGGAAGCTACAGCCCCTACAAAAGGAATGAAAATGGCCAGGGCCACAAACTGTTTTCCGAATTTGTTGATGGCATATTTCATGTCTTTGGCGGCCAGCAGCCCGGTCCCTACAATGAAGATCAGCAGAGACAGGTTCATCAGGGAGCCGTCGATGACTTTCCCCTGCATCACCTTCAGAGCGGCAGCGTAGTACTTGCTGCCCTTTTCGAAAGTGGCGGCATACTGGGTCAGGAAATACCCGATGCCCAGGCCGATGAACAGGGTCCCGGTAATCCCGAATTTAAACTTCCGGAATTTCAGTTCCCCAAACAGGTTCCCCAGTGCCATGGTGGCAAACAGCAGAACCAAGGGATTGAAGATAAAGGCAATCAGATTGAATTGCATATGAAGTTGTCCCCCTCTAAAAAAGAATAAGAAAAAGAATAAAAATAAATATGCGTATATTGTACAGGAGATTGGTGAAATAGACAATAGTTCTGAAAAGTTATTTTTATTTTTTGTATATTAAGATATTTTATGGTCTGTGTCCAGTATTTTTAACTCGAATGTTGCTTTTGTAACATTTTCAGATCACGTTCTTCTAAATCTTTCTGAATTCTTTTAAAACTATCCATATTTCGTTACAATATATAATATATATGATTTCTGCATTTTTACTCAGAAAGGAAGCGATGTTCCATGTCCATCATTATGCTGAAAAATGTCCTGACTTTCAAGGCAGATGCCATTTTTACCGCCGCCCTGGCAGCCGTCATGCTGCTTTTGGGATACTGGGTGAAGGGGAAGAGTTCCGCCCTCCGGAAATACTGCATCCCGGCTCCTGTGGTGGGAGGATTCCTGTTCATGTTCATCACCTTCATCGGCCACCAGACCGGAGCCTACGGATTCAAATTCGACACCTATTTCCAGGATCCTTTCATGCTGGCCTTCTTCACCACCGTAGGCCTGGGCGCCAGCATCACCCTGCTGAAAAAAGGCGGAGCCCTGCTGATCATCTACTGGCTGGTGTCCGGCATCGTCTCCATCTGTCAGAATGGCATCGGCATCGCCTTTTCCAAGATCTTCGGCATTGAAGCCCCCTATGCCCTGCTGGCCAGCGCCATTTCCATGATCGGGGGCCACGGCGCCGCAGCCGCCTATGGAAAGACCTTCGTGTCCATGGGCTATCCTGCCGGACTGGAAGTGGGCATGGCCGCCGCCACCTTCGGTCTCATCTCCGCGGTGCTGGTAGGGGGCCCGGTAGCCCGGATGCTCATTGAAAAGTACCATCTGGAACCGGATCCCACGGAAAACTTCGACACGGATGTGGAAAAAGTCAACGCCGCTTCCCAGGAAAAACTCAGCTCCCTGGACATTATCAAGAACGTCACCGCCATCCTGTGCTGCATGGCCATCGGCTCCATGATCTCCGGCTGGATCGGGAAACTGATCCACATGAGCTTCCCCACCTATGTAGGGGCCATGTTCACCGCCGTGATCCTCCGGAACCTGAATGAAAAATACTATTTCTATCAGTTCAATTTCTCCCTGGTGGACGGCATCGGAGATGTGATGCTGAACCTGTACCTGGCCATCGCCCTCATGACCCTGCGGCTGTGGGAACTGTCCGGGCTCCTGGGCGGCGTAGTGCTGGTTGTGGCGGCCCAGGTGGTGTTCATGGTCCTGGCCTGCCGGTTCGTGATCTTCAAGGTCCTGGGAGGCAATTATGACGCAGCCGTCATGTGCGCCGGGCTCTGCGGCCACGGGCTGGGAGCCACCCCCTCCGCCATCGTGAACATGACCGCCGTCAAAGACAAATACGGCATGAGCCGGAAAGCCTTCATGATTGTCCCCATTGTAGGGGCCTTCCTGGTGGACGTAATCTACCAGCCCCAGACCATAGCCTTCATCAAGTTCTTCGTAATGCCGAAGTAAGCAAAGAGGGTGCTGCAAAAAGCGTGCAGCACCCTCTTTGCTGTCAGCGGACAGCGGCCGAAGGTAGAAACCCGCCGAATGGCGGGTTTCTTCGATTCCGGACGCAGCCGGTGCTGCTAACCCACCACCCATGCTGCGCATGGATACCCCCGCCCTTGAAAAGGGCGGATAGCAGGCACGCGGGCAATGCCCTTGTGCCTGAAGCCCCAGCGTATATCCGCCCTTTTCAAGGGCGGGGGACCGTTGCGCCTGCGCAATGGTGGTGGGTTAGCAGCCCACAGGCTGCGTTTCCCTTCAAAGAAACCTGTCCCTGGCGGGTTTCCTCCATCGCCCGCTGACCGTTGACAGCTGACTGCTGACACAAAAAAAATTCCGCATCCATCAGATGCGGAATTTTCCTAACCGGCAGCTCCCTATCCTCCCGGACCGTTTCCAGTCGAGTACTTTCGGCGTATAAGGGC
>NZ_DBMBXK010000009.1:0-116352 GCF_057597765.1 Acidaminococcus sp. | reverse complement strand
GCCCTTATACGCCGAAAGTACTCGACTGGAAACGGTCCGGGAGGATAGGGAGCTGCCGGTTAGGAAAATTCCGCATCTGATGGATGCGGAATTTTTTTTGTCACTGGTCAACGGTCACTGGTCACTGGCCGTTGGAAAGAACCCGTGGCTGACGGGTTCTTTTAAATAAAAAAATGGAGGAAACCTGCTCCTGGTGGGTTTCTCCGAAGGGAAACGCAGCCTGTGGGCTGCTAACCCACCACCATTGCACAGGCGCAACGGTCCCCCGCCCTTGAAAAGGGCGGATATACGCTGGGGCTTACGCCCTTGCTTTCAGGCACAAGGGCACTGCCCGCGTGCCTGTTATCCGCCCTTTTCAAGGGCGGGGGTATCCATGCACAGCATGGGTGGTGGGTTAGCAGCACCGGCTGCGTCCTGAATCGAAGAAACCCGCCATTCGGCGGGTTTATGCCTTTGACCAACAGAGGGTCTGCTGCATCCGCAGCAGACCCTCTGTTACGTCCGTTATGCACTTTCTTACAGGAACAGTCCGGCTCCCGGCCCTACAGGCAGGCCCAGGAAGATCCAGACGCCCATGAGCAGGCTCCAGGTGATCAGGAAGGTGATGGAATAGGGGAGCATCATGGAGATCAGGGTTCCCAGTCCGGCGTCTTCCTTGTACTTCTGCATGAACACCACAATCATGGCGAAATAGCTCATGAGAGGGGTGATGATGTTGGTGGAGGAGTCCCCGATCCGGTAGGCTACCTGGGTAAGAGCAGGGGACAGGCCCAGCCGGTACATCATGGGTACGAAGATGGGCGCCATAATGGCCCATTTGGCAGAGGCGGATCCCATGAACAGGTTCAGGAAGGCGGACAGAAAGATGAACAGGATAATGAGAGGCAGACCGGTAAGGCCGGCGGCTTCCAAGGCATCGGCTCCCTTGAAGGAAACGATAAGCCCCAGGTTGGTCTTGCCGAAGTAGGCGATGAACTGGGAAGCGAAGAAGGCCAGAACCATGTATCCGCTGAGGGATTTCATGGCGGCGGTCATGGCGGCCACCAGGTCATGGGAAGTGTTGATCTTTCCCACAATCTTTCCGTACACCAGGCCTGGAATCAGGAACAGAAGCAGGATGGCGGGAATCAGGCCGTTGTGCATGAAGGCTTTCAGGGTGTACTCCCCGGTGGCTTTTTCCAGGGTGCGGAATACGGCGTTTTCCGGGAACATGAGCACCGCCATCAGGGCCACATAAACCAGCAGTGCCAGGGCGGCCCAGTTCAGGGCTTTGTTTTCCAGAGGGGTGATGGGCTGGTTGTCCGATTTGTAGATTCCAGTGTAAGTGCCCAGGTTCTTTTCCACGATTTTGTCGGTGACAAAGGTGCCTACAATGGTCAGCAGCACCGTGGAGGCGGCCAGGAAGTACCAGTTGCAGGTGGGATCCAGGACCATGTCAATGCCGGCGGCGATCAGGGCCTGGTTGGTGATCCCGGTAAGCAGGGGATCGGTGGTTCCGATCAGCAGGTTGGCGGAGAAGCCTCCGGATACCCCGGCGAAGGCGGCGGCCATGCCGGCCAGGGGATGGCGTCCTGCCATGGCGAAGATCATGGCTCCGATGGGGACTACGATCACGTATCCGGCATCAGAGGCGATGTTGGACATAACCCCGGCGAACACCACAATGGGGGTGAGAAATTTGGGGTTGGCATTCATCAGCAGTTTTTTCAGGGAGGTGTTGAACAGGCCGGACCATTCGGCTACCCCTACCCCCAGCATGGCCACCAGAACGGTGCCCAGAGGAGCGAATCCGGTGTAGTTTTTGGTGGCGGTGTCGAACATGTACCGGAGCCCTTCCGCGTTCAGCAGAGAGACGGCTTTTTTGGTGACTTCCGCCTTGGCCCTGGCGTCAAAATAGGTGACGGTCAGGCCCTGGGATGCGGCAAAATGGGAAATGACGACGACAATCAGGGAGAGAATGAAGAAAAGGATCGCAGGGTGGGGCAGTTTGTTGCCGATGATTTCCACCCCTCTCAGGAAACCTCCGATTTCCTGGGGATTTTTCTTCTGGGTTGCGTTGGACATGGATGGTGCCTCCTTTTGAGTGAAATAAAACGGTGCAGGTTGGGTACGGTCAAAAAGCATAACGGACTGAATACTATGACTATTTTAACAAAAAGTAAATAAAAAAGAAAGGCAAAAAGACAAAAATGTCTGTAAATAATGGACAATGGTACAGAACTCTCAGAAAATTAAACGGAAAATCAAGTTCTGTTATTTTTCACAATGGTTTGTGCTATAATCAATAGAAAAGCATGCAGAACCCCTGCGGAAAGGATGAAAATATCATGGATGACAAAAATCCGGACAAGCAGTCGAAGAGAGTCAGACTGTATTACATCGCAGCCATTTTGCTGATCCTGATTATCAATACGGTCATCAGTCCCATGTTCTTTCAGCCGAAAGTCCATGAGGTCAGCTATACCAATTTCCTGAACATGGTGGATGAGGGAAAAGCCACCAAGGTGGAAATCACCAAGGATCGGATTGCCCTTTTGTGCAATCAGGATGGAAAGGAACAGATTTACGTAACGGGACGGGTGGATGACCCGGAACTGGTCAGCCGGCTGGTAAAGGCCAAGGTGGAATTCTCTCAGGTAATCCCCAAACAGGAATCTCCCATTATGTCCTTCTTCAACAACTGGATCCTGCCCTTCCTGCTGTTTATGGTAATCGGCCAGCTGATCATGCGGTACCTGGGGCCTAAATTGGGCGGGGGCAACATGATGAGTTTCGGCAAAAGCAATGCCAAGGTGTACATTGCCGCCCAGACCGGCAAGACATTCAAGGATGTGGCCGGTCAGGATGAAGCCAAGGAAGCCCTCCAGGAAATCGTCAATTACCTGCACAACCCTTCCAAATACAAAGCCATCGGGGCTGTGATGCCCAAAGGGGTGCTGCTGGTGGGGCCTCCCGGCACCGGGAAAACCCTGCTGGCCAAGGCTGTAGCCGGGGAAGCCAAGGTGCCCTTCTTCTCTATCTCCGGTTCTGAGTTCATTGAAATGTTCGTGGGCATGGGGGCTGCCCGGGTCCGGGATCTGTTCAAACAGGCCCAGGAAAAGGCACCCTGTATTGTGTTCATCGATGAAATCGACGCCATCGGCAAAAAACGGGACAACGGATCCTTCGGCAGCAACGACGAACGGGAACAGACCCTGAACCAGCTGCTGTCTGAAATGGACGGGTTTGACGGCAGCAAAGGGGTCATCATCCTGGCGGCCACCAACCGGCCGGAAGTGCTGGATAAGGCACTGCTCCGTCCGGGCCGGTTCGACCGGCGGGTGCCGGTGGAACTGCCGGATCTTCAGGGAAGGGAAGCCATCCTGAAGGTCCATTCCCATGATGTGAAGATGGATCCCCAGGTGGACTTCCATACCATCGCCCTGGCTACCAGCGGTGCCTCCGGGGCGGAACTGGCCAACATCGTCAACGAAGCTGCCCTCCGGGCGGTACGGATGGGCCGTTCGGAAGTGATCCAGGAAGACCTGGAGGAGAGCGTGGAAGTGGTCATTGCCGGGGCCCAGAGAAAGGGTGCGGTGATTTCTCCGGAAGAGAAGAAGGTCATTGCCTACCACGAAATCGGCCATGCCCTGGTGGCGGCCAGCCAGAAGGATTCGGCACCGGTCCACAAGATTACCATTATCCCCCGGACCTCCGGGGCCCTGGGGTACACCATGCAGGTGGATACCCAGGAAAAGGTGCTCATGAGCCGGGAAGAACTGTACAACAAGATCGTGACCCTGACCGGGGGACGGTCTGCGGAAGAAGTGGTGTTCAACCTGGTAACCAGCGGTGCCTCAAACGACATTGAACAGGCCACCAAGCTGGCCCGGGCCATGATTACCCGGTTCGGTATGACCGATGAATTCGACATGGTGGCTCTGGAAACAGTGAACAATGCCTACCTGGGCGGGGATACCTCCCTGGCCTGTGCTCCGGAAACGGCCGCCCGGATCGACGAGGCGGTGTTCGCCGTGGTGAAGAAGGCTCACAAAGAGGCCCGGGAGATCCTGGAAGCCCATCGGGAAAAAATGGACGAACTGGCTCAGTACCTGCTGAAGAAAGAAACCATCACCGGAGACGAATTCATGGCCATTCTCCACGGGACCATGAAACAGGAAGAAACGGAGACGGTGGAAGTATCCGTCGTTCCAGAAACGACCGATGCTCCTCAAGCTTGACGGCGGACAAAAGAGGCTGCTGCACAAAACGTGCAACAGCCTCTTTTCTATGTTATAATGAGTTCTCTGCATCATGCTACAACTTTGAGAAACAGGATGAGAAAAATGGAAACACGCACGAAACCCTGGAAACAGGGAAAAAGCATTTTTGACTATATCAAAAGCAATCTGGATGAGGACGGGTTCTTTACCCGGGAGAATCTGGAGGACCGGGCGGTGGTGGCCGGGGACAGCGATGTGCTGCTGGAACCTGGTGCTGCCGACGCCTATCTGGCCAGCAACAGCCAGGCGGAAGAGGCGGCCAATCCGGTAGGGGACCAGATTTACCAGGTGCTTCGGGCCTATGCGGAAGATCCCACCCCGGAAAATGCCACCATGCTGTACATGGGGATTTCTTCCACCCCCTGCATCCTTTACTACGAATCCCTGGTGGATGCCCTCAGTGAGGAACGGATTCCCCAGCCTTTGTGGGAACTGGCCCGGGAATGGCTGTATGAAGCCTCCAGCCGGGAAACGGTGAAGCTGGCCATTGTAATCTGCGGTCTGTACATGCTCAACGAGCAGGATTTGACAGTGAACTGGCAGCTGAAACAGGATCTGATGATCCTGTCCCGGTGTGAGGAATTCACCAGCTTTGTGATCTACGCGCTGGAACTGAGCCACCAGATGGAGCAGAAGGATTTGTGGGACATGCTCCAGCACACTTCCGGCTGGGGCAAGCTGTGCGCCATGCAGGCCTATGATTTCGCTGCTCCGGAAGACCAGGCCTGGCTGGTGGTCCACGGCTGCGATCTGACCATCGATTATCCGGCAGTGTCCCTGATGATCTTTTCCCGGGTGAATATCCCGGCTCTTCTGTCGGAACCCCATCTGGAACATCCCCAGTTCCAGGGGATCAGCCATATCCTGCTGAACTACCTGGCCTTCCTGTTGGGATTCCAGCAGCTGGAGGCACCGGAAGATGACAAGATGCCGGTGATCGACCTGTTTTCGGTAATGGAAAAGTTCCTGAAGCATGCCCAGGAATACCATACCGACCTGATGGACGGAGCGGCCCTCATCAATATGGCGGAAGGGCTCCGGACCATGGTGGAGGATGAATGCTGGGATTACCTGACCATGAACCAGTGCCATATCCTGATCAGCGAGCTGGAAACCCTGGTGTTCTCCCAGGACTGGCTGCCCCAGATCAGGGCCAATCTGCTGGAACCGGACGGCCGGGTGAACCTGATCGTGGTCCATATGGCCTATGCCCTGGATCTGGACATCCACCGGGAATTGTGGAACCTGCTGAAGAAGGATCCCCGGCGGACGGAGCTGTACCCGTTCCTGCTGGATACCCAGGATAAACGGCGGTTCAACCGGGTGATGAAGTTCGCCCGGGAACATGCAGACGAGTATCTTCAGGAGGAATACGTGATGGAGCCCCTGCTCCAGGCTCTGGAGGAACATCCCGGGGAAGGGGAGGACCTGCTGGAAAAGGCCCTGACCTCCATTTACGATTCCTGCCGGGGCACGGCCCTGGGGGTACTGGACAGCTGGCCGGACAAGAACTGGTCACCCCGGATGCGGCTGGCCCTGCTGAGAGCCAGGGACATGAGCCAGCATCCCCTGCTGAAGCTGCGGGTGGATGTACTGCTGAAAAAAAGGACCATGGATTTCGCCAGTTTCCTGGACGTGATCCATGAGCATCAGAAATAGGGGGACTGCAAAGCAGTCCCCCTATTTCTGTCAACGGGGCTGTTGCTCTTGCAACAGCCCCGTTTTTTTATCCTATTTCCTTCACAACTACCGTCAGCGAACATCCCAGGTTCTTCCGGAACCACTTGGTCATGGCCTGGAGCTGCTGGAGCTCTACGGAGGGGGCCCGGGTGGCGGTGATGGTGAGCACAGCGCCTCCGTTCAGGATGGCAGGTTCGATGGTTTCAATGGCCCCGGTCTGGGTGTAATCCAGACATTCCGCCAGGGCCAGGAGCAGAGCGGCGTTGCTCAGCCGTTTCATGTCGATTTCCGGGATCAGCTTCCGGTAAGGCCGGTTCCGGAGATAGCCCCGGTTCACCCCGTGGTGCCAGGCGGCCAGGATGGCGGTGTACACCACATCCAGATGGTTCAGCCCGAACAGTTTGCCGTTTTCGATCAGGTAGCCGCTGTGCCGGGTGTGGTTGTAGTAGTTGATGGTGATGCCAATGTCATGAAGCAGGGCGGCGGTTTCCAGCAAAGGTTCCCACCGGGCCGGCTCCAGCTTGTGGAGGGACTGCCAGCCCTGGAACAGCTGGAGGGCGTATTTGGCCACCAGCCGGCAGTGGTCTTCGTCCGGGGAATAGAGATGGATCATGTTTTCCCGGGCGGTTTCCAGGATGTTGGGGGTAATGAGGGGCAGTTCCGTGTGTTCGTGGAGGTATTGGGAGAACAGCCCTTCCCGGAGCCCGCAGCCGGAAACAATCATCTTCCGGGCCTTGCTCCGGTCTGCCAGGGCCTTGATGATGGAGGAACCGGCAATGATCACATCCGCCCGGTCATTGGACAGGCCGGGGATCCGCCGCCGGGTGGCCAGGGTAGTGCCCGGCAGGGTCTTGTACCATTCTTTGAAGTCCTGGATGGTGAACTGGTAATTGTGGAGTTTGGAGGTGAAGTATTTGGCCCGTTTCTGTTCGATCTTCCCTACGGAACGGGCGGTGCCTCCCACCCCTACCAGAGGCAGGCCGCAGCCGGCAATCCAGGGAACCTTCTGCATCTGGTCGTTGATGGCCCGGCGCATTTTGTTCAGGGCGGCCGGATCCACCGTGTTGTTCAGCTTGAAGGTCTTGGTCAGGTTCACGCAGCCGATGGGCAGGCTGACACTGTCCACCAGCTTCCGGTCCCGGACCAGGATCACTTCCGTGGAAGCACCCCCCAGGTCGAAGATCACCGCATCTTTTACGTCGATGGTGTTGATCACGCCCAGATAGCTGAGATAGGCTTCGGTTTTCCCGGAGATGATCTCCAGGTTGATCCCGGAAGCCTGGGAAGCAGCCTTGGCCAGCCGGGCCCCGTTGGGAGCGTTCCGGATGGCGGCGGTGGCCACGGCGATGATTTCGTCTGCGTGGAAGATCCGGCACATGGAGGCGAAATTCTTCAGACAGTTGGTGGTGGCAGTGAAGGCTTCCTCCGTCAGATACCCTTTCCGGTCCGTTTTCAGGGCCAGCCGCAGCGGGTCCTTCTGGTTGTACACCAGGTTGCAGGCGTTGGAAGCATGGATCTCCATGATCACCAGACGGGCCGAGTTGGACCCCACGTCGATAATGGCAATGCGTTTCATAAAATCCCCCGATCCACACGTGTATATAAAAAAACTATACTCCGCGAACACTGTTTTTTTCTTATAATAGAAGTGTTAAACTAAAAATAGTATAACACGATTGATACACAGAGGGTAGGACAAACCGGGTTATACCCAAAGCAAGGAGGAACTTATGGCTAAGAAAAAGTTGCGGTCAGCAGCGGTGATCCATCTGGGTTCAGAGAACATCACCATGCAGCTGATTGAATACACCGGTCTGGATGACATACGGATCATTACAGAGCTGCGCAGCAAGGTCCGTTTGGGGGAAGAAACCTTCCAGACCCGGAAGATCTCCTTTGGGACCATGCTGCAGATTGTGGAGATCCTGAAAGGGTACCGGCAGGTGATGCGGGAGTACGGGGTGAAATCCTATATCCTCCAGGCCACTACCGCTGTCCGGGAAGCGGAGAACCAGCAGTATTTCCTGGACCAGGTGCTGGTGAAGACCGGCTTCCAGATCGAAGTGGTGAACATGTCCCGGGAAATCTACACCAAGATGGCGTCCCTGCTGCGGACCATGGAGACCCATGGGAAAATGCCCCTGCCCCGGGAAGGGGTGCTGCTGGCGGACATTTCCTCCGGAGGTCTGGGTCTTACCTATGTGAAAGATCGGGAAGTGAAGTTCCAGCAGAACCTCCATGTAGGGCTGGTCCGGCTGAAGGAACAGTTTACCCGGAATGAACGGTCCAGCATCCATTTTGAACAGGCCCTGAAGGAATATCTCCAGGACCGGATTGGCGTGGTGGCGGAAGAACTGGAAAACGAGACCATCAGCATGCTGGTGCTCACTGGTACGGAAAGCCAGGTGCTCCTGGACCTGTTCGGGAAGAAACGGACCCGGAAGGAAAATGTTTCCTTAACGGCGGATGAAGTGAAAGCCTTCTACCACCGGGTACACCATCTGAAAGAAAGCCAGCTGGAGAAGCTGTTCAGCCTGACCCCGGAAGAAACGGAAGTGGCCCTGCCAGCCATTACCCTGTGCCAGCTGCTGATGGAAATGTCCCGGGCCCAGCAGATCCTTATGCCGGTGGACCGGTTCGTGGACGGGATGAAGATCCTCTACATTGCCCGGCAGCTGGATCAGCAGTTCCTGGAAGAAATGCTGGACATCCAGATGAGCCTGGTCCGGAACATCGGAAACCGGTTCCACTACGACGCTCCCCATGCGGCCTGGGTGGAAAACATGTGCTGCGTGCTCTTTGACGCCCTGGCGCCGTCCCAGGGCCTGGACCAGGAGGACAAGAGCCTCCTCCGGGCGGCGGCCTACCTGCACAATATCGGGAAATACGCCTCCATGCGGACCTATGACCGGTACAACTACTATTTGATCGACAGCGCGGATCTGTTGGGCTTCAGCGTGGAACAGTGCCACACCATTGCCCAGATTTCCTACCTGTACACTCTGGACCGGCCGGAACTGGAGGGCAGCGAACCCAAGGATTTCGGCAGCGGGATCCCGCCTCTGGTGGCCAAGCTGGCCGGCATCCTCCGGCTGGCGGATTCCCTGGACATCAGCGGCCGGCAGAAGATCCGGGACTGCAAAGTGGTGATCCGGGGAAACGAACTGCGGGTCCGGGCCAAGAGCCGGGAAAACCTGGCTCTGGAGGAATGGACTTTCAGCAAACGGGGGAGTTTCTTTGAGGAAGTCTTCGGCCTGCGGCCGGTTTTAGAGAAAGCAGAGGAAAAATGATGAAAATCGATCTGAACAAACCTGAGTATTACGTGAACCGGGAACTGAGCTGGCTGAAGTTCAACCTGCGGGTGCTGCGGGAAGCGGGGGTGCGGAACCTGCCCCTTTTGGAACGGCTTCGGTTCGTGGCCATTTCCGCCTCCAACCTGGACGAATTCTTCATGGTCCGGGTGGCCGGCCTGATCGAACAGAAAGCCGCCGGGATGGACCATGTGGATGCTGCCGGGATGAATGTGGAGGACCAGCTCCGGAACATTGCCCTTTCCGCCCACAACCAGATGAAACTGAAGTACCGGTATTTCTTCGCTCTGATCAATGAGCTGGAGAAATATGCCATCCGGTTCTTCCGGGTGAAGGATGTGACTGAAGACCAGCGCCGGGAACTGGAAAACTACTACCAGGAAATGGTCTTCCCGGTGCTGACTCCCATGGCGGTGGATGCGGCCCGGCCCTTTCCCTTCCTGGCCAACAAGTCCCTGAATATCGCGGTGGAACTCCGGGACCAGAAGGGGGAACAGAAAATCGCTTTCGTCCAGGTGCCTTCCGTGCTGCCCCGGTTCATTTCCCTGGTGGGGAAGGAAGGGGAACGGGCCTATGTGTTCCTGGAAGACCTGATCATGGAACACTGCCAGGATCTGTTCAAGGGACTCACCATTGTGGACATGGTGCTCTTCCGGATCACCCGGGACAGCGACCTGGAAGTGGAGGAAGACGCCACCCAGGACCTGATGAAGGAAATCGAACGGTCCCTGCGGAAACGGAAACGGGGGGCTGCGGTGCGGCTGGAAATCAACGCCACCGACGACAAGTACCTGAAGGATTTCCTGGTAAAGAACCTGGATCTGGAACCCCGGGATGTGTATGAGATCCAGGGACCTCTGGACCTGACCTTCCTGAACAGGTTCATCGACCAGCCGGGGATGGACCAGTGGAAATTCACTCCCTACACCGGGCAGCAGCCGGAAGAGCTGCCGGATTATGACGACCTGTTCGGAAAAATCCGGGAACATGACATCCTGCTCCACCATCCCTATGAAAGCTTCGATCCCATTGTAAAGCTGGTGGCCCAGGCGGCGGACGATCCCCAGGTGCTGGCCATCAAACAGACCCTGTACCGGGTCAGCGGCAATTCTCCCCTGGTGGCGGCGCTGGCCCGGGCGGCGGAAAACGGCAAGCAGGTCACTGCCCTGGTGGAACTGAAGGCCCGGTTCGACGAAGAGAACAACATCGTCTGGGCCCGGCGGCTGGAAAAAGCCGGCTGCCACGTGATTTACGGGCTCATGGGCCTGAAGACCCATTCCAAGATCATCCTGATCGTCCGGAAGGAAGAGGACGGGATCAAACGGTATGTGCACCTGGGCACCGGGAACTACAACGACAAGACCGCCAAGCTCTATACGGACCTGGGGCTGCTGACCGCCAACGACCAGTATGGCCAGGATGCCTCCGCCTTCTTCAACGTGCTCAGCGGTTATTCGGAACCGCCGGTGTTCAACAAGCTGGTGATGGCGCCCATCGGGCTCCGGGAAAAGATCTATGAACTGGTGGACCGGGAAATCGCCCATGTGAAGAACGGGGGCACCGGGTACATCGCCGCCAAGATGAATTCCCTGATCGACCAGCCGGTGATCCGGAAGTTCTACGAAGCCTCCCAGGCCGGGGTGAAGATCGACCTGATTGTCCGGGGGATCTGCGGCCTGCGGCCGGGAATCAAGGGCGTCAGCGAGAACATCACCGTACGGTCCATTATCGGCCGCTTCCTGGAACACAGCCGGGTGTATTATTTTGCCAACAACGGCAGTGAGGAACTGTACCTGTCCAGTGCGGACATGATGCCCCGGAACCTGAACGACCGGGTGGAACTGCTGTTCCCGGTGGAACGGAAGGCTCACATCGACCGGGTGAAGGAATTCCTGGATCTGTGCCTGAAGGACAATGTGGGGGCCCATGTGATGCTGGCCAACGGTACCTGGCGCCGGGCCTATCCTCACGGCCGGAAGCGGATCAGCGTCCAGGCGGCCATGATGGACCGGGCCAAATCCCATGCCCCGAAAAAATCCATGCCCATGGAACAGCGGCTGAAGCCCATGGTCCGCAAGGAAGAATGACGGAGAGCCCTCTTTTGTGATATAATGACTTATCATAAAGAGAGGTGCGGTGCGAGAAATGGCAGTGCAAAGTGTTACCTTAAACTATAATGGACATTACGGATATTTGGATTACAACGAAGAAACCCATGAGATGACAGTCTTTATCCCAGATGAGGAAGCAGCAGCCCAGAAAGTGCGGGATTTTCTCCAGGGCCCCCGGAAACTCCAGGTCCCTACGGATGAATGCACCTACCATTTCGGAGAAGTGACCGTGGATCCCAGCCGCAGCTGGCAGGACTGCCAGCAGGCCCTGACCCGTCTGTGGGTGAATACCGGAGTGCTGGTGGAATGGAGCATGCCGCCCCGGATGACCAACGATCTGTAAGTTATACACAGAGTTATCCACTTATGAACATTTGTGTTGTGGATAATGTGGATAACATTGTCCTGACAGGGGGAAAACCGGGAAAAAACGGCCATCCAGCCTGTGGATAAATGGAAAATACAGGAAAAAAACGGGGAGGGTGCCAAGGTGGCAAAACGGTATTATGAACTGGAAGTGGCAGGGGTGAAACGGTCCCTGCCGGTAATCAATATTTCGGATTCCCTGGCTATTGCCGGGTTCGTGATCCTGGGGGATACGGAAATCGTGGAAAAGACCGCAGCGGAACTGGCCAAAAAGGTTCCGGCGGATACAGATATCCTGATGGCGGCGGAAACCAAGGGAATCCCCCTGGTCCAGGCCATGGCCCGGATCCTGGGGATGCCCCGGTACATTGTGGCCCGGAAATCCATCAAGGCCTATATGGAACATCCTCTGGTGGTGGAGGACGAATCCATCACCACCCAGGGCAAGCAGATGCTCTGCCTCCAGGATGAGGACATTGAACGGGTCCGGGGCCACAAGGTGACGCTGGTGGACGACGTGATCAGCACCGGAGGCTCCATGAAGGCTCTGGAAGAACTGGTGGCCAAAGCCGGGGGCACCCTGAACGGAAAAATGGCCATCCTGGCCGAAGGAGATTCCATCGGCCGGAAGGACATTACCGTACTGGCCAATCTGCCGCTGTTTAAGGCGGAATAAAGTTGGTCTGTCAATGGTCAATGGTCAAATGTCAATGGCTAAAGGAAAGAACCCGCCTGAGTGGACGGGTTCTTTTATTATGCAAAATCCATATTGTGTCTGATATAGCAGCGATTATATTTTTAAATGTTAATTAAAAATTTGCTTGCAAATTTTGTCATTGGGCCATTGACCATTGACAATTGACCACGATGGGGGCCTTCATTCAGGTGAAGGCCCCCATCTGCACCATCACCATATACCACAGCGTTCCCCCTGCCATGGACAGCAGGAACTGGCGCTTCCACAGGTGGAGGAGCACCACTACGGCGATGCCGGTCAGTTCCGGGAGACCGTGGGTGCCGGTGGTGAAGGACACATCCTTGAGACAGTAGATCACCAGCAGGCCGAACACCGCTGAAGGCAGCACCGTGCCCAGGTAGCGGACCCGGGCCGGGGTGGGTTTCCCTGCCGGGAACAGAAGGAAGGGCAGGAAACGGGTGAGCTGGGTGCTGATTACGGCCAGCACCAGGATGGCAAGATGCTGGAGAAAACTCATGGCCGGGCTCCTTTCTTCTCCAGGTTCTCCTGGAGCAGCAGCAAAAGGGACAGGATGGCGCCCAGGGCCGGCAGGATAAAGTGCTTGGGACCGGCCAGGTTCAGCATCACCAGGGAGATCCCCAGTCCCAACAGGGAGCTTACATGGCTTTTTTCCTTCAGCCACTGTTCCAGGAAAATCACCACGAACATGGCGGTGAGCACAAAGCCCAGACCCTGGGTGTTGAACCGGATGCAGCCTCCGAACAGACCTCCCAGGGTGGCTCCCAGGAACCAGTACATGTGGTTCAGGAAGGTGATGAAGAACATGAACCAGCCCCGGTCCACGTTCTCCGGGATCCGGGCGGTGTAGTTGATGGAAAAGGTCTCATCACAGAGGCCGAAGATCAGGTACAGCTTTTTCCAGCCGGTGCCTTTGTACCGGTCCAGCATGGAGATCCCGTAGAAAAGATGCCGGGCATTGATCATCAGGCTTACCAGAAAGACCTGGGCCGGATCGAAGACTCCCACCATCAGGTTCACCAGGACAAATTCCACGGAACCGGAAAAAATCAGGAGGCTCATGAACATGGGGTACCAGAAGGGAAAACCGGCGGCATGCATGTAGACACCGTAGGTGAGTCCCAGGAACAGGAACCCGGCAAAGATGGGCAGGGTGTGGGGAAAGGCGCAGCGCAGGGCCTGGATCCGCCGGTCACGGGACAGCTGGGGAACCAGGACAGCATAGGGCTGGGAGAAGGGAACAGTACTTTGCTTCACGGATATAACCTCCAATTCGTATCATTTGCAACACAAGCATACCATTAAAAATCCGTACAATCAATGACTAAATTGTATGGATTACAAAATTTTTTGACAGGGAATCTTCACGGCATACCGGAGAATTTTTTCGATTGCTCTTTAAAATAGGAAACAAATCCTGAAAATTCCCTTGATGCTCCATACAATATTTCATATAATTGTATGGAATACAATTACAGGAGGTCCCTATGGCCATCAACGGATTCTACAACTACCCTCTGTCCTGGAAACCGGACCGGGCCAAGCTTACCCGGCCGGTATACCTGTCCCTGGCCCGGCAGCTGAAGGAGGACATTGCCTCCGGCTGCCTGGCTCCCGGCACCCGGCTGCCGCCCCAGCGGGAACTGGCCCGGTTCCTGGGAATCAATTTTACCACCGTCACCCGGGCTTACAAGCTGTGCGAGCTGAAGGGGCTGCTCCAGGCGGTGACCGGCAGCGGTACCTTTGTAGCCTCCAGCGCCGCCCGGTCCGTGACCATTTCCACAGAACGTCCCCGGTCCGCCCTTATCGACCTGGGGTTCGAGAACCCCTTTCAGGTGTTCACGGACCAGGTCCGGGAGATCACCCGGGACATTGCCGGCCGGAAACAGTTCCCCCAGCTGCTGGATTATGCCTCTCCCACCGGTATGGTCCACCAGAAGGCGGCCGGGGTAAACTGGCTGAAGAACATAGGGGTGGAAACGGATCCGGACCATCTGATGCTGGTGTCCGGCACCCAGAACGGACTGGCCATGAGCCTGCTGGCCCTGTTCGATCCGGGGGACCGGATCGGGGTGGATACCTACACCTATGCCAATTTCATCGAACTGGCCCGGCTCCATCATCTCCAGCTGGTGGCCATCGGCAGCGATGAGGAAGGGATGCGGGCGGACCTGTTGGAGCGGCAGCACCGGCTGAATGCCCTGAAGGGAGTCTTCCTGATGCCCAGCTGCTGCAACCCTACCACCCGGATGATTTCGGAGCGGCGGAAACAGGCCCTGGCCCAGGTAATCCGCCGGGAACAGCTGATCCTCCTGGAAGACGACATCCATGCCTTCTTCACCGCCGGCACCGTGGCCGATTATGCAGGGCCCCTGGCCCGGCTGGTGCCGGAACAGAGCGTCTATGTAAGCGGCACTTCCAAACCCCTCTGTGCCGGTCTGCGGGTGGCCTACCTGGTGTATCCGGACCGGTTCCGGGAGGCCCTGCTCCAGGCTCTCTTCAATGTGAATGTGAAAACATCCTCCTTGGACGGGGAAATCATTACGGAACTGATCCTTACCGGCACCGCCAATGCCATGGTGAAGAAGAAACAGGAACTGGCGGCGGAACGGAACCGGCTGTTCTTCCGGTATTTCCCGGAACTGGAGGGTCAGGGCCATCCCCTCAGCTTCTACCGGTGGCTGCCCATACCGGATACCCGGGGAGGAGCGGAAGTGGAACAGGCCTTCCAGCAGCAGGGAATCCGGGTCTACCATTCAGACCGGTTCCTGTGCGGGAAGCGGGAAATGCAGGCTTATCTCCGGGTGGCCCTGTCCACAGAACAGGACATGGGACGGCTGGAAAAAGGACTGTCCATTTTACGGGAAAACGTGAAAAAAGCATAAATCCCCTGCTCCCCTGCTGCGTCACTGTAATGCAGGTTCACCGGGATCCGGCTGACAGTTGCTGAAAACTGAAAAAAACTTTGCTTTTTGGGTACCTCCTGCGTTAAAATGAAACGATATACTTTTGTTTCAGCGTGAGGGGGTACCTTTTTTGAAAATCATAGATCTTTTAAAGAGTCCGAAGGTTTGCGTCTCCTGTGAGCTGTTCCCACCCAAAAAAGGCAGTGAACTGGAACATGCCCAGGAAATCGTCCGGACCATTGCCATCCAGGGGGTGGACTACATGAGCGTTACCTACGGTGCCGGCGGGACTGCCGTAGGCAAAAGCGTGGCCCTGGTGTCTGAAATCGAACGGTGCGGGGTGCCGGCCCTGGCCCATCTCACCTGTGTGGGGGCCGATGAACAGAAAATCGAAGGGGTCCTGGACCAGCTGAAGGCCGCCAATGTCCAGAACGTGCTGGCTCTCCGGGGGGATCTGCCCCAGGGACAGGAACATCCTCTGGGGGACTATGCCCATGCCAGCGACCTGGTGAAAAAGATCAAAAGCTACGGGGATTTCTGCGTAGGCGGGGCCACCTATCCGGAAGGCCATCCGGAAGCAGCCGGCCTGGATGATGACCTGGAACACACCAAGATGAAGGTGGAAGCCGGGTGTGATTTCCTGGTGACCCAGATGTTCTTTGACAACAGCATGTTCTACAATTTCATGTACCGGATGCTGGCCAAGGGAATCAACGTGCCGGTGGTGGCCGGGATCATGCCGGTGACCAACCTGAAGCAGATCGAAAAGATCTTCACCCTCAGCGGTACCCCGGTGCCGGCGCCTCTGCGGGCCATGGCGGAACGGTTCGCAGACCATCCGGCGGCTCTGAAACAGGCGGGGATGGCCTATGCCATCGGCCAGATCGTGGATCTGATCGCCAACGGCTTCACCAACATCCACATCTACACCATGAACAAGCCGGACATCATCGGAGGCATCCGCAGCAACCTGTCGGAAATCATCCGCTGCTGAAAGGGGAACCAGTATGGGAAACCTGCGGATCCAGTTTGATGAAAAAGAAGCCCTCCGGTATTTCGGGGCCCGGCCGGGGGATGAACAGGCGAAAGTGACGGTGGACCGTGCCTTTCTCCAGCTCCGGAACGAAGTCCAGCCCCGGAATGTGATCCAGCAGTGGAGCTGCCGGGTGCTCCAGGGAACGGACCGGGAAAAGGGCCGGGTGATCCTGGAAGAAGGAACGGAATTTGTCAGCTCCGGTCTGGCCCGGCACCTGGAGGGCTGTGACACCCTGCTGCTGTTCGGGGCTACCCTGGGGGCCCGGGTGGATACGGCCCTGCGCCGGATCAGCATCCGGAGCATTGCCGAAGGGGCGGCGGCTCAGGCGGTGGCTGCTTCCCTGATCGAAAGTTACCTGGATCAGCAGGAAGTCCTGTGGAAGCAGGATCTGCCGGATACCTGGCAGTACCGGAGCCGGTTTTCCCCGGGGTACGGGGACTGGGACCTGACGGAACAGCAGAAGATCTTCCGTCTCCTGAACTGTCCCAAGACCATCGGCCTCACCCTGACTGCCGGAGGCATCATGGCACCCACCAAAAGCGTCACCGCCGTCATCGGCATCGACCGGAGCGGGAAAAAACCGGCGGGACCGGAAGCAAGCCGCTGCGGGAAGAAAAGCAAATGTGCTGCCTGCGGCAATGTGGACTGTCCTTTTCGTCAGGAGGAACTATGAATTTTACAGAAGCACTGCATACCAAACGGCTGTTTTTTGACGGAGCCATGGGCACCATGCTCCAGGAAGCCGGCCTGAAGCCGGGAGAACTGCCGGAAACCTGGAACCTGCTCCATCCGGAGAAGGTCCGGGCCATCCATCAGGCCTATGTACGGGCTGGGGTGGATATCCTGAAAACCAACACCTTCGGGGCCAACGGCCTGAAGTTCGGTGCCGCCCACGGCCAGCCGGAAGTGGAAGAACTGGTCCGGACCGGGGTGGAAAATGCCCGGGCGGCCTTTGCCGCAGAAGGACGGGAAGGGTTCGTGGCCCTGGACCTGGGCCCTACCGGGAAACTGCTCCAGCCCTTCGGGGACCTGCCCTTTGAGGAAGCGGTCTCTCTGTACGCCGCCCAGGTGAAGGCCGGGGCTGCCGCCGGAGCGGACCTGATCCTCATCGAGACCATGAGCGACAGCTATGAAGCCAAGGCGGCCATCCTGGCGGCCAAGGAGAACTCCGATCTGCCCATTGTGTGCACCTTCACCTTTGATGAAGATGGGAAGCTGCTGAACGGGGCGGATGTGACCACGGCCTTTGTCATGGCGGAAGCCCTGGGAGCCGCGGCTGTGGGCTTCAACTGCGGCCAGGGACCTGACACTCTGGTGAAGCTGGTGTCCCGGGCCCTTAAGGCGGTGGACATCCCTCTGGTGGCCAACCCCAATGCGGGGCTGCCGGTCCAGAAGGACGGAAAGACCGTGTTCCACATCGATGCGGCCGGGTACGCACCGCTCATGGTGCCTTTTGCAGAAGCGGGGGTTTCCGTGCTGGGGGGCTGCTGCGGCACCACCCCGGACCACATTGCCCGGCTCATTGCGGCCTGCCGGGACATTCCCCTGCCGGCTCCCCGTTCCGGAGCTCCCTGTGCCATTGCCGGCTACGGCACGGCGGTGGATTTTGAAGGGATGCCGGTGATCATCGGAGAACGGATCAATCCCACGGGAAAACCCCGGCTGAAAGAGGCTCTGAAGGCCCAGAACATGGACTATGTGTGCCAACTGGCCCTGGAACAGCTGGACAAGGGAGCCCAGGTGCTGGATGTGAACGTGGGGGTGCCGGGGGTGGATGAACCGGCTCTCATCGAAAAGGTGATCCTCACCCTCCAGTCCATTACCTCTGTTCCCCTCCAGATCGACACCTCCAACATCGAAGCCATGGAACGGGGGCTCCGGGTGTACAACGGCCGTCCTCTGCTGAACTCCGTCAACGGCAAGGCGGAAAACATGGAGAAGGTCCTGCCTCTGGCCAAAAAATACGGGGCGGCCCTGGTGGGCCTGTGCCTGGATGAGGGAGGCATTGCGGACAGCCCGGAAGGCCGTCTGAAAGTGGCGGACAAAGTAATCACGGAAGCCGGGAAATACGGGATCCCTGCCAAGGATATGGTGATGGATCCTCTGGCCATGACCATCAGTACCGGAGGACAGAACGCCCAGATCGACCTGGAGGTGATCCGGCAGCTGAAGGCCCGGCACATCAAGACGGTCATGGGGGTGTCCAACATTTCCTTCGGGCTTCCCAGCCGGGATGCGGTGAACAGCGCCTTCTTCGCCCTGGCCATGGAAGCGGGGCTGTCCGCCGGGATCATCAATCCCAACAGCGGCGCCATGATGGGCGCCTACATTGCCTACGGGGCCCTCAGCGGCAAGGATGAAGGCTGCAAGAAGTATGTGGAATACTTTGCCGACGCCCCTCAGATGGTGGCCGTGGCCAAATCCCAGGGCAGTGCCAAACCGGCGGCCAAAGGGGCCCAGAAGGAATATCCCCTGGAAGAAGCCATTGTGAAAGGGCTCATCAGCCAGGTGGAAAACGGGGTCCGGAAACAGTTGGCAGAAGGCAAACCCGCCCTGGACATCATCAATGAATCCATGATCCCTGGCCTTAACATCGTAGGGGATCTGTTCGAAAAGAAAAAGCTGTTCCTGCCCCAGCTGCTGGTCAGTGCCGATGCGGCCAAGGCCGGGTTCGAGATCCTGAAGCAGTCCATTGCCACCGGAGCCAGCACGGAAAAAGGAGAACCCATTGTGGTCTGCACGGTGAAGGGGGATATCCACGACATCGGCAAAAACATCGTGAAGGTGCTCCTGGAAAACTACGGTTATCAGGTCATCGACCTGGGGAAGGATGTGCCGCCGGAAGAAGTGGTGAAAGCCGCCCGGGACCATAATGCCAGACTGGTGGGGCTCAGTGCCCTGATGACCACTACCGTGGGAGCCATGGAAGAGACCATCCGCCAGATCCGCCGGACCCTGCCGGAGTGCCGGGTGATGGTGGGAGGTGCCGTAATGACCGAGGAATACGCCCGGACCATCGGCGCGGATTTCTACGGGGCCAATGCAGTGGCCAGCGTCAGCTATGCCAACCAGCTGTTCCATAAACAATAAACAACAGTAAAAAACAAAACAACTACAGAAAGAAGAGATGCAGCATGACAAGACCTTTGATCGGTGTTTCCGGAAGCCATATGGTGGATGACCACGGCGTTTTTGCCGGGTACCACCGCTCCTATGTGAATGATGACTACATCCGTTCGGTGAACGAAGCCGGCGGGGTGGCTATCCTGGTGCCCTTTACGGAAGATGAGGAAGCCGCCCGGGAAATCATGAGCCGGGTGGACGGGCTGGTGCTCAGCGGCGGCCACGATGTGTATCCCCTCCTGTACGGAGAGGAACCCTGCCGGCAGATCGGTCCGGTGTGGCCGGCCCGGGACAAATTCGACCTGCTGCTCCTTAGGGAAGCGGAAAAGCGGGGGATCCCGGTAATGGGCATCTGCCGGGGCTGCCAGATCATCAACGTGAGCCACGGGGGGACCCTGTATCAGGACCTGTCCCTGGACAAGAACTCCTTTGTGAAGCATTCCCAGAACCAGGATCCGGCCACTCCCACCCATACGGTGGAAATCCAGGCCGGCAGCCGGGCTGCCAAAATCCTGGGCCGGACGGAATGGGTCACCAATACCCACCATCACCAGACAGTGCACCAGGTGGGCCGGGGCCTTGCCGTCACCGGACGGGCCAAGGACGGCACTGTGGAGATCATGGAAGGGACCGGTGAGGGCTATCTTATGGCTTATCAGTTCCATCCGGAAATGATGTCCATCAACAATGCCCAGGCCAAAGCCATTTTCGCTGATTTCATCGCAGCCGCCAAAGGAGGACACGCATAACATGACAGAGAAAAAAGAGAAATTCGGACTGTTCAGCATTGTGCTGCTGGGCATCAACGCCATTATCGGTACCGGGATCTTCCTTTTGCCCAACCGGGCCTATGCCCTGATGGGGCCGGCCTCCCTGGGGATCCTGCTGTTCGACGCCTTCCTGGCCGGGGCCCTGGCTCTGTGTTTTGCCGAAGCCGCCGGGTTCTTTTCCCGGAACGGGGGACCCTATCTGTACGCCAAGGCGGCCTTCGGAGATTTCTGGGGTTATGAGATCGGAGTGCTGAAACTGGTGGTGACCATCATCGCCTGGGCCGCCATGGCCGTAGGATTCGCCACCGCCCTGGGAGCCGCTTTCCCGGCTCTTTCCGGGGACGGGGCCAAGGACATCATTGCAGCCGTGCTGATCGGGGGCCTCAGCGCCCTGAACATTGCAGGGGTCAAGGCTTCCAAATATCTGAACAACATCCTGACAGTATCCAAACTGGTGCCCCTGGTGCTGTTCATCGCCCTGGGGATCTTCTTCCTCAACGGCAGCAATTTCACCCCCTTTGTACCGGCCCATCTGGAAGACGGGGCTTTTGCCAACGCCGCCATTACCATGTTCTTTGCCTTTACGGGCTTTGAAGCCATTGCAGTGGGAGCGGAAGACTACAAGGACCCCAAGAAGAACCTGCCCCGGGGCATCATCCTGACCATGGTGCTGGTGACGGTGATCTACATGCTGGTGGTGGCCATTTCCATCGGCATCCTGGGGCCGGACCTGGCTGCGGACAAGGCACCCATCCAGACCGCTTTCGGACGGGTGGTGGGTCCGGTGGGATCCTACATCATCCTGGTGGGCACCCTGTTCTCCATGGGAGGCATCAATATGGCGGAAGCCTTCATTGCCCCCCGGGCCTGCACCTCTTTGTCGGAAGACGGGATGCTGCCGGAAGTGCTGGCCAAACGGACGCCCTGGGGGACTCCTTATGTGGCCAGTATCGTCATTGCGGTGCTGAGCATTGCTCTGGCCTGGAGCGGCAGCTTCACCACCCTGGCGGCCATCAGCGCCGTATCCCGGTTCACCCAGTACCTGCCCACCTGTCTGGCGGTGATCGTGTTCCGGAAGAAATGGGCGGACCGTCCCCGGACCTACAAGATCCCCGGAGGCATCACCATTCCCGTGATTGCTATCCTTACCAGCCTGTGGATGCTGTCCAATGCCAAGACCATGCAGCTGATCTGGGGTCTGGGGGGCTGTCTGGTGATCCTGCCCTACTATTTCGTGTATGCCAGCAAAAAGAAGCGGGGCCTGATCAAAGAGAAGGAAGAGTAAAGAAAGGAATTGTATGGATCTCCAAACACTGCTGCACAAAGACAACCTGGATCGGGCAGACCTGATTGCCCTGCTGGGCCTTACCGACCCGGAAGACCGGAAGGCCCTCTACGACGCCGCCTATGCGGTGAAAAGCGCTTCCGTGGGCCGGGTGGCCTATTACCGGGGCCTTCTGGAATTTTCCAACCGGTGCATCAAAAACTGCCTCTACTGCGGTATCCGCCGGGACAATGAGGAAGTGGAACGGTTCGACACCTCCCGGGAGGACATCCTGGCCATGGCCCGGTGGGCTCTGGACAACCAGTACGGGTCCTTGACCCTCCAGTCCGGTGAACGGCAGGATGAGGAATTCATCGCTTATGTGGAAAGCCTGATCCGGGACATCAAGAAGCTGGGGGACGGGAAACTGGGGCTTACCCTGTGCCTGGGGGAACAGACGGAAGATACCTACCGGCGCTGGAAGGAAGCGGGGGCCCACCGGTATCTGCTGCGGATCGAAACCAGCAATCCGGCTCTGTATGCCACCCTCCATCCTCAGGACGGGCACCATGAATGGACGGTGCGGAAGCACTGTCTGGACATCCTCCGGGACCTGGGCTACCAGGTGGGCACCGGAGTGATGATCGGCCTGCCCGGCCAGACCCTGGAAGACCTGGCGGACGACATCCTGTTCTACCGGGACATGGACATCGACATGATCGGCATGGGGCCCTATGTGGTCCACCACAACACTCCTTTGGGGAAACAGGTGGTGGCCGCCGGGGAAAACACCCCGGAAGCCCAGCAGCACCGGTTCATCCTGGGACTGAACATGATCGCCGTGACCCGGCTGTTCCTGAAAGACGTGAACATAGCGGCCACCACCGCCCTCCAGGCCCTGAACCCCCTGGGACGGGAACTGGGGCTCAAGGCCGGGGCCAACATCCTGATGCCCATTGTGACCCTGCCCAAATTCCGTCCCGACTACCTGCTCTATGACAACAAACCCTGTGTGGAAGACAGCCCGGACCAGTGCCGGAACTGCCTGTCCGCCCGGGTGGCGTCAGTGGGAGACACGGTGGGATTCGGGAAGTGGGGAGATTCCCCCCATTATTTCCGGGAGCACGGGAATGGAGCCAAAGAATAGCGGGAGCAAAAGCTTCCGCTATTCTTTTTATCTATACCAACCCCAACTTTTTATCCATTATACAAACGCCTCTCCATCCGCTACAATAAGACCCATGAAGAAACAAAACAGAGCAAAATGCTCGGAATAAAGAGAGGGGTTTTGAATCATGACTTTGCGTGCACCATTCCGTTTTGATATTGTTGGGAGTTTCCTGCGGCCGGACCGGCTGAAAGAGGCCCGGGCCCGGTTTGCCCGGGGGGAGATCGCCGCCCTGGACCTGAAGCAGGTGGAGGACGAGGAAATCGCCAAACTCATTGAAAAGCAGAAGGCCGCCGGGCTCCATGCCATTACTGACGGGGAATTCCGGCGGAGCTACTGGCACCTGGACTTTTTCTGGGGCTTCCAGGGCATCACCCATATCGAGCTGGAACAGGGCTACCTGTTCCACGGAGAAGAGACCGCCCGGGGCACTGCCATCGTCACCGGAAAAATCAGCGGGAAGGACCATCCCTTTGTGGACCATTTCAGATATGTGAAAGGGTTCGAGGACGAAAACACCCTGGCCCGGCAGACCCTGCCTGCTCCGGCTCAGCTGCTGGCGGAGCTGTACCGGGGAGACAACGGGAAAATCACTGACGCGGTATACCCGGACCGGGAAGAACTGCTCCAGGACATTGCCGCCGCCTACCGGCAGGTGTTCCGGGATCTGTATGGAGCCGGCTGCCGGAACATCCAGCTGGATGACTGCACCTGGGGCATGTTCTGTGATACGGAATACTGGAACAAACGGCAGAAGGGAGCGGTTTCTCTGAAACAGGTGGCGGAGGAGTACCTGCGGCTGAACAACCTGGCCCTGGAAGGCCGGCCTGATGACCTGGTGATCAACACCCATGTGTGCCGGGGAAACTACCATTCCACCTGGGCAGCCCGGGGCGGCTACGGTCCCATTGCTCCCCTGCTGTTCGGGAAGGAAAAAGTGGATGCCTTCTACCTGGAATTCGACGATGAACGGTCCGGGAACTTCGAACCCCTGAAGGAAGTGGCCCCCGGGAAAAAGGTGGTGCTGGGACTCATCACCACCAAGCGTCCGGAACTGGAAGACCGGGCCCAGGTGATCGCCCGGATCCGCGAAGCCGTCCAATATGTGCCCCTGGAAAACCTCTGCCTCAGCCCCCAGTGCGGTTTCGCTTCCTGCGAAATCGGCAACAAGCTGACCGAAGAACAGCAGTGGGCCAAACTGGCCCTGGTCCGCTCCATCGCCCAGGAAGTGTGGGGGGAATAACCTCTTTGGCCGCGGCCCGCGACCGGGGGTGTGAATTTTTCACACCCCCTTTTTTGATTCTCTTTTGACGGAATTCCGTGAAAACGTCTAAAAACTTCTGGTGAAAAAACTGAAATTTATTTGTTATGGACGCTTCCTTTCGACGTTTTTCAGATGAATCTTCTTTACAATGGAGCCATGAAGTCGAGAAATCAGATTCCTGCACGAAGCATGACGCAAAGGAGTGGTATTACATGATGAAGAATGAAGAAATCGGAAAAGCCATGACCATTAAACTGGAATTCCCCAACGGGCTGCCCAAACCCAAACCTTTCCAGGAAGGCATCCGTCGGGCTCCGGACCGTGGCTTCCGTCTGACTCCGGCACAGACTGAAATTGCTCTGAAAAATGCCCTGCGTTATATCCCGGAAGAATATCATGAAGAACTGATCCCGGAATTCCTGGAAGAACTGACCACCCGGGGCCGGATCTACGGCTACCGTTTCCGTCCGGAAGGCCGGATCTACGGGAAACCCATTGATGAATACAAAGGCAAATGCACCGAAGGCAAGGCCTTCCAGGTGATGATCGACAACAACCTGGACTTTGAAGTGGCTCTGTATCCTTACGAACTGGTCACCTACGGGGAAACCGGCAGCGTGTGCCATGACTGGATGCAGTACCTGCTGATCAAACGGTATCTGGAAGAAATCACTCCGGACCAGACCCTGGTCATGGAATCCGGCCATCCTCTGGGCCTGTTCCATTCCAAACCGGAAGCTCCCCGGGTAATCATCACCAACGGTCTGATGATCGGGGAATACGACAACCAGCATGACTGGGAAATCGCCGAAGAAATGGGCGTGGCCAACTATGGGCAGATGACCGCCGGCGGCTGGATGTACATCGGGCCCCAGGGCATCGTCCATGGTACCTTCAACACCATCCTGAACGCCGGCCGCATGAAACTGGGGATCCCGGAAGACGGGGACTTGGGCGGCAAGCTGTTCGTCACCTCCGGCCTGGGCGGCATGAGCGGTGCCCAGGGCAAAGCGGCGGAAATCGCCAACTGCACCGCCATTGTGGCGGAAGTGGATGCTTCCCGGATCAAGACCCGCCTGGATCAGGGCTGGATCTCCGGAGTTTCCGATTCCCTGCCGGAAGTCATTGCCATGGCCCAGAAATCCATGGCGGAAAAGAAGGGCAAATCCTTCGCATACCACGGCAACATCGTTGACCTGCTGGAATACATTGTGGACCACAACATCCATGTGGACCTGGTTTCCGACCAGACTTCCTGCCACAACGCCTACAACGGCGGCTACTGCCCTCAGGGCCTGACCTTTGAGGAACGGACCAAGATGCTGGCAGAAGATCCGGCCAAGTTCCGGGAACTGGTGGACAAGACCCTCCATGCCCACTTCGAAGCCCTGAAGAAGATCACCGCCCGGGGCGTGTACTTCTTCGACTACGGCAACTCCTTCATGAAAGCCGTGTTTGATTCCGGGGTAAAGGAAATCTCCAAGAACGGTGTGGACGACAAAGACGGGTTCATCTGGCCCTCCTACGTGGAAGACATCATGGGACCCCAGCTGTTCGACTACGGCTACGGACCCTTCCGCTGGGTATGCCTGTCCGGCAAACCGGAAGACCTGCACAAGACCGATATGGCGGCCATGAGCTGCATCGACGTGAACCGCCGGTACCAGGATCGGGACAACTACAACTGGATCCGGGATGCAGAAAAGAACAAACTGGTGGTGGGCACCCAGGCCCGTATCCTGTACCAGGATGAAGTAGGCCGTGTGAACATCGCCCTGAAATTCAACGAACTGGTCCGGAACGGGGAAATCGGGCCTGTCATGATGGGCCGTGACCATCACGACGTATCCGGTACGGACTCTCCCTTCCGGGAAACCTCCAACATCAAGGACGGCTCCAATGTAATGGCTGACATGGCAGTCCAGTGCTTCGCCGGGAACGCAGCCAGAGGCATGAGCCTGTGCGCCCTCCACAACGGCGGCGGCGTGGGCATCGGCAAAGCCATCAACGGCGGCTTCGGTCTGGTGCTGGATGGCAGCCACCGGGTGGATGAAATCATCCGCAGCTCCCTGAGCTGGGATGTAATCAGCGGTGTGGCCCGCCGGTCCTGGGCACGGAACGAACACGCCATGGAAACGGCTGTGGAATTCAACAAGACCCGTCACGGCATCGGGCAGATCACCCTGCCGTACCTGACCGACGAAAAACAGATCAAAGACGCAGTGGCCAAGGTTTATCCCAAAGCCCATGTGATCAAAGACTGATCCACAGGAACCATACAGAATCAAAGGGCTGCTGCACGGATACCGTGCAGCAACCCTTTTGTGGCAGAACTGAAGGAGGAAAGGCAATGATTGACAGACTGCTGATCAAACATGCGGCCCAGATTGTGACCCCGGAAGGGAATACCGCCCGTCATGGCCGGGAAATGAAACAGCTGAAGATCTACGAGAACCAGTCCATCCTGATTGAAAACGGGAAGATCCGCAGCATCGGGAACCAGCCGGACTGGGAGAAACTGGTGCCGGCGGACAAACAGATCGACGCCACCGGCAAGGCGGTGCTCCCCGGGTTCGTGGATTCCCACACCCACCTGGTGTTCGGGGGCTACCGGCCCGATGAATTCCTCTGGCGGATGGGCGGCATGAGCTATATGGAAATCATGGAACGGGGCGGGGGCATCCTGAACACCATGAAGGCCACCCGGGAAGCCAGCCGGGAAGAGCTGGTGGACCACAGCATGGACTTTTTGAAGAAGATGCTGGCCATGGGGGTCACCACCGTGGAAGCCAAAAGCGGCTACGGCCAGGATCATGATACGGAAATCAAACAGATGGAAGTGGTCCGGGACCTGAACGAAAAGCAGCCCATCGAGCTGGTGTCCACCTTCCTGGGGGCCCATGCGGTGCCGCCGGAATACAAGGACCGGGGGGATGACTTCATCGAATTCCTCCTGAAGGATGTAATGCCGGAAGTGGCGGAAAAACACCTGGCGGAATTCTGCGACGTGTTCTGCGAAAAAGGGGTGTTCTCCATTGAACAGAGCCGGCACCTGCTGACGGAAGCCCGGAAGATGGGCTTCAAGCTGAAAATCCATGCAGATGAGATCGTCAGCCTGGGCGGGGCGGAACTGGCCGGGGAACTCCACGCCACCAGTGCGGACCATCTGCTCCATGCTTCCGATGCAGGGATCCGGGCCATGGCGGACAACGGGGTGGTGTCCACCCTGCTGCCCACCACCGCCTTCTGTCTGAAAGAACCCTTTGCCCGGGCCCGGGAAATGATCGACGCCGGCTGCGCCGTAGCCCTGGCCACGGATTTCAACCCGGGAAGCGGCTTCACCTTCTCGGTGCCCCTCATGATCGGCCTGGCGGTGATCTACATGAAGATGAGTGCGGAAGAAGCCATCACCGCCCTGACCCTGAACGGGGCCGCGGCCCTGGACCGGGCGGACCGGATCGGTTCCCTGGAGCCGGGGAAACAGGCGGACCTGGTGATCCTCCAGTATCCGTCCTACAAATTCCTTCCCTACCATACAGGGGTCAACATTGTGGAAACCGTCATCAAAAAAGGAAAAGTGGTGGTCCGGTAAGCCTGCCGGCTGCCCTGGCTCAACAGAAGAGGGTGCTGCACATTGGGTGCAGCACCCCCTTCTTTTCTTTCTTTTCCGTTTATATTATAATAGTACTGGTTACTATGACAATTTGAGGGGCCTTACGGGAGTTGGTAATTTTTACATAAAATTTCTCTGATGAGGTGTGGAAACATGACGAGTCTGATCCAAGCGCGGTTTTTAGGCGCTCCTGTTATCCAGAAAGACGGGAAGGAAATCTTCTTTCCCTATAATAAAGTCAATGCACTGGTATACTACCTGCTGGTGAAGGGCACGGTGATGCGGGATGAACTGAGCGGTGTGCTGTGGGCGGACAAGCCCGATGCCATTGCCCGGAAAAATCTCCGGAATGCCATTTACGAAACCAAGAAGATCCTGGGACCGGATGTGTTCATTTCGCCCCGGAAAGCCATTATCAAGGTGAATCCGGAAATCCGGGTCCAGGTGGATGTGAAGGAATTCGAGGTGGATCCGGGCCGGAACTTGGAACTGTATCAGGGTGCCTTCCTCCAGGGGTTCTTCATCAAGGATGCGGCAGAGTACGAAAACTGGTATCTGACGGAACGGGACCGTCTGGAAGGACTGTACATGGATGCCCTGCTCCAGAAACTGAAGGAAGCGGTGGCTGTCCGGAATCAGGCCAAGGTGACCCGGTACGGCCGGATGCTCATTGCCCATGATCCCTACGATGAATCCATCTATACCCTGCTGCTCCGGACGTATTGTGAGCAGGGAAACATGAAGCAGGCTACGGAACTGTATGAGGAAATGAAGAAGCTGTTCCGGGAAGAGCTCCAGAGCAATGTGCCTCCGGAAATCGAAGAGCTGATGAAACGGACCCTCCATGAGGAAAAGCAGGAGAAAAAAGAGCAGGGGATCCTGAAACCCCGGCCCAAAGGCAGCCTGACCGGACGGGAACGGGAACTCCAGCTGGTGAACAGGATGCTGGAAGAGTTCCTCCAGGGCAGGAACAGCGATACCCTGCTGATCCGGGGAGAAGCCGGCTGCGGCAAGACCATCCTGAAGGATGCCCTGGTGGAGGAACTGCCTCCGGAAGTGACGGTGATCCAGACCAACTGCTTCAAACCGGAACAGAACATCCTGCTCCGGCCCTGGACCGGAATCGTGGAGGGGCTGGGGAACCTGATCCGCCGGGAAAAGATCCCGGTGCCCAACATGGATCCCTCCCGGCTGTATGAACTGTTCCCCCAGATGGACATGAGCGGGGACCGGGAAGCGGGACTGGCGGAAATCAAGGATCTGCTGAAATTCGACGCCATTTTCCACACCCTCTACACGGTGATGGAAAATGTGGGGGAAAGCCGGCAGCTGCTGTTTATCTTTGAGGACATCCAGTGGATGGATCCTCTCAGCCTGTCTTTGTTGAGCAGTCTGATCCTCCACAAGAAATCCTCCCGGTTCATGTTCCTGCTGACCGCCCAGCCTTCCCAGGACAAGAACTATCAGAAATTCGAGACCTCCGTCTCCATGTACCACAAGCTCCGGCTGTTGGAACTGGCCCCCCTGGACAGGGAGACCGTCCGGCTCTTTGCCCTGGACATGGAACTGCCGGTGCCGGTGGATGACCATCTGGTGGACCGGCTGCTGGAAGAATCGGAAGGGAACCTGTTCCTGCTCCGGGAATGCCTGAAGGCCCTCAAGACCACCGGCAGTCTGGAAAACCTGACGGAAAACATGCGGAATATTTTCAAATCCAACTGTTTCGCTCTTACCGATGACCAGCGGAAGATCCTGGACTTCATTTCCCTGTTCTACGACGGGGCGCCTCTGGCCATGATCTCGGAATACATGCATATGAACAGCCTCCAGGCCCTGGAAAACCTGGAGGTGCTCCGGAACAACAACTTCATCCGGCCGGTGCCCCAGCAGCCGGAAGTGATCTATGAAATTGTCCAGCAGAAGCTGAAAGAATACATCCACCAGCAGATCTCCCTGGAAAAACAGAAGATCCTCCACAGCTACATCGCCGGACTCTGGGAAAAGCGGCTTACCCATTCCCCCCAGGACATCCGGCTGTACCACCATCTGGAATACCATTACCAGGAGGCCGGAGAACTGGTGAACATGGGCCGGTACAAACTGAAGATCCTTATGTATTATCTGAACTTCAGCAATGAACTGTTCCCTGTGCTCAGCAGTGCGGATATTATGCCCGACGATGACAAGAGCCGGTACATCGAGTCCAATCTGGGCAAATTCCTGGCGGAAGTGGACGAGATGATGCACACCATCAAGCGGACCTGCGGGGAGACTCCGGAAGTCCGGGACCTGGAAATGAACTACCTGCACCTGATGGGCCGGCACTACATCCGGGTGGGAGAATACGAAAAAGGGGTCCGGAACATTCTGAGCCTGATCGAACAGGCGGCAGAAGTCCACAACCGGGACTACATGCTCATGGGCTATAAGCAGATGATCTACTACGATATCCAGATCGGCAACACGGAAGAAATGAAGAACTATCTGGAAGTGGCCCTGAACCTGGCGGACGAATGCAACTACCACAAGGAAATGGGGATCCTGCTCCGGCTCAAGGGCCTCAACATGATCATGCAGGGGAATTTCCCGGAAGCAGAACGGCTGCTGAAGGAATCCATCTCCACCTTCATGGTGACCCAGAATGTCCAGCGGCGCTATGCCCTGAACATTGCCGGAGCCTACAACTACCTGGGGGAGATCCGTCGGGGAGAGGGAAAGTTCCAGGAGGCCCTGGACTGCTACGACAAGGCCCTGGACTATGCCAGGGATCAGGAAGCCTACAGTTCCTGGGTGGTCTTTTCCTGCAATGCAGGGGTCACCTGTTACAATATGGGGCAGTTCGACCGGGCCAAAAAGTATTTTCTCCAGGCCTATGAACTGTTCCCCCGGTATGTGTTCTACTGGCGTCATCCCATAGTGGAATCCTACCTGGCCCTTTTGTCCATGCGGGAAGGAAAGGAAAAGGAGGCGGTCCGGTTCCTGGATGATGCTCTCCACAAACTGGGGAACATGAACAATCCCCGGGAGGCAGGCTATGTATACATGGCCATCGCCCTTTTGAAGAAGGACCATCCGGACAGCGGGATCGCCCGCCATTACGAAGGGAGCCTGGGGTCCTATGCCACCCGGGCCCTCCAGGTGCTGGATCCCTACCGGGACACCTGGGAACGGAAGCAGATGGAAGCGTTGTTTTGAGAAATCAAAGGAGGAATGAACCATGGTAACGTTGAAGAAAGTGGCGGAAGTCCTGGAAGCCCAGGTGGTTTCCGGACAGGAAGGGATGGACCGGACGGTGAACCAGGCCTGCGGCAGCGACATGATGAGCGATGTGCTGGCCTATGCCAAGGAAGATTTTGTACTGCTCACCGGGCTCCTGAACATCCAGGTGGTCCGGACGGCGGACGTGAGCGATGCAGCGGCTCTGATCTTTGTCCGGGACAAGCATCCGGAACAGGATGTGCTGCTGGCGGCCCGGAGCAAGGGGATCCCGGTGCTCTACACCCGGTGCACCATGTTCGAGGCCTGCGGCCGGCTGTATGAGCTGGGGCTCCGGGGCTGCTCCGGCAAGGACCGGAAATAGCCGTCATGGAGGAAAAATACACGGTGATCCCCAATGACTTTGAACGGGCCGGGGCGGCTTCCACATCCCTGAAAGGAATGCTCAAGCAGCTGGGACTGGCTCCGGAACTGATCCGGCGGATCGCCATCGGAACCTATGAAGGGGAAATGAACTGTCTGATCCATGGGGGCGGGGGAGAGATCCGGGCCGATCTGGATCCGGAAAAGGTCACCATCACCATCGAGGACCATGGCCCCGGGATCCCGGATGTGGAAAAAGCCATGCGGGAAGGCTGGTCCACTGCGTCCGCCAAGATCCGGGCCATGGGGTTCGGGGCCGGCATGGGGCTGCCCAACATGAAGAAAGTTTCCGATGCCATGAAAATCGATACCCAGGTGGGGAAAGGGACCCGGGTGACCCTGGAGTTCCGGCTGGCCCACTGAGTAAGGGGAAGGAAAAGCAGGTGAAAACCGGTGAGTGAAGCCTATCTCAATTCGGTCCGAGTCAACCGGGAAAAATGCACCGGGTGCCTGATCTGTGTGAAGGAATGTCTGGTCCAGGCCATCCGGGTCCGGCAGGGAAAAGCGGTGATCCTTTCGGACCGGTGCATCGACTGCGGGGAGTGCATCCGCTGCTGTCCCACCCGGGCCATGGAAGGATGGGCGGACCCGCTGACGGAACTGAAGAAGTACAAAGTGAACATTGCTCTGGCCACCCCTTCCTTTTACGCCCAGTTCGACGGGAACATCGCCGCCTCCGTGATCTGGGAGGGGCTCCGGGAACTGGGGTTCGACACGGTGTTCGACGTGGCTTTGGCCGGGGACTATATCAGCGACGAAATGGAGCGGTACATCGCCCATTACAAGGGCCCCTTCCCCCTGATCTCCTCCGCCTGCCCGGCGGTGCTCCGGCTGATCCAGACCAAGTATCCGGAACTGGTGAAGCAGGTGCTCCCGGTACTGGCACCGGCGGAAGCGGCGGCCATCTATACCCGGCGGGAAACCACCCGGCGGCTGCAACTGGCCCCGGAGGAAGTGGGGATCTGGTTCATTTCTCCCTGCCCCGCCAAGGGCACCAACATCCACCAGTCCGTGGACGTGGCCCACACGGCGGTCACCGGATCCTTCACCATTTCTTCCATCTATGGGCCTCTGACCCAGGCCATCAAGCATGTGCAGGAAACCCGGTATGAGGTGCCGGAAGCCACCCTGGGCTCTTCCTACAGCCTCAGCTGGGGAAGCTGGCGGGGGGAACTGGAATCCACCGGCCTGACCAATGCCCTGGCGGCCCAGGGGCCGGAAGAGGTGGACGAACTGCTGGAACAGGTAAGCATGGCCAAACTCAGCGATGTGCGGTACGTGTGCTGTTACAGCTGTGCAGGGGGCTGCATCGGAGGGCCCTGTGTGGCGGTGAACAAGTACGTGGCCGCCAAGAATCTCCGGGTGCGGGTGGACCGCCGGCGGAACCGGGAAAATGCGGACCGGGAGACCGCCATGGCCCGCTGCCGGATCATCGAGGATTTCCCGGCTTCCTGGAAGTACATCAAGCCCCTGGAACCCCGGCCCCATCCGCCCCTGGCCAGGGATTTCGGCGAGGCCCTGGAGAAGATGGGCCAGCTGAAGAAACTGGAAAAAGAGTTCCCCCAGCTGGACTGCGGGGCCTGCGGAGCCCCCACCTGCCGGGCTTTTGCGGAAGACGTGGTCCGGGGCTATGGAGAAAAGGAGGGGTGCATCTTCCTGCGAAAGAAAAAGGAAAAATGAGGAAAAATCAGAGAATGTTCAAAAAATAACAGAAAAAGGACAGCTGTCCGGTTAAATTTCCAGAGCTGTCATGTCCTTTTTCCTTGCAAGTTGGCGGAAATATTGTTATTATTTATGACGTGGATTCTATTTTTAAATATTCAGATAGAATCTCCAGACGAGAAGCCTATCAGGCAAACAGGAGGAAGAGCAAATGATCGATATTACGGATCGAGTCCATTGTGCCGCAGCACTCAGCAAGATCACCACAGCTGAAAAAGCGGCAGAAATGATTCAAGACGGCATGAACCTGGGCATGAGCGGATTTACCCCTTCCGGGTATCCCAAAGCAGTACCCCTGGCTCTGGCTGCCAGAGGAAAGGAACATCCCTTTAAAGTCAATGTCTGGACTGTGCTCCCTGGACCTGAAATCGATACGGCCATGGTGGAGGCAGGGATCGTAGGCAACCGGATGCCCTACCAGACCGACAAAAACTGCCGGAACGCCATCAACAACGGCCAGATCCGGTATCTGGACACCCATATCAGCACCTTCAACCAGATGGCCCGGTTCGGCTTCCTGCCGGATCACCGGGATGTGGATGTGGCCATCATCGAAGCCTGCTCCATCAAGGACCTGGGCAAAGGGAAGATCGGCATCATCCCCACCACCAGCCTGGGGGGCAGCTGCGGCTATGTCCAGAGCGCCAAGAAAGTCATCGTGGAAGTGAACGTAACCCAGCCTCTGGGCCTGGAAGGGATGCACGACTGCTATGTGCCCCTGGATCCTCCCTACCGGAAGATCATTCCCATCGAACGGCCGGAAGACCGGGTAGGGACTCCCTACATTCCCTGCGACCTGGACAAGGTGGCAGCCATCGTTCCCTGCGATATCCCCGATACCCCCAGCAAACTGGCGGCCATTACCGATGATGCCCGGGCCATGGGGGGCAACCTGGTGGAATTCCTGAAAAACGAAGTAAAGGCCGGCCGGCTGCCCAAGAACCTGCTGCCCCTCCAGTCCGGGGTAGGGTCCGTGGCCAACGCGGTGATCAACGGCCTGGTCCATTCTGATTTCGAAGACCTGACCGTATACACGGAAGTGATCCAGGACGGTATGTTCGACCTGATCGATGCCGGGAAACTGCGGGTGGCTTCCGGGGCATCCCTGACCATGTCCGCTGAAGTCCAGAAGAGATTCTACAGCAACCTGGACAAATACAAATCCCATCTGATCCTCCGGCCCCAGGAAATTTCCAACAACCCGGAAGTGGTCCGCCGGCTGGGTGTCATCGCCATGAACACCGCCATCGAAGTGGACCTGTATGGGAACGTGAACTCTTCCCATATCAACGGCACCAACCTGATGAACGGCATCGGCGGCAGCGGGGACTTTGCCCGGAACGGCTATCTGTCCATCTTCTTCGCCGAATCCGAACGGAAGGGCGGCAAGATCAGTTCTGTAGTGCCTTTCTGCTCCCATATCGACAACTGCGAACACGATGTGGATGTGATTGTATCCGAACGGGGTGTGGCTGACCTGAGAGGCCTGTCCCCCAAAGAAAGAGCACCCATCATCATCGACCAGATCGCCAGCCCCAGATACCAGCCCATCCTGAAGGATTATTTCGAACGGGCTTGTGTGGCCTGCCACAACAGCCAGACCCCTCACATCCTGTCCGAAGCCTTCTCCTTCCATGAAAGAATGCTGAAAAACGGCACCATGGAGAAGGAATAAGAGGGTTCTCCAGCGATATTTTCCGAAAACCGGTGGCAACAGGGTCATATTTATGTTACAATTACCGTGTTTTGGTTTCGCTGCAGCCAAGAATCCTTGAAGGAGGTGCGTATTTTTGACCACACAGGAAAAAATTGAAGATATGTTTGCCCGCTACGAGAAAATCGAAGCAGGCGGAGGCGCCAAAAGAGTCGGCAAACAGCATGATGCCGGTAAAATGACTGCCCGGGAACGGATAAAGTCGTTCTTAGATGAGGGAAGTTTTGTAGAACTGGATAAATTTGTAGAACATCGCTGCTCCAACTTCGGCCAGGAAAAGAAATATCTGGCCGGGGACGGGGTGGTGACAGGCTACGGCACGGTTAACGGACGGACGGTGTTCGTTTACGCCCAGGATTTCACCGTGGAAGGGGGATCCCTGGGGGAAATGCACGCCAACAAGATCGCCAAGGTCCAGGCCATGGCCTTGAAGACCGGGGCACCCATCGTGGGCATGGAAGATTCCGGCGGTGCCCGGATCCAGGAAGCCACGGACGCCCTGGCCGGGTTCGGGAAAATGTTCAAGCAGAATACCCTGGCTTCCGGGGTGATTCCCCAGATTTCCGCCATCATGGGTCCCTGCGCCGGGGGTGCGGTATACAGTCCGGCTCTTACGGACTTCATCTACATGGTGAAGAAGAATTCCAAGATGTTCATTACCGGACCGGAAGTGGTGAAGACCGTGACCGGCGAGGAAGTGGGCCAGGAAGACCTGGGAGGCACCTTTACCCACTGCACCCGCAGCGGGGTGGCGGACTTCCCGGCGGAAAACGATGCGGACTGCCTGGAACAGATCCGGTACCTGCTCAGTTTCCTGCCCAGCAACAACCGGGAGAATCCTCCGGTCTATGACACCGGGGACAGCGCTTACCGGATGGATGAAAGCCTGAACACCATCATTCCTGACGGTCCTCAGATGCCCTATGATATGTACAAAGTCATCCGCAGCATCGTGGACAACGGGGAATATGTGGAACCTCACCGGATGTATGCCCGGAACATCATCACCTGCCTGGCACGGATGGACGGATCCACGGTGGGGATCATCGCCAACCAGCCCCGGATCATGGCCGGGTGCCTGGATATCAACGCTTCTGACAAGGCGGCCCGGTTCATCCGCTTCTGCGATGCTTTCCGGATCCCTCTGATCAATATCGTGGATGTGCCCGGGTTCCTGCCGGGAACGGACCAGGAATACGGCGGCATCATCCGTCACGGGGCCAAGATGCTCTATGCCTACTGCGAAGCCACGGTGCCCAAGATCACCCTGGTGACCCGGAAGGCCTATGGGGGTGCTTATCTGGCCATGTGTGCCCAGGACTTGGGTGCCGATCATGTGATTGCCTGGCCCACGGCGGAAATCGCCGTCATGGGACCCCAGGGGGCTGCCAAGATCATCTTCCGGAAAGACCCGGATGTGGAACAGAAGACCCAGGAGTACATCACCAACTTTGCCACTCCTTATTATGCCGCCAAGCACGGGATGGTGGAAATGGTCATCGAACCCAAGACCACCCGTCCCACGCTGATCAAAGCGCTGCGTATGTTAAAATCAAAGCAGGAAGACCGGCCAACTAAGAAACACGGTAACATTCCTCTGTGATTTTGATATAAACCATTCATCATGAGGGAAGAGAGGTGAAACGTTCATGACCGACAATCCTTGGCTGATTATGATGATCAACATGACCATCGTATTCGGCGTGCTGATTGTGCTGGGAATCCTGATGGTGCTGATCCATGCTGTCGATCCCACCAAGAAAGTTCAGGGAAAAAAAAAGCCTGTAGTTGCTAAACCAGCGCCTTCCGCTGCTGCCAGCAAACGGCAGGAAGAGGAAAAAGTGGCTGCCATGGCAGCTGTCCTGGCCCTGGTCCAGGATGAAGACGATATGATTGCAGCTGCCCTGAGTGCTGCCATCGCCGAACACAAAAGAAAAATGGAGCCGATGAATCTGCCCCATCATTCTTTCTGATGAACTGTTGAGGGACGGTTCATTATCCACAAAATCAAACAACTTGAAAACTGTTTAGGAGGGCATTCTCATGAGAAAATTTAATGTTAACGTTAACGGTACTGTTTACACCGTAGAAGTTGAAGAAGTTGGCGGCGCTGTAACCGCAGCTCCTGCTGCCCCTGCCGCTCCTGCTGCTGCTCCTGCTCCGGCTCCTGTAGCTGCTGCTCCTGCTGCTGCTCCCGCTCCGGCTCCTGCCGCTGCTCCTGCTGCTGCTCCTGCTCCCGCTGCCAAACCGGCCGCTGCTGCTCCTGCCGGCTCCGTAACCGTATCCGCTCCCATGCCCGGCAAGATTCTGTCCGTTAACGTAAAACCCGGCGACAAAGTGGAAGCCGGCGATGTTCTGCTGATCCTGGAAGCTATGAAGATGCAGAATGAAATCATGGCTCCTGAAGATGGCACGGTTTCCGAAGTCCGCGTAAACGCTGGCGATACCGTAGCCACCGGCGACGTAATGGTTATTCTCTAATCATCGTCTCCGAACATAAAGGAGGATTTTAGAACATGGATGCTTTTGTGGTAGCCCTGACCTCTGTCATCCAGGACAGTGGGTTTGTGGCTTTTACCTGGGGCAATGCCGTGATGATGCTGGTAGGGTGCATCCTGCTGTACCTGGCCATCGTCAAAGGCTTTGAACCCCTGCTGCTGAGCCCGATCGCCTTCGGGTGCATTCTGGCCAACGTACCCCGGACCGGGTTCGAAACCGATCCCGGCGTTATGCAGCTGATCCTGGGCGGGATCAAATACGAAATCTTCCCTCCGCTGATTTTCATGGGCGTAGGGGCCATGACCGACTTTGGTCCGCTGATTGCCAACCCCAAGACCCTGCTGCTGGGTGCTGCTGCCCAGATCGGTGTGTTTGTGGCTCTGCTGGGGGCCATGCTCCTGGGCTTCAATGTGAAGGAAGCTTCCGCCATCGGGATCATCGGTGGTGCTGACGGCCCGACTTCCATTTACCTGGCTTCCAAGATGGCTCCCCATCTGCTGGGCGCCATCGCCGTGGCCGCTTATTCCTACATGTCCCTGGTGCCTCTGATCCAGCCGCCTGTGATGAAACTGTTCACCTCCAAGGAAGAACGGAAGATCAAAATGGCCCAGCTGCGTACGGTGACCCACTTTGAAAAAGTGGTGTTCCCCATTGTCACCACCATTTTCATTTCCCTGCTGCTGCCTTCCGTATGCTCTTTGATCGGGATGCTGATGCTGGGGAACCTGTTCACCGAATCTGGCTGTATGGACCGTCTGTCTGACACGGCACAAAATGCCCTGATGAACAGTGTGACCATCATGCTGGCCACCGGTACCGGCCTGACCATGAAGGCCGAAAGCTTCCTGACCTTGCAGACCATCGAAATCATCTGCCTGGGTCTGGTTGCCTTTATCGGCGGCACCGCCGGCGGTGTGCTGTTCGGCAAGCTGATGAGCAAGCTGGACGGCGGCAAGACCAACCCGCTGATCGGTTCTGCTGGTGTATCCGCAGTGCCTATGGCTGCCCGTGTGTCCCAGGTTGTGGGACAGCAGGCTGACCCTGGCAACTTCCTGCTGATGCACGCCATGGGCCCCAACGTGGCCGGTGTTATCGGTACGGCTGTTGCAGCCGGTACCATGCTGGCCATGGTGGGCGGCAAATAAAAAACAAAAGTTTTTTGAGCTGTTGCTTCGGCAGCAGCTCTTTTTTTGCAGAAAACACCTTTCTATTGGGGGGATTTTTGCTATAATAAAAGGGATATGTTTTTTTGTCGGCGGAAAAGCCCAAAGGAGAATATTTTGGAAGCATACAAGGAATTTTCGACAACCAGCCGGGAGCGGAGACTGTATCAGTGGGGGACCCTGGCTCTCATTGCCCTCAGCTGGGCCTATGAAGGGTATCATACTTTTGCTCTGGGCCAATTGAGTATCATGGGCTGGGGGTACAACCTGCTGTTTGTGATCCTCTGGTGCTGGCGCTGCCTGTTCCAGTACAGCATCCAGCTCACCAGCGACAAGCTGATCGTGGTCATGTACGGCCTGGGGCTGGAACGGCGGATGACCGTTTACCTGAAGGACCTGGAAAGTTTTTCCAACCATTACAAACGGAGCTTTTTCCGGAAGACCTCCATTAAAAAATATGTCCACCGGTATTCTTCCGTGGATCCCAATCCCCAGCGGATCCTGGTGTACCGGGAGAATGGAAAACTCTGCGGCCTGCTGTTCAAATCCAGCGATGAGCTGATGGACCGGCTGGCCCGGCGGTTCCCCAAACAGTACCTGGAATTTCCAGAATAACAAAGGAGTCATAGTATGAGCAACAACAATGTGTATGTGGGAAAGGTCATCGCAGTCAACAAACAGCGGGCCAAGGTGAAAATCGAACAGAGACCGGGGGAACAGCGGCCCAAGATGCTGGACTGCTGGAATGCATGCGAAGCCAAACGGGGCACCCGGGTGATCGTGGGGAAACAGTCCCTGGATGAAAAGAAGGCCCAGATGATCGTGTACGGGATCCCGGTGCTCACCGCCCTGGCCGGTGCGGCTTTCGGCCGGGCCATAGCCCATTTTTTCTCTGCTCCCGTGTGGCAGATCGTGGTGCTCAGCACTCTGGTGTGGCTGGCCCTGGGGCTGGTCTATGCCCGGAACTTCAAGAAGAGTGTCCGGACCAAGGTGGAACAGTGGACCATCACCGGCTATTTCAGCGATGGGGAGATTTACGACGCCAAAGGGAAAAAAGTGGAGGTTTAAACCATGTTGGGGAAAAACCATCTGACCCTGCTGCTGGTCCTGGCAGCCGGTGCCGTCATGGGAGGCCTTCTGGGGGACAGTCTCCAGGCTTCCCAGCCTCTGGGCGGAGCCACCGATTTCCTGGTGCGGAAATATCAGGTGCTGACCATTCCCCCTTCCACCATGGACCTTTATGTGGCCAAGGTGACCGCCGGTGTGGAATTTTCTCCCAATCTGGCAGCCATCCTGGGCATGATCCTGGCAGGGATTCTGTTTCACAAGTTATAGGAGAATGCTCGTTATGGAACTGATACTGGCCTCCGGTTCACCCCGGCGCCTGGAACTGCTCCGGCAGATCGGCCTGGAGCCCCGGGTGGTGGTGAGCCGGGGAGAAGAAGAAAAAAACGATGCCACCCCGGAACAGCTGGTGCTGGCCAACGCGCTGGCCAAAGGCCGGGAAGTCCGGGACCGGCTGGGGGACCGGGTGCCCATCCTGGCGGCGGACACGGTGGTGGCCCTGGACGGGGAGATCCTGGGAAAACCCCGGGACAGGGCGGAAGCAGCCCGCATGCTCCGGAAACTCAGCGGCCGGACCCACCGGGTACTGACAGGGATGGCCCTGTTCTTCCAAGGACAGGTCCGGACCCATGTGGAGACCACGAAGGTGGAGTTTTCTCCTCTTTCTGAAAAAGACATTGCCTGGTACATTGCTACCGGGGAACCCCTGGACAAGGCCGGAGCCTACGGCATCCAGGGGAAAGCCGCCTTGTTCATTCCTTCCATCCAGGGGTCCTACACCAATGTGGTGGGACTCCCTCTTGCCCCTTTGAAGAAATTATTTGCAGAATTGGACGTGACAAGACATGACACACTATCTGATCCGGGAGATGCTTCCGGAGGAACGGCCCCGGGAACGGCTCCTGGCCAAGGGACCTGAAGCCCTTGCCATTACGGAACTGCTGGCCATCCTGATCGGCACCGGGAGAAAGGAACATTCGGCCCTGGATATTGCCCGGGAACTGACGGGGGATCTGCTGAAGGATGCCCGGCTGGCCCGGACCCAGGACCCCCGGGAACTGACCCGGATTGCCGGCATCGGGCCTGCCAAGGCTGCGGTGATCCTGGCGGCCCTGGAACTGGGACGGCGGCTGGCAGGGGCGGAAACCCAACCCTTCCAGACCATCCACTGTCCGGAAGACGGAGCCATGCTGGTGATGCCCCGGCTCCGGTATGAGAATCATGAACATTTTCTGGTGGTGCTGCTGAACAGCAAGGGGAAGGTCACTGGCATCGAACCCATTTCTGAGGGGTCTCTCAATGCCTCAGTGGTCCATCCCCGGGAGGCTTTTGCCCCGGCGCTGCTCCACCATGCAGCCGCCATCCTGGCGGTCCACAACCATCCTTCCGGGGACCCCACCCCCAGCCGGGAGGACAGGAGCCTGACCCGGACCCTGTGGGATACGGGGAAGGTGATGGGGATCCCTCTGGTGGATCATCTGATCATTGGAGACGGGGTCTATTACAGTTTCAAGGAACACGGATTGTTGTAAAAGGAGGAACATGGCATGCTGGATCTAATGGGATCTTTTTCCACGGATCTGGGAGTGGATCTGGGCACGGACCATACCCGGATCTGTCTCCGGGACGAGGGTATCGTACTGGACCAACCCACCGCCGTGGCCCTGGACCGGGGCCGGAGAAAGATCCTGGCCCTGGGTCAGGAGGCCCGGCAGATGCTGGGACGGACCCCGGAGGGAATCCAGGTGGTCCGGCCGCTCCAGGACGGGGTCATCGCCGACTTCGACCTGACCCGGCAGATGCTCAGGGGATTCCTCCGCCAGGCCCTGGGGAAACGGCCTTTGTTCCGGCCCCGGCTGGTGCTTACGGTGCCCTGCGGGGTGAACAGCGTGGAGCGCCGGGCGGTGCTGGATGCGGCCATGGAAGCGGGAGCCGGGGAGGCTTACCTGTTGGAAGCCCCTCTGGCGGCAGCCCTGGGAGCCGGGATCCCGGTCCGGGAGACCAAAAGCTGCCTGGTGGTGGATATGGGGGCAGGGGCCACGGAAGCGGCGGTGCTCACCCAGGGAAAGATTGCTCTCAGCCGGCTCCTCCGCCAGGGAGGACGGAGCCTGGACCAGGCCCTTGTCCAGTACAGCCGGAAAAAGTATAATCTTCTTATCGGGACCCTCCAGGCGGAGCAGGTGAAGATCGAGATCGGCACGGTCCGGGAGACTGCGCCTCCGGCCTATATGGACCTTCGGGGCCGGGACCTGATCACCGGGCTCCCCCGGCGGGTGACCATCGATCAGAACCAGCTCCGGGAGGCCCTGTGGGAACCGGTCCACAAGATGGTGAACTGTGTCCTGGCCCTCCTGGAACAGCTGCCAGACCTGCTGGCCCGGGATGTGGCGGAACGGGGCATCGTCCTTACAGGGGGCGGAGCCCTGCTGCGGAATTTTGACTGGCTCCTGGCCCGGGAAACCGGCCTGAAAGTGTGGGTGGCGGAAAACGCCCTGACCTGCGGAGCCAAGGGAACCGGCATTGCCGCCGGGAATATGAATCTGTTCCGGAAGGGACCCCGTCCCCGCCGGAACGTGTAAATGGAGAGAAGCAGTGCGAATGAGGAAGGAACAGAAAGTCAGACTGGGGGTATTGGCGGCGGCCATCCTGCTGGTGGTGGGGCTGGTATGGGATGCTTTCCACCGGTTCCCTGCCGTGAATACGGTGCTGACCACCCTGACCCGGCCCATCAGCTTTGTGGTGGGAGGCATCGGCGGCGGTTTCAAAGGCACCGGGAATTATTTTGCCTCCAAGACGGCCCTGGAAAAGGAAAATGCCGCCCTGAAAAAGGAAAATGAAGAGCTGCGCCAGAACAATGCGGAACTGATCGGCATGAAGGCGGAGAACCAGCGGCTGGGGAAACTGCTGAAGTTCAGCAGCCTCCATCCCCAGTGGAACATGGTGTCCGCCAAGGTGATCAGCCGGGATCTGGGAGATTTCAAGGATGTGATCCTCATCGACCGGGGAAAAGATGACGGGCTCCAGGTGAACATGCCGGTGGTGAATGCCTCCGGGCTCATCGGCATTGTGGACGGAGTCTATCCCCACATGGCCAAGGTGCTGCTGATTTCCAGTCCCCGGAGCCGGATCGGGGGCCTGAACCTCCGGGGGGATTCCCGGGCGGCGGGAATCGTCAACGGGGTGGCCGGACCGGATCTGCTGCTGGAAATGCGGAATCTCAGCCGGAATGCGGACATCCTGCCCGGAGACACCATTGTGACCAGCGGCTACAGCGGCTACCATCCGGAAGGGCTGGTGATCGGTACCGTGGAAGATGTCCAGATGGATACCGGCGGCCTTACCAAAATGGCCACCATCGCTCCTTCCGTGGATTACAGCCATCTGGAAGAAGCCCGGGTCATCACCAACTTCCAGGGGTTTGCAGATTTCCTCCGTAACGAGGGGAAAGATCCGGATGCCCAGTCCGGCAAAGGAGGGAAATAATGGTGATCGTTGCCCTTGCCTGGCTGTTTTTCACCCTGTTTCTGTTCACTCTGGAAAATCACTGGTTCCTCTTTTTCAACACCACCCAGTCCCCGGACTTGCTGCTGTTGTTTCTCCTGCTCTATGCCATGGACCAGGGGAAACGGAACGGCGCAGTGTATGGACTGGGTATTGGTGCTTTATTGGACGTTGTCACCTTCAGCTATTTCGGCTGGCACATGGTGACCCGGGCGGCCCTGGGGTACCTGATCGGAAAGAACCGGGTGAACATGTTCGTGGACCGGCTGCCCACCTATCTGATCCTCACCGCTCTGGTGACCCTGCTGCTCCAGGTGGCCCGGGGACTGTTCCTGTGCGTGATGCTGGGCCGTTGGCTGCCGATCCTGCCCCTGGCCCTCCAGACCCTGAAGCTTATGGGGTGGAACCTGGTCCTGGCCCCTGTCATGTGGTTCCTGTACCACAGACTGAAGAAACGGGTCCGCAGCCGTATGGATTATTACTATCATCTGTAGGAGTCTGCCGTGCTGAATAAAAAATATGCTTACCGTCTGGAGTTCATGATGGTCACCGGCATCCTGGTGATCCTGATCCTCATCGGACGGATGTTCTATCTGCAAATCGTCAAGGGATCCACTTACCGCCGGCAGGCGGAAGGGAACCGGACCCGCTATACCCGGATCCTGGCCCCCCGGGGCATCATCTATGACTGCAACGGGGAAGAACTGGCCAACAACAAGCCCGGGGTCATGGTGTCCCTGGTGCGCCGGACCGACGGGTACCGGGAAGAGACCCTGGAACGGCTGAGCCAGCTGCTGAACCTGCCTCTGGAAGACATCAAGGAGACCATCCGTCTCTCCGGAGGCAGTTCGGAACCCATCCGTCTGGTCCGGAACGCCTCTCCGGAAGTGGTGGACAAGGTGGAGGAAAACCTTCGCTATCTGCCCGGGGTGATGCTGGAAGTCCAGCCGGTGCGGAATTATCCCAACAAGGGACTGGCAGTCCATGCCCTGGGCTATGTGGGAGAAATCAGTGATTATGAGATCTCCCAGGGAGCCTACAGTGAACTGAAGGCCGGGGACATCATCGGGAAATTCGGCCTGGAAAACTACTACGATTCCTATCTCCGGGGAGAAGACGGCAGCTACCGGGAAGAAGTGGACGTGGCAGGCCGGGTGGTCCAGATCATGGACAAAGTGGATCCCAAACCGGGCCAGGGGCTGGTGCTCACCCTCGACGCCAAGCTCCAGCGGATCGCCGAAGAGGCGGTGGACCGGCAGCTGAAGGCCATCGGGGCCCGGGGCTGCGCCGTGGTGGCCCTGGATCCCAACAACGGGGAAGTGAAGGCCCTGGTGTCCCGTCCCGGATTCGATCCCAACTGGTTTGTCAACGGGATCAGCGAAAAGAACTGGAAATACCTGAATACGGATCCCTTCCATCCCATGACCGACAAGGTCATCGCCGGGGAATATCCTCCCGGATCCACCTTCAAGATCGTCACCGGGTCCGCGGCCCTGGAAGAAAAGAAAGTGACCCCGGATGAACTGATCTACGACTCCGGCCGCCACTGGCTCATCGACATGCGGAACGCCGGAGGGGAAGCCCTGGGGTACATCAACTTCAAACGGGCCCTGGCCGCTTCCGACAACGTGTACTTCTACGAAATGGGGAACCGGGTGGGCATCGACCTGCTGGACAAATACGCCCGGGAATTCGGCTTCGGCCAGACCACGGGCATCGACCTCCACGGGGAGGCCCAGGGACTCATCGCCACCCCGGAATACAAGAAGAAGGTCTTTGATGACGAATGGTACCTGGGGGATACCTTCAACACTGCCATCGGTCAGGGCTTCACCCTGGCCACCCCCATCCAGGTGGCGGAAATGCTCAGTGCCGTGGCCACCGACGGGAAACGGTACAAGCCCCATCTGGTAAGCAAGATCCTCAATGACGACGGCAGCGTGGCCAAGACCTTCGAGCCGGAGGAAGAGGGGAAACTGCCCATTTCTGAATCCACCCTGAAGCTGATCCAGGACGGCCTGGAAGCCGTAACGGAAGAAGGGGGCACTGCCGCCTTCCTGAAGAACCTGCCGGTGCCGGTGGCCGGGAAAACCGGTACCGCCGAAAACCCCCACGGACTGGAACACGGCTGGTTCATCGCCTATGCCCCGGCCAAGAAGCCCCAGCTGGTGGTGGTGTGCATTGTGGAACAGGGCAGCTACGGCACCATTTCCGCAGCCCCCATTGTCAAGAGCATCCTGGAATACGTGTTCACCGATCCCCGGGTGCGGCGGCAGGGCAGCAAGAAATAAGGAGAAACCATGCGCTGGCATTTTTCGTTGAAAAAATATTTTCGGAATATCGACAAACCCCTGCTGATCAGCGTCCTGCTGCTGATCGCCATCGGGGTGGTGCTCATCGGCAGTGCCACCCATGCCAACATCCCCGGGCCCAGACGGTACAGCTTCGTCCTGCGCCAGCTGAGCTTTGCGGCCATCAACCTGGTGCTGGGGGTCTTCCTCATGCGGTTCGACTACCGGATCCTGAAGAGCCTGGCCCGGCCTCTGTACATCTTCAACATCCTCATGCTGCTGGCGGTGATGCTGGTGGGGAAAAGCGCCCTGGGAGCCCAGCGCTGGCTCCAGCTGGGGCCCATCAGCATCCAGCCCAGTGAGTTTGCCAAAGCCATTATGATCATCAGCCTGTCCTCCTTTGTGGACGACCGGCTGCCCCTTTTGACGGATTTCCGAAGCTGGCTGCCGGTGTTCGGCTATGTGCTGCTGCCCTTCCTGTTCGTTATGAAGCAGCCGGACCTGGGGACTTCCCTGGTGTTTCTGGCCATCCTCCTGGGCACCATGATCGTCTGCGGCTTCCGGATCCGGTATTTCCTGATCATGGGAGGCCTGGGACTGGCTTCGGCGCCTCTGGTGTGGAAAATGCTCCACGAGTACCAGCGGAACCGGATCCGGGTGTTCCTGAACCCGGGACTGGAACCCTACGGCAGCGGCTATCACGTGATCCAGTCCATGATTGCCATCGGTTCCGGGCTTTTTGCCGGCAAGGGGCTTTTTGCCGGTACCCAGAGCCAGCTGAACTTCCTGCCGGAAAACCATACGGACTTTATCTTCGCAGTGGCCGGGGAGGAATTCGGCTTCATCGGCACTACCATTATCCTGCTGCTCTACGGGGTGGTGATCTACCGGGGCCTTTCCATTGCCCTCCATGCGTCCGATGATTTTGGAACCCTGCTGGCCGTGGGAGTGGTCTCTATGTTCCTGTTCCACATCCTGGTCAATGTGGGGATGACCAGCGGCATTATGCCGGTCACGGGGGTGCCCCTGCCTTTCATGAGCTACGGGGTCAGCTCTCTTACCACCAATATGCTCATGGTGACCCTGCTGCTGAACATCAATGCCCATCACCAGACCCTGCGTTTTCATTAAGGAGATATTATGCGAAAAGACTTACCCATCGACATACTCAGTGCTGTGGAAAAACCCGCCCGGTACACCGGCATGGAATTCGGCAGCATCGTAAAGCCGGAAGAGGAAACGGAGGTTTCCTTCTGTCTGGCCTTCCCGGATACCTACGAAATCGGCATGAGCTATCTGGGCTACAAGATCCTCTACGAAATCCTCAACAAGCTGCCCAAAGTGGCGGCAGAGCGGGCCTTTGCCCCCTGGGTGGACATGGAAGCCAAAATGCGGGAACGGGGGCTGGTGCTCTCCAGCCTGGAAAACACCCGGCCTTTGAAGGATTTCGACCTGCTGGGGTTCACCCTTCTGTATGAAATGTCCTATTCCAACATCCTGAACATGCTGGACCTGGGCGGGGTGCCCATCCTGGCCAAAGACCGGACCCTGGAGGATCCCTTTGTATGTGCCGGGGGCTGCTGCGTGTTCAACAGTGAACCCCTGGCGGATTTCCTGGACTTCTGCATGCTGGGAGACGGGGAAAAGATCATCCAGGAAGTGACCCTGCTGTACCGGGACTGGAAGCGGGAAGGCAAACCCGGGGGCCGGCTTGGCTTCCTGCGTCGGGTGTCCCGGATCCAGGGGGTCTACGTACCTTCTTTCTATGAAATCACCTACGGTCCCGACGGCACTATTACCGGGAAAAAGCCTCTGGAGCCCACGGCGCCGGAAGTGGTGTACAAACGGGTGGAACAGGACCTGGACGGGCTGGATTTCCCCACCCATCCCATTGTGCCCTACAGTGACACGGTCCACGACCGGATCATGCTGGAACTGTTCCGGGGCTGCAGCCGGGGCTGCCGGTTCTGCAACGCCGGGATCATCTATCGGCCGGTCCGGGAACGGAAACCGGAAACGGTGATGGAGCTGGCCAAACAGCTGGTACCTGCCACCGGCTACAACGAAATCTCCCTGTTCTCCCTGAGCACCGCGGATTATTCCCATCTGGAACCTCTCATCCGGGAACTGCTGGGAGATTTCCGGAAGGACCGGGTCAGCGTGTCCCTGCCTTCCCTGCGGATCGACAGCTTCTCCGTGAAGCTGGCCCAGGAAGTCCAAGCGGTGCGGAAAAGCGGCCTGACCTTTGCTCCGGAAGCCGGGAGCCAGCGGATGCGGGATGTGATCAACAAAGGGGTCACGGAAGAAAATCTCATGAACGCGGTGGGGGCCGCCTTTGAAAACGGCTGGTCCCAGGTGAAGCTGTACTTCATGATCGGTCTGCCTACGGAAACGGACGAAGACGTGCTGGCCATTGCCAAACTGGCCCAGAAGGTCCAGTGGAAGTACAAGGAAGTTACCGGCCACATGGGGGCCAAAGTCACTGTCAGCGTGTCCAACTTCGTGCCCAAGCCCTACACCCCCTTCCAGTGGGTGGGCCAGAACACCAAGGGGGAATTTGACCGGAAGCACATGCTGCTGAAGAACGCCTTTGCCAATCTGAAGAACATCCACTTTCAGTACCATGATTCCCGGACCAGCCTGATGGAAGGGGTCCTGGCCCGGGGAGACCGGCGGCTGGGAAAGGCCATTTACCTGGCCTGGCAGAGGGGCGCCAAATTCGACAGCTGGACGGAATTCTTCGATTATGACCGGTGGGCCCAGGCCATTGCCGATGCAGGCCTGACCCCGGATTTCTACAACAGCCGGCCCCGGGGGAAAGAGGAAATCTTCCCTTGGGAACACACCAGCTGCGGGGTGAGCCGACAGTTCCTGTGGAGTGAATACGAAAAAGCCCAGGAGGCGGCCCTGACTCATGACTGCCGCCGGGATACCTGCACCGGCTGCGGGGTCTGCCAGAAACTGGGCGTGAAGATCATCGACTGGAAGGAGGGAGAAGTATGAAACTGCGGCTGCAGATCACCAAGGAACCGGGGATCCGGTTCATCTCCCATCTGGAATACCAGAGGAGCATCGAAAAGGCCCTCCGTCGGTCCGGGATCCCGGTGGCCTATTCGGAAGGGTTCAACCCCCATATGAAGTTTTCCCTGGCCTCCGCCCTCAGCGTGGGAGTCACCAGCTCCTGCGAGTTTGCGGAAATCCGCCTGGCGGAAGAACGGCCCCTGGAGGAGCTGCTGGACAAGATCGCCCGGGCCCTGCCCATGGGCATCCACATTGTCCGGGGGGACCTGACCGATGACAAGGCTCCCAAGCTCATGGCCCGGGCCCAGGGTGCCTCCTACCAGGTGAAGGTCCCCTGTGCCGCCGATCCTTCTGCCCAGCTGGCCGCCTTTGCCGCTGCGCCGGAAGTTCCCTACACCAAGACCCACAAAAAAGGCAAGGGGAAACCCAAGACCATCGATGTGAAATACTTCATTCCCCAGGTGGAGGCCCGGTGGCAGGAGGGAATCCTGGACCTGTCCTTTGATATCCGGATCACCCCCACCGGCAGCATGAAGGCGTCGGAATTCCTCCAGGTGCTGGAGGACCAGTTCCAGGTCCCTCTCACCGTGGTCCAGGCGGATATCCGCCGGGTGGATCTTTACAGCCGGGATGAAGCCGGCCGGAAGGTTCCCCTGATCGGGGAAGGCTGAGGGCTGCCATGAATACGATCTTTGTCAGTGTCCGTCCGGAAGAAACCAGGATGGGCACCGTGGAAGAGGACCGGCTCCGGGATTATGCGGTGGAGCGGAGCAGTAACGACAACCTGGTGGGCAATGTGTACCGGGCCCGGGTGTGCAATGTGGTGCCCGGGATCCAGGCAGCCTTTGTGGACCTGAACACCGGGAAGAACGGGTTCCTGACCCTGAAAAAGGGAGAAAAGCTCTCCGAAGGCCAGATGCTTTTGGTCCAGGTGGTGAAGGACGCCAGGGGGAACAAGGGTCCGGCGGTGACCCGGGAGATCACCCTTCCCGGCCGGTATGTGGTGCTGGAACCCTACGGCAGCCGGGTGAGCCTGTCCCGGAAGATCAGCTGCAAAACCAAGCGGAAGGAGCTCCGGGAATGGGCCCGGGAGCTGCTGCCGGAAAATATGGGACTGGTGCTCCGGACGGCAGCAGCCCATGCAGAGGAAAGCGAGATCCGGGCCGATCTGGAACAGCTGCTCCGGAACTGGGAGGTGCTGGTCCGCCGGAGCAAAGTGGGCCGGGGACCCCAGCTGCTGTACCGGGAACTGGACCTGGCCATCCGGCTGGTCCGGGATTATGTGACGGACCGGGTGGAACGGATCATCGTGGACGATGAGAAGACCTGTCAGCGGCTCCAGGAAATGCTCCGGGACATGGGGCTGCCCCAGATCCAGGTGAAGCTGTACAAGGGGAAAGAAGACCTGTTCACCTTCTACCGGCTGGATGAGGATATCGAAAGCCTTTCCGACCGGGTGGTGTGGCTGCCGGGGGGCGGCTACCTGGTCTTCGACTATACGGAAGCCATGACCGTCATCGACGTGAACAGCGGGAAATTCTCCACGGGAGCGGACCGGGATGCCACCAGTATGGCCACCAACCGGGAAGCAGCCCGGGAAATCGCCCGGCAGCTCCGGCTCCGGGACATCGGAGGCATCATCGTGGCGGATTTCATCGACATGGACCGGGAAGAGGAACAGGGGGAGATCCTCCAGATCCTGAAGAAAGAATTCGCCTGGGACAAAATGAAGCCAAAGGTCATCGACCTGACCCATCTGAACCTGGTGGAAATGACCCGGATGAAGGCCCGGAAGAATCTGTCCAGCATCCTGTACACCACCTGCCCCATGTGCGGAGGCAGCGGCCGGGTGGAAGCTCCGGAAACCGTCTATGTGGAGATCCGCCGGCGGCTCCGGAGCCTGTTCCTCCAGGGAAAGATGAGCCACAGCCTGCTGCTTACCGTCCATCCTGTGGTATACGGCTGGCTGCGCCAGCAGGGGTTGGGGGACATGGAACGGGAATTCCACTGCACCCTGAAGCTGGCCAGCGACCCATCCCTGGAAATCGGGGTGTTTACCCTTCTGACCGCAGACCAGGAAGGGACAGGAAGAGAGGGTGACCGGGAATGAAACTGACGATTCCATCCTATGTGAAAACCGTTATGGATGTGCTCCAGTCCCATGGGTTCGAAGCCCATGTGGTGGGAGGCGCTGTCCGGGACATGCTCCTGGGCCGGGTCCCGGACGATTATGACGTGGTCACCAACGCCCGGCCGGAACAGATCCTCCGGACCGCGGAAGACGCGGGGATCCCGGTGGTCAGTGAGCTGGGACAGAACTTCGGGGTGGTGATCCTCCGGGTGGAGCGCCACGGGGTGGAAGTGGCCGCCTACCGGAATGAAACCTACGGCAGCGCTGACGCCCACCGGCCGGCGGAAGTCTGGTACTGCAGGACTCTGGAAGAGGATCTGAGCCGGCGGGATTTCACCATCAATGCCCTGGCGGTGGACCAGAACGGACACATCACCGACTGCTTCCAGGGGCTGGATGATCTGCGGGGCCGGGTTCTCCGCACTGTGGGGGATCCGGACCGGCGGTTCTCGGAAGATGCCCTGCGGATGTTCCGGGCCTGCCGGTTCGTGGGACAGCTGGGCTTTGCTCCGGATCCTTCCATCCTGCCTGCCATGGGCCGGAACCTGAAGAAGGTGCCGGGACTGTCTCTGGAGCGGGTGCGGACAGAATTGAACAAGCTGCTCATGGGGACCTATGCGGGAGAAGGCATGGACCTGATGGTGAAAAGCGGACTGGCGGCGGAGAGCTGCCGGGTCCGGCGGAAAGGCCAGTATGAAACGGTGCCCATCCTGCCGGAACTGATCCATCTGGTGGGATTAGGCCAGAACCCCCAGTTCCATCCCTATGATGTGTGGAAGCACACGGCAGTGGCCCTGGACAAAGGGGACCGGAGCCTGGAAGTGGGATGGGGAATCCTGCTCCATGACGTGGCCAAGGGCCTGGAAGGGGTCCGGGGCATCAACAAAGAAGGACAGCCCTGCGACCACGGCCATGAAGTGGTGGGCGCCGCCCTGGCCCGGCAGATCCTGGAACGGCTCCAGCTGCCCCGGGAGGTGGTGGACCGGGTGGCCTGGCTGGTGAAGAACCACATGCACTTCGGGTTCATCAGCGCCCAGGAGGACAGCAAGACCTGGCACTGGCTCCGGAAGGAGGCCCGCAGCGGCCATTTCCGGGTAAACAAGGAGATGGCGGAAGCCTTCAAACAGCTTACGGCCGTGTGCGTGGCGGATGTGGCCGCCACCAATGCGGCCCAGAATGACGTGATCCATGCCCAGATGTACGGAAAACGGTTGGTGAAGATGGCCTATCTCATGCCCGTCCACACCTCCGATCTGGACTTTTCCGGGAAGGACGCTCTGACCCTGGGGGCCCGCCCGGACCAGTTGAAGGAGCTGATGCCGGTGCTCCTCCGGCGGGTCCAGGACCGGATGCTGGAAAATAATCCGGAACAGCTGGCCCAGGCGGCTCAAAAGTGGCTGGAACGGCAAAAAAAACTGTATTGACAATGCATGGTTGAAGAAAAAGAAGGTGTTTCAGAGAAAACACCTTCTTTTTTGTGTAACTTTTGCAATAAAAAAGGTGCAAAAAGAGAAATTTTCTCATAAGTTATTAGAATTTTTATATATTTGCAAAAAAATCTACAAATAATCTCCCGGGAGATTTAAAAAAAAAATTATTTGTGTTATAATCATTCCGTACACTGAATACAGTAGGTTCAGCCGGAATGCGAATGTAAAAAATATTCACAAAGGGGGATGGTTATTTCTTAGAGGAGGATTCCGGCAGTTTCACAAACTAGGAAGGATTTTAAGGAGGTTTTTGCTTTGAGTAAAGTAATGACGTTAAAAGACGCAATCGCCAAGTATGTGCACAGTGGTGATCACATTGCTCTGGGTGGCTTTACGACTGACCGTAAACCCTATGCGGCTGTGTTTGAAATCCTGAGACAGGGCATCACGGACCTGACCGGTCTGGGCGGTGCTGCCGGCGGCGACTGGGATATGCTGATCGGCAACGGCCGTGTGAAAGCCTACATCAACTGCTATACCGCCAACTCCGGTGTAACCAACGTTTCCAGACGGTTCAGAAAATGGTTCGAAGCCGGCAAGCTGACCATGGAAGACTATTCCCAGGATGTTATCTACATGATGTGGCATGCCGCTGCTCTGGGCCTGCCCTTCCTGCCTGTAACCCTGATGCAGGGCTCCGGCCTCACCGATGAATGGGGCATCAGCAAGGAAGTCCGGAAGACCCTGGACAAAGTTCCTGATGACAAGTTCAAATACATCGACAACCCCTTCAAACCGGGTGAAAAAGTGGTGGCTGTTCCTGTTCCTCAGATCGATGTGGCCATCATCCACGCTCAGCAGGCTTCTCCTGATGGCACCGTACGCATCTGGGGCGGCAAATTCCAGGATGTGGATATTGCGGAAGCAGCCAAATACACCATCGTTACCTGCGAAGAGATCATCTCCAATGAAGAAATCAGAAGAGATCCCACCAAGAACGACATTCCCGGCATGTGCGTAGATGCCGTTGTCCTGGCTCCTTACGGTGCTCATCCGTCTCAGTGCTATGGCCTGTATGACTACGACAACCCGTTCCTGAAAGTCTATGACCAGGTCTCCAAGACCCAGGAAGACTTCGATGCTTTCTGCAAAGAATGGGTGTTCGACCTGAAGGATCATGACGAATACCTGAACAAACTGGGTGCCACTCGTCTGATCAACCTGAAGGTTGTTCCCGGTCTGGGCTATCACATTGACATGACGAAGGAGGACAAATAACAATGGCTGATTACACGAATTATACCAATAAGGAAATGCAGGCTGTGACCATTGCCAAACAGATCAAAAATGGTCAGGTTGTAACGGTTGGTACCGGTCTGCCTCTGATCGGCGCCAGCGTGGCCAAGAGAGTTTATGCTCCTGACTGCCACATCATCGTGGAAAGCGGTCTGATGGACTGCTCCCCTGTGGAAGTTCCCCGTTCCGTTGGTGACCTGCGGTTCATGGCTCACTGCGGCTGCATCTGGCCGAATGTCCGGTTCGTCGGCTTCGAAATCAACGAATACCTGCACAAGGCCAACCGTCTGATCGCCTTCATCGGCGGCGCTCAGATCGACCCCTACGGCAACGTGAACTCCACCTCCATCGGCGACTACCATCATCCGAAAACCCGTTTCACCGGGTCCGGCGGCGCTAACGGCATTGCCACCTATTCCAACACCATCATTATGATGCAGCATGAAAAACGCAGATTCATGCAGAAAATCGACTATGTGACCAGCCCGGGCTGGATCGACGGCCCTGGCGGACGTGAAAGACTGGGTCTGCCCGGCGATGTTGGACCTCAGCTGGTAGTAACCGACAAAGGGATCCTGAAATTCGACGAAAAGACCAAACGGATGTATCTGGCTGCCTACTATCCCACTTCTTCTCCGGAAGACGTCCTGGAAAACACCGGGTTCGACCTGGATGTATCCAAGGCTGTGGAACTGGAAGCTCCGGATCCGGCAGTTATCAAACTGATCCGTGAAGAAATCGACCCGGGCCAGGCTTTCATCAAAGTCCCTGCTCCGGAAGCAAAATAAGACATTCGGGAGGAAGAAGTTAAATGGGTTTTTACTCTATGCCTAGATATTTCCAACAAATGCCTCAGGTGGGCAAACCCCTGAAAAAGGTGGATGCCGCCAATGAAGAACAGCTGAAAAAGATCGAAGAAGAGATCCATCAGCTGATCAAAGCCGCTCAGGAAGCCGGCAAGGCAGATGCTGATGTAAACAAGAGAGGGGAACTGACCGCTCTCCAGAGAATTGAAAAACTGGTGGAACCGGGCTCCTGGAGACCCCTGAACACCCTGTTCAATCCTCAGGGCAACAAGAACGGCTCCGTGGCCATCGTCAAGGGCCTGGGCCGTGTAAACGGCAAATGGTGCGTAGTGGTGGCTTCCGACAACAAGAAGCTGGCCGGCGCCTGGGTCCCTGGCCAGGCTGAATGCCTGCTGCGGGCTTCCGACACTGCCAAGACCCTGCACGTGCCTCTGGTGTATGTGCTGAACTGCTCCGGCGTTAAGTTCGACGAACAGGAAAAGGTATACCCCAACCGTCGTGGCGGCGGTACTCCCTTCTTCCGGAACGCTGAACTGAACCAGCTGGGCATTCCCGTCATCGTGGGCATCTACGGCACCAACCCTGCCGGCGGCGGCTATCATTCCATCAGCCCCACGGTGATCATTGCCCATGAAAAAGCCAACATGGCTGTAGGCGGCGCCGGCATTATGGGCGGCATGAACCCCAAAGGCCATGTGGACCTGGAATATGCCAACGAAATCGCTGACATGGTGGACCGTACCGGCAAGACCGAACCTCCGGGAGCTGTCGACATCCACTACACCGAAACCGGTTTCATCCGGGAAGTCTATGCTTCCGAAGAAGGCGTTCTGGAAGGGATCAAGAAGTATGTAGGCATGCTGCCCAAATACGATCCTGAATTCTTCCGGGTGGACGATCCGAAAGCACCGGCATTCCCGGCTGACGATCTGTACACCATGGTTCCCCTGAACGACAAACGGGCTTATGACATCTACAATGTTATCGGCCGTCTGTTCGACAACAGCGAAATGCGGGAATACAAGAAAGGCTACGGTCCTGAAATGGTTACCGGCCTGGCCAAAGTCAACGGCCTGCTGGTGGGCGTTGTGGCCAACGTCCAGGGCCTGTTGATGAACTACCCTGAATACAAGGCTGCCGGCTCTGTGGGTATCGGCGGCAAGCTGTACCGTCAGGGTCTGGTGAAGATGAATGAATTCGTCACTCTCTGCGCCAGAGACCGTCTGCCCATTGTCTGGATCCAGGACACCACCGGGATCGATGTGGGCAACGATGCGGAAAAGGCTGAACTGCTGGGTCTGGGCCAGTCCCTGATCTACTCCATCCAGACTTCCCACATCCCTCAATTCGAAATCACCCTGAGAAAGGGCACCGCTGCTGCACACTATGTACTGGGCGGGCCTCAGGGCAACGATACCAACGCCTTCTCCATCGGTACGGCCGCTACAGAAATCGCCGTTATGAACGGTGAAACCGCCGCTACCGCCATGTACTCCCGGAGACTGGCCAAAGACCGGAAAGCCGGCAAGGATCTGCAGCCGACCATCGACAAGATGAACAACCTGATCCAGGCTTTCTACACCAAATCTCGTCCGAAAGTCTGCGCCGAACTGGGTCTGGTAGACGAAATCGTAGACATGAACAAAATCCGCGGGTATGTGGAAGCCTTCACGGAAGCTGCTTATCAGAATCCGGAAAGCATCTGCCCGTTCCATCAGATGCTGCTGCCTCGTGCCATCAGAGAGTTCGAGACTTTCGTAAAGAAATAATCCTTACGGAGGAACTGTTTTAATGAGTATCTATACCTTGGGAATCGATGTTGGATCTACTGCATCCAAGTGCATTATCCTGAAAGACGGAAAAGAGATCGTGGCAAAATCCCTGGTAGACGTGGGGACCGGAACTTCCGGTCCCGCACGTTCTATTGCGGAAGTCCTGGAAAATGCCCACATGAAAAAAGAAGACATGGCCTTTACCCTGGCTACCGGTTACGGGCGCAATTCGCTGGAAGGCATTGCCGACAAGCAGATGAGCGAACTGAGCTGTCATGCCATGGGCGCCAGCTTTATCTGGCCCAACGTCCATACGGTCATCGATATCGGTGGTCAGGACGTGAAAGTCATCCATGTGGAAAACGGGACCATGACCAATTTCCAGATGAATGATAAATGCGCTGCCGGTACTGGCCGTTTCCTGGATGTTATGGCCAATATCCTGGAAGTGAAGGTTTCTGACCTGGCTGCACTGGGAGCCAAATCCACCAAACGGGTGGCCATCAGCTCCACCTGCACCGTATTTGCTGAAAGTGAAGTCATCAGCCAGCTGTCCAAAGGAACCGACAAGGACGACATCATTGCCGGGATCCATCGTTCCGTGGCCAGCCGTGTCATTGGCCTTGCCAACCGGGTGGGGGTTGTGAAGGATGTTGTGATGACCGGCGGTGTGGCCCAGAACTATGGCGTGAGAGAGGCTCTGGAAGAAGGCCTTGGTGTGGAAATCAAGACTTCTCCCCTGGCTCAGTACAACGGCGCCCTGGGTGCCGCTTTGTACGCGTATAAAAAAGCAGCCAAATAAGCTGCATACCATGTAAAGAAGGAAGGATCATTATGCCAAAGAAAGTAAGCCCTGGCGTTCAGGCATTGAGAGATGTTGTTGAAAAGGTTTACAGAGAACTGCGGGAAGCCAAAGAAAGAGGAGAAAAAGTAGGCTGGTCCTCTTCCAAGTTCCCCTGCGAACTGGCAGAATCTTTCGGTCTGCATGTAGGGTATCCTGAAAACCAGGCTGCCGGCATCGCTGCCAACCGTGACGGCGAAGTGATGTGCCAGGCTGCTGAAGATATGGGGTACGACAACGATATCTGCGGCTATGCCCGTATTTCCCTGGCTTATTCCGCAGGTTTCCGCGGTGCCAATAAGATGGACAAAGACGGCAACTATGTCATCAACCCCAACAGCGGGAAACAGATGAAAGATGCCGATGGGAAGAAAGTCTTCGACGAAAACGGCAAACCCGTGATCGATCCCAAGACCCTGAAACCCTATGCTACGGTAGACAACATCTATGAAATCGCTGCCCTGCCGGAAGGGGAAGAAAAGACCCGCCGTCAGAACGCACTGCACAAATACCGTCAGATGACCATGCCTCAGCCGGATTTCCTGCTGTGCTGCAACAACATCTGCAACTGCATGACCAAATGGTATGAAGACATTGCCCGTCGGCACAACATTCCTTTGATCATGATCGACGTTCCTTACAACGAATTCGACCATGTAAACGAAGCCAACGTAAAATACATCCGGTCCCAGCTGGATACGGCCATCCGTCAAATGGAAGAAATCACCGGCAAGAAGTTCGATGAAGACAAATTCGAACAGTGCTGCCAGAACGCCAACCGTACCGCCAAAGCTTGGTTGAAGGTTTGCGACTATCTGCAGTACAAACCGGCTCCGTTCAACGGGTTCGACCTGTTCAACCATATGGCTGACGTGGTAACCGCCCGTGGCCGTGTGGAAGCTGCTGAAGCTTTCGAACTGCTGGCCAAGGAACTGGAACAGCATGTGAAGGAAGGCACTTCCACCGCTCCCTTCAAAGAACAGCATCGTATCATGTTCGAAGGGATCCCCTGCTGGCCGAAACTGCCGAACCTGTTCAAACCGCTGAAAGCCAACGGCCTGAACATCACCGGCGTTGTGTATGCCCCTGCTTTCGGGTTCGTGTACAACAACTTGGACGAACTGGTCAAAGCCTACTGCAAGGCTCCGAACTCTGTCAGCATTGAACAGGGTGTTGCCTGGCGTGAAGGCCTGATCCGGGACAACAAGGTTGATGGGGTACTGGTTCATTACAACCGGTCCTGCAAACCCTGGAGCGGCTACATGCCTGAAATGCAGCGTCGTTTCACCAAAGACATGGGTATCCCCACTGCTGGATTCGACGGTGACCAGGCTGACCCGAGAAACTTCAACGCGGCTCAGTATGAGACCCGTGTTCAGGGCTTGGTCGAAGCCATGGAAGCAAATGATGAAAAGAAGGGGAAATAACAATGGCTATCAGTGCACTTATTGAAGAGTTCAAAAAAGTATCTGCCAGCCCGAAGACCATGCTGGCCAACTATAAAGCCCAGGGCAAAAAAGCCATTGGCTGCATGCCTTACTATGTGCCTGAAGAACTGGTCTATGCTGCAGGCATGGTTCCCATGGGCGTATGGGGCTGCAACGGCAAGCAGGAAATCCGTTCCAAGGAATACTGTGCTTCCTTCTACTGCACCCTGGCTCAGCAGTCCCTGGAAATGCTGCTGGACGGGACCCTGGACGGCCTGTCCGGGATCATCACCCCGGTTCTGTGCGACACCCTGCGTCCCATGAGCCAGAACATCAAAGTGGCCATGAAGGACAAGATGCCCGTTATTTTCCTGGCTCATCCCCAGGTTCGTCAGACTGCAGCCGGCAAGCAGTTCACCTATGATGCCTACAACGAAGTGAAAGGCCATCTGGAAGAAATCTGCGGCCATGAAATCACCAATGATGCCATCCTGAATGCCATCAAAGTGTACAACAAGAGCCGTGCTGCCCGCCGTGAATTCTGCAAACTGGCCAACGAACATCCTGATCTGATCCCTGCTTCCACCCGTGCCGCCATCCTCCGTGCCGCTTACTTCATGCTGAAGGATGAATACACCGCAAAGCTGGAAGAACTGAACAAGGAACTGGCAGCTGCTCCTGCCGGCAAGTTCGACGGCCACAAAGTGGTTGTTTCCGGCATCATCTACAACATGCCCGGTATCCTGAAGGCCATGGACGACAACAAACTGGCCGTGGCTGCTGACGACTGCGCTTACGAAAGCCGCAGCTTCGCTGTAGACGCTCCGGAAGATCTGGACAATGGTCTCCAGGCTCTGGCCGTACACTTCTCCAAACAGAAGAACGATGTTCTGCTGTACGATCCGGAATTCGCCAAGAACGCCCGTGCTGAACATGTGTGCCAGCTGGTGAAAGACAGCGGCGCCGAAGGCGTTGTGGTATTCATGATGCAGTTCTGCGATCCGGAAGAAATGGAATATCCTGATCTGAAGAAGGCTCTGGATGCACATCACATTCCTCATGTGAAGATTGGTGTGGACCAGATGACACGCGACTTTGGTCAGGCTCAGACCGCTCTGGAAGCTTTCGCAGAAAGCCTGTAAGAGAATTCTAAAAGAGGCTGTTGCTTAGGCAACAGCCTCTTTTTTTGGTATAATGGAGAAAAAACAAAGGAGAAACCATCCATGAGCCTTTCAGAGGAATACAATCGCAAACGGAAAAACAGTGCAGGGGAAGTGCTGGAGGAACTCCGGGACGGGGACTATGTGCTGTCCGCCCAGGCCATGGCGGAGCCGGTGACTTTGCTGGAAGCCATGCCCCTCTTGAAAAAACGGGGCCGGAAAGGCATTACCTACAACTCCTGTATGCCCATGGCGGATCTGCCCTGGTACCATGATCCCTCCATGGCCGGAACCCTGGACCATGTGTCCTGGTTCTTCAGTGCCCCCACCCGGAAGGCTCATACAGAAGGTCTGTGCAGCTTCCTTCCCGCCGGATCCACCAGCCTTGTCCGGAAGACTCTCCAGCGGGTGGAGGCCCGGAACCGGCGGCCGGTATTCCTGGCTACGGCTTCTCCCATGGATGCCCACGGGTATTTTTCCCTGTCCCTGTCCGCCCTGTTCGAACGGGACATCATAGACCGGGGAGCGGTGGTGCTCCTGGAAGTAAGCCCCCATTTTCCCCGGACCTGGGGGGATACCCTGCTGCCCATTTCCCAGGTCACAGCCTTTGTGGAAACGGACCGGAAGCCTCCCGTATCCCCGGTGCCCGGTCTGGGGGACCTGGACCGGAAGATTGCCGCCCAGGTGGCGGAACTGATCCCGGACGGATCCACCCTCCAGCTGGGGGTGGGGCACATTCCCAGCGCTGTGGCAGAAGAACTGAAGGTCCGGCATCATTTGGGAATCCATTCCGGGCTGTTCAGTGACAGCCTGATGGACCTGATCCGGTGCGGAGCCGTGGACAACAGCCGGAAAGGGTTCCAGGAGGGAGTCTCCCTCTGCGCCTTTGCCAACGGGTCCCAGAAGCTCTATGACTTTCTGGACGGGAATCCGGGGGTGATATTCCGCAGAGGGACCTTTGCCAATGAACCCAGGATCATCGCCCGGAATCGGAACATGGTGTCCCTGAACACCGGGCTGGAAATCGACCTTACCGGGCAGATTGCCGCAGAATCCATGGGGTTTGCCCAGTTTTCCGCCACCGGGGCCCAGACGGAAACCATCCAGGGGGCCCAGCTGTCTCCCGGAGGGAAATCCATCCTGGCTCTCCGGTCCGTGTATGCCGTCCGGAATGCAAAGGGGGAAAAGGTGCTGAAATCCAAAATCGTCCCCTGTTTCCGTCCTGGAACTGTGGTGTCCACCTCCCGGAACGACATAGACTATGTGGTCACTGAGTATGGAGTGGCCTGGCTGCGGGGGGCCTCGGTAAAGGAACGGGTGAAAGAACTGGTCAGCGTGGCCCATCCCGCCTTCCGGGAAAAACTCCTGGCAGCGGCAAAGGAGAAGGGGCTGGTGTAAAGGAGTTGACCGTTGACAGGGGTGTTACTTATGCAGGCAACACCCCCTTTTACAATATCTCCTCCACGGTCTTTTGGATCAGGTCCACAAAGGCCTGGAGGTTTTTGCTTTTGGCTTTTTCTTTTTTGTAGCAGATGGTAAGCCAGGGGTACCGGGCCGGGTCCCCGGTACGGAAATACCGGACCGGTTTGGAGGTGTGGAAGGCCTGGGTGTAGGATTCCATACAGAAAGCGATGCCCATTCCTCCGGCAGCCAGGCGGACGGCTGTTTCAATGTTTTCGATTTCCCTGGTACGGGGAATTTTTCCCAGATCTGCCAGCAGTTTGTCTTCCTGGAGCCGGATCTGCTGGCTGTGGCTTTGGAGGAGGAACGTTTCTTCTTTCAGCAGTTCTCCAGGCAGATAGGGGAAACGGCTGTCGGGCAGGGGACGGGCCTTTTGGCAGAGAGGATGGTCCGCCGGCAATACCACCAGGAATCCTTCCTGCCGGAGCCTGCGGCAGACAAAATCGGGATTTGGAGCATCCTGGAAGCAAAGGATCAGATCGAACTGGTCCCGGGCCAGATCCTGGATCAGTTCCTGATAGTGCCTGTGCTGGAGCCGGAGTTCCACCTGGGGATGGCTTTTGTGGAACTGAGTCATTAAAGTGGGCATCAGCAGGGCCGAAAAAATCAGATAGGTACCGATCCGCAGCCGGTCTTTTCGGTTTTCCTGGAGGGCCTGGAGCCTTCCTTCCAGCTCCCGGTCCAGGGCCAGCATCTCCCGGGCGGCTGCCAGCACCAGTTCTCCGGCTTCGGTGGGCACCACCTGCTTGCTTTGGCGGGTGAACAGCGTCTGATGGAGCCGTTCTTCCAGCTTTTTCACAGCAATGCTCAGGGTAGGCTGGGTAATGTACAGTTTACGGGCAGCCGTATGGTAGCTGCCGGTTTCAGCCAGGGTACAGAGATACTGCAGCTGGCGGAGATTCAGGACCATGGCCGGACTCCTTTCAGCAGAGGGGTTTGAAAAAACGATTGAAAAAATTTATCACTTAATAAAATACCACAATTTGAATTTTCGCACAATGCCCCGTACAATACAGGTATCAGAACAACAACAGACCGGGCATTGCCCGGGGAAAGGGAAGTGACTGGTATGGCCAATGGGAAAACGGTGAAGAAGATGAAGGTGCCTCACACCTTTATCATTATTTTTGCCCTGATTGTAGCTGCGGTGATCCTGACCTGGATCATTCCCGCAGGGATGTATGATTTTGTGAAGAATGCCAGCGGGAAAAAGGTGGTGGATCCGGCTACCTTCCACTATGTGAAAAGTTCCGGGGTCAATCCTCTGAAGATTCCCCTGTACATTATCCAGGCTTTCAGCAAAAGGATCGACCTGGTGATGGTGATCCTTATGGCCGGGTCCGCCTTCCATGTGGTGACCAAAACCGGTTCCCTTCAGGCCATCCTGGCCCTGGGAGCCCGGAAGTTCTCTGACCGGCTGGATGTGTTCATCCCGGTGCTCACCCTGATTTTCGGGCTGATCTGCACCACCCAGGGAGCCAACACCTTCATTCCTTTTGCGCCGGTCATGGTGATGCTGGCCATGGCCATGGGGCTGGATTCTCTCACCGGGGCGGCCATTATGCTCCTGGGCGGGGCCATCGGGTTTTCCACCGGCACCCTGAACATGTACACCACGGTGGTGGCCCAGAACATTGCGGAACTGCCCCCTTATTCCGGGCTGGGATACCGGGCCTTCTGCTTTGTGGTCTATTATATCGTCACCAATATTTTCCTGATCCGGTATGCCAAAAAGGTGAAGGCCCGTCCGGAACTGAGCCCCATGTACGATCTGGATCAGGAGGCAAAGGCTTCCGGAGATGCCATGGATCTGGAAAAGACCGGCATCCTGGACCGGAACAAAGTACTGCCCCTGGTGCTCCTTGTCATTACTTTTGTGGTGATCATTTACGGAGCCATTGCCCTGAAATGGGGTATGAGCGAAATGTCCGCCCTGTTCCTGGTGTACGCGGTGGTGGCGGACCTGGTCAGCGGCGCCAGTGCCAATGAAATGTGCAAAGATCTCATCGACGGCAGCAAACAGATGCTGGGAGCCGCCTACATCATCGGCATGGCCACTGCCATCAGCACCATTATGAATGACGGGAAGATTACCTACACCATCGTCCACAGTCTGTCCTCCCTGCTGGAAGGGCTGCCGGCGGTGGTAATCGCACCGGGGATGGTCCTGGCCAACACCGTCATCAACATTTTCCTCACCAGCGGCAGCGGCCAGGCGGTGGCAGTGATGCCCATCCTGACCCCTCTGGCGGATGTGCTGGGGGTGACCCGGCAGACCACGGTGCTGGCCTTCAACTTCGGGGACGGATTCTGCAACTATGTGCTGCCCACCTCCACCGCCCTCATGGGGACCCTGAGTGTTACCAATATCCCTTATGACCGGTGGATGCGGTTCATGTGGAAACTGTTCCTGATCTGGCTGATTGTAGGCTGTATCCTGGCCTCTATCGCCCAGTTCATCCATCTGGGACCTATGTGATACTTTGAGTGAAGAGTGAAGAGTGAAGAGTGCAGAGTGGGTGACCGGAGAGAAAATCGGTCAGGGACCTGCGGAAGGAGAAAAAGATGCTGGATGAAATGATTGCCCGGGCCAATAACTGGGTGGACGGACATGCAAAAGAACTGACGGACATGGCAGATGCCATTTTTGACCATCCGGAAATCGGACCTCATGAGGTGTTTGCCAGCAAACTGCTGACGGACTGGCTGGAAGCCCACGGTTTTGCCGTGACCCGGGGCATCGGGGGCCTGGAGACCGCCTTCCGGGCTGTGTGGAAAAACGGAGAAGGGGGACCCAATCTGGGGCTCCTGTGCGAATACGACGCCCTGCCGGGCATGGGCCATGGCTGCGGCCATCAGATGCAGGGACCGGCGATCCTGGGGGCGGCAGAGGCCATCCGGCAGGCAGCCGGGGACAATCCTTTTACCCTGACGGTGTACGGGACTCCCGGAGAAGAAAACATCAGCGGCAAATACATTATGATCCGGAACGGCTGTACCTTTGAAGAGCTGGATGTGGCCCTGATGATGCACGGGGGGCCGGCCACCCAGACGGACATCAAATGCCTGGCCAATGCAGAATATGACATGACCTACCATGGAAAAGCCGCCCATGCGGCCCTGAAACCGGAAGCGGGCCGGAGCAGTCTGGATGCCATGTGCCTGGCCTTCCACGGCATGGAATGTCTCCGGGAGCATGTGACTGACGATGTGCGGCTCCATTACAACATTACCGACGGAGGCGGCACCGCCGCCAATGTGGTGCCCAGTCTCACCAAAGCCCAGGTGATGGTACGGGCCAATACTGTAAAAGCGGTGAAGGAACTGATGGTCCGGCTGGAAAAGATCTTCCAGGGGGCGGCTCTGATGACGGAAACGGAAGTGGAGGCCAAAGTGGGAAAAATCCTGGATAACAAGATCCCCAACCTTCAGCTCAACGACATTCTGATGAAGCATGCCCGGGCACTTCAGGCCCCCAACTGTCAGCCTCCCCGGCAGCGCACCGGATCCACGGATTTTGCCAATGTAATGCACCGGGTCCCCGGGTCCTGCATCCGGGTGGCCTTTGTGCCAGACGGCACCAGTTCCCATTCCCCGGAATTCATTGCTGCCGGGAAAAGTGAAGCCGCCCACAAGGCCGTGGCCTTTGGGGCCAAGATCCTGGCGGATACGGTTCTGGAACTGGTGGAGAATCCGGAAGAACTGGCCGCCATCCGGCAGGAATTCCAGGAACGGCTGGCTGCCGAAGACAAGTGACCGGAGAGTGTCACCTGGTTTCACTGTAAACTTGAAAATCTGTAAAAGAGGACGGAGAAGCCCATTCCGTCCTCTTTTTCTTTGGGTGGGTCCTGGACTGTCCCGGTACGGAAAGAGCTTGGAGCGCGAAAAAACGTAACAGCCGTGCTTTCCAAGGAAACACACTATCTATAGTGTTCTTTTGGGGTATAAAACGATTTTTGCCACAAGATATAGTTGCTGAAACGGGAGTTTTGGTGTATCATATCTATCAGCGACAAGTGCGGAACTGGAAAAAGGATTTGTACAGTTGCAGTTTTTCATGTATAATAAGGATAGTTATTCTTAAATACGGTAAATTATCAACAAATATTCTAAGGGGGAGCGGCCATGAAGGTTATCAAACGGGACGGATCCACGGTTTCTTTTGACCGGAACAAGATCGTCACTGCCATATCCAAAGCCAACAAGGCAGTGGAAGAAAAAGAACGGCTGGGACAGGAAGACATCGAAGAGATAGCTTCCTTCGTAGAGCATAAAAATAAAAAGAGACTGCTGGTGGAAGACATCCAGGACATGGTGGAAAAACAGATCATGGTCCGGGGCCATTATGAACTGGCCAAGGCTTATATCATCTACCGGTATAACCGGGCCCTGGTCCGGAAGGCCAACACCACCGATGATTCCATCCTGAGCCTGATCAGCAACAAGAACAAGGACGTAATGGAGGAGAACTCTAACAAGAATGCAGTGATGGTATCCACCCAGCGTGACCTGATCGCCGGGGAAGTATCCCGTGACCTGACCCGCCGGGTAGTGCTGCCGGAGAAGATCTCCAAGGCCCATGACCTGGGGGAAATCCACTTCCATGATGCGGATTACTTCATCCAGCCCATGTTCAACTGCTGCCTGGTGAATCTGGGGGATATGCTGGACAACGGCACGGTGATGCACGGCAAACTGATCGAAAGCCCCAAGAGCTTCCAGGTGGCCTGCACCGTTATGACCCAGATCATCGCTTCCGTGGCGTCCGCCCAGTATGGCGGCCAGTCCGTGGACGTGTCCCACCTGGGCAAATATCTGCGCCGGAGCCGGGAAAAATTCCGCAAGCGCCTGATTGAAACTACCCATGGCCAGCTGCCGGAAGAAGAAATGGAAGCCATCCTGGACAGCCGGATGAAGGACGAACTGGCCAGCGGCGTCCAGACCATCCAGTACCAGATCAACACCCTGATGACCACCAATGGGCAGTCTCCCTTTGTGACGCTGTTCCTGCACCTGGACCCCAATGACGAATACATCGAAGAAAATGCCCAGATCATTGCGGAAATCCTCCGGCAGCGGCTGGAAGGCATCAAAAACGAAGTGGGCGTCTATGTGACCCCGGCCTTCCCCAAACTGGTCTATGTGCTGGATGAATTCAACTGCCTGAAAGGCGGCAAATATGACTACCTGACCAAACTGGCGGTCCAGTGCTCCATCAAACGGATGTATCCGGACTATATTTCCGCCAAGAAGATGCGGGAAATCTACCAGGGGAACGTGTTCTCCCCCATGGGCTGCCGGTCCTTCCTGTCTCCCTGGAAGGATGAAAAGGGCAACTACAAGTTCGAAGGCCGGTTCAACCAGGGGGTTGTGTCCCTGAACCTGCCCCAGATCGGGATCCTGGCCAAAGGGGACGAGGAAAAGTTCTGGAAGCTGCTGGATGAACGGCTGGAACTGTGCTACGATGCTCTGATGGTCCGGCACAATGCCCTGAAGGGGATACGCAGCGATGTAAGCCCCATCCACTGGCAGAACGGCGCCATTGCCCGTCTGAAGAAAGGGGAAACCATCGACAAGCTGCTGGAAGGGGGCTATTCCACCCTGAGCCTGGGGTACATCGGCCTGTACGAATGCACCAAGGCCATGAAAGGCTGCAGCCACACCACTCCTGAAGGGGAAGAATTCGCCATGCGGGTGATGAAGCGGCTGCGGAAAGCCTGCGACGACTGGAAGGCACAGACCGGCCTGGGCTTTGCCCTGTACGGCACGCCGGCAGAATCCCTGTGCTACCGGTTTGCCCGGATCGACAAGGAACGGTTCGGAACCATCAAGGATATTACCGACAAAGGATATTACACCAATTCCTACCATGTGGATGTGCGGGAACCTATCGACGCCTTCAGCAAATTCAAGTTCGAAGCCCAGTTCCAGCCTATTTCCTCCGGCGGCTGCATTTCCTATGTGGAAATTCCCAACATGAAGAAGAACCCCACCGCCATCGAGGATGTGGTCCGGTTCATCTACGACAACATCCAGTACGCGGAGTTCAACACCAAATCCGACTACTGCCAGGTGTGCGGCTTTGACGGGGAAATCCAGATCAACGACAATCTGGAATGGGAATGCCCCCAGTGCCACAACAAGGATCAGTCCAAGATGAACGTGACCCGGCGGACCTGCGGCTATCTGGGAGAAAACTTCTGGAACGTGGGGAAGACCAAAGAAATCAAATCCAGAGTGCTGCATCTGTAAGGGGGCTTTTCGTTGAATTACGCAACCATCAAAAAATGTGACGTGGCCAACGGCCCCGGGGTACGGGTTTCCCTGTACGTCAGCGGCTGCACCCACCACTGCAAAGGCTGTTTCAACCAGGAAACCTGGGATTTCGCCTTCGGCAAGCCCTTTACCCAGGCCCAGCTGCAGGAAATCCTGGAAGACCTGGAACCGGAGTACATCAGGGGGTTCTCCCTTCTGGGAGGGGAACCCTTCGAACCGGCCAACCAGGAAGTGCTGGTGGGGGTGCTGCGGCACATCCGGGAGCGGTATCCGAAAAAGACCATCTGGTGCTACAGCGGCTATCTTTTCGACCACGACATGCTGGCCGGAAAGCTGGGGGACCCGGCCATTACCCGGGAGATGCTGGGGTACCTGGATGTGCTGGTGGACGGGGAATTTGTGGAAAGCAAAAAGAACCTGAACCTGCGTTTCAAAGGCAGCGAAAACCAGCGGATCATCAACGTGCCCAAGTCCCTGGAAACCGGGACCATCGTCCTGTGGGATGGAGAGGAATATGCGTGAAAAGAGAGGGTGCTGCACATTTTGTGCAGCACCCTCTAGCTGTAGAGCCGCATAGCGGCTCAAGTCTGGAGTCTGAAGTCTGGAGCCGAAGGTGAAATTTGCAGGCAAATTTTTAAATGGAAACGCAGCTGGCGCTGCTAACCCACCACCCATGCTGCGCATGGATACCCCCGCCCTTGCAAAGGGCGGATAACAAGTGCGTGGGCTGGCACCTTTGTCCTGAAAAAGCAATGGACGTCAGCCCGAGCCTGGCTGAACTGGTCAGGAATATGATGATTGCAGTATACGTTGCTGCATTTCCGGCCGGAGGTTCCGTACCCTCTGCCCAGGTATTCGGTCCTTTCAGGACCTCATGCCTCCACCATCGGGCATGGGGGGAACCCCTACATCGTTGGGGTCAGAGATTCGTACATCTGTCGGCCCGTCGCATTCGTCGGTTCAACGTCAATCCCGTCCAGCCAATCGAACAAACAACCATCGACTCCAACGGAGTAGGGGCGAGCCACAGGCCCGCCCTCCCCGGCCTGCGATTTTTACGTTCAGAAGCATCTGCTTCGGCAGATGGTCTCCATTGACAGCTGACCGTTGACGGGCCTGTGGCGCATGCAATAGCCTCTTGGAACAATGCCGCTGCAATATTGTCAGAAAAATACTTTCAGGGTATACTGGGCAAAAGGAAGAGTAAAGGCAGAGGGGTGAAGTCTATGGGAAAAACGCTAGGCAGAGCAATCTGGAATATGGTCCTTGCTGCCTTCTTGCTCTGGCTGGCTGCAGCCGGAATCGGACGGCTGTTTTTTGCCGAGAGATTCCGTCAGGATGCTAAAATGATGAAACAGGCGGTAATGGAACTGCCTGTCTGCAACCAGTATGGTTCGGCACCTCCTTATCCGCTCCACACCAAAGGACTCCTCTCTCAAAAATTCTCAGTGACTTTGGTCATCCCTGCTACCCAGGAAGCAGCTCAGGATATGATTCAAAACAGTCTTTTGGAAAACGGCTGGGAAATGAAGAAGACCAATCAGCGGAGTGGGGGAGTAAAAGGAACTAAGGGAGAATATGTGTTGACGGCGGAACCTGCAACAAATCCCAACCGCTGGATTGTCATCATAGGAAAAAACGACTTGGTAAGCAGGCTGAACTTATAAAAACGCACTATGATGGAGGTTTCAACGAGAGCTTGGTGACCTATCCTCAGGGAAGAGGTATGCTGTATGAAAAATTACATCTCGGTAATTTACCAATATTATCCCCGGAATTTACCATGGGGGACTTATGCGTATCAGCAATCTGCAGAATATAGGAAGTATAAAGAAACGGTCTGCCGTTTTCAGGAAAATTCTCCTCTGGACTTTTATGATGTCTTGAAAAAAGGTCTACCTCATTTTTCCATTTTGGATTGGTGTAATTTTGATCTTTATCCGGATCGGGAATACAAAATCCTGCTGGCCCCAGATCAGCCGTATTTGGATGATGATCAGGCCCTTTTCCAGAGGTTGGCCGGGACTGTTGATGAACTGATTGTATTTGTGAGTCCGTTGCTTCCCGTATTCTATCTGTTGGAACAGCATACCTGTCAAACCGCAGAATGGTATATTTTTACCAATCAGGCAACCAGCGACAAGACAGTAGAAGTCAAAAACGCAGTACGAAAGACATTTCATGCATTCGGATATCAGGAGATAACTTATCAGGAAGCCAGCCGGATTATTCCCGCCGTTTGTACAGAATTGAAAAATACGGGACAAGCCTCTGTATTTGACTGTCTATTTGAGGACGGGGTAACAATCTGTCCTGATTTTTATAAGAAAGTAAAGAGGCGAATCAAATAGAATAAATGTGGTCGTGAGATTACGGCTGGCATAAGGAGACAAACTGATCTATATGAAAAAAGCTGCGGGGATAGTCATAGGAGTCATTTCAATCTGGCTATTGGTTTCTTCTCTGTATTTTTATGACGGAAGCCGCTACGAAATCAGCAAATATGAAGGCAAATATTGGCTCCATGATGATGTGAGAGCATTTACCATTGAAAAGGACGGGCAATCGCTTCAATGGGACAGAAGATACATTTACAGTTATGGAAAAAGCGGATTTGTCATCATTGATAAAAAAGACAACATGCTGAGAGTCCTGTTTGACAGGAAAACGGACGAGTTTCAAAAAAATAGTATGACAACTCAGGAAAAAAGATTTCCAGAGTATCTTCAGATTATCTTCAGATTATCAGTTTTTCCGATATGAATGAAAGGGAAAAGAATATTTATCATACGCTGCAGAACACCTCTGGAACCTACAAATGGTAAAATATAAAAAGGGCGGCCTGGTCTTGTTAATAAAGGGGTGTTCCAACTGGCTGGCTTTGAAAAAAAAGGTCTGGAGGCGTGGAATCGAGTTCCAGTGTCAAGCTCTGGCTTAGGTACTGGAAGCCTACGATGCTGAACTGGTCAGGAATATGATGATTGCAGTATATGTTGTTGCATTTCCGGCCGGAGGTTCCGTACCTCTGCCAAGGCATTCGGTACTTTCAGGACCTCATGCCTCCACCACCGGGCATGGGGGAACCCCCTACCCGCTGGCGCGGGTCCTTTCCCCCTTTTCCACAGGACTAGGATGTTCCTATTCGTCACATCCGTCGCGGGGGACACATCTGGAACGCTCCTGCAGGGCGGACTTGGCCTTTGGCTTTGCTGCTATTTTGTACGAGTATACGTCGATTCTCCGGGAGCCGGGAGGACAGGCCCAGGAGGAGTCGGCGGGACAACAACGGGTGCTGTCGTTCCTGGGGTGGAGCACGCGGGCGACAGGGTCCGGCTTCCTGGTCCGTAGCCGCTGCCTTTGACCGTCAGGGCAAGGCGATAGGCTGTGAGCCTCCCGCCAGGGACGAACGGGTCTGCCCTCCCGGCGGAGAGCTCTCGCGGGTGTATGGGTATAGAAGTTTTGCCCTCTGGGCGGCCGTGACGGGTTTGCCTGCGGCGACCTCCTACATCGTTGGGGTCAGAGGCTCGTACATCTGGCGAGCCGCCGGTTGTGCGGCCTCTACGGGCCCATACTCTGCACTCTTCACTCTTCACTTTCGGAAATGAATGAATAACTATACTGTGATGAAGGCTTTACCGAGAACTTGTTGACACATACCCGGCTAACAGTCCCCATTTCCAAATCTCCCCAAAAATGGTAGAATAACCCTGTTGATTGCAAAGTTTTTCTGATGTTTTCATTGGATTTTGGAGGGGATTTCCATGGATGTACTGCATATGACGGAAGATGCTTTGGAAGCGCAATGTATTGAATGGCGCCGGTGGTTCCACGAACACCCGGAAGTGAGCACGGAAGAAAAGAATACCTCGGAGAAGATTTTCCATATCCTGAAGGACTTGGGACTGGATCCGGTCCGGGGCCAGGGCCACTACGGGGTGGCGGCCACCATCACCGGAAACAAACCCGGGCCCATGGTGGCTCTCCGGGCGGATATGGACGCCCTTTCCGTCAGGGAAGATACAGGACTGCCCTATGCCTCGAAAAATCCCGGGGTGATGCATGCCTGCGGCCATGACATCCACATGACCACCCTGCTGGAAACGGTTCTTCGGCTGCTCCGGCGGAAGGACGAGATCCAGGGCAGCGTCCGGCTGCTGTTCCAGCCTTCGGAAGAGCTGGCTCCCACCGGCGGCGCCCGGTACATGATCAAAGACGGGTTCCTGAAGGACGTAAAGGCGGTATTCGGTCTCCATGTATGGCCCAACTTTGTCTGCGGCCAGATCGGGGTAAAGCCTGGGGCCATGATGGCCGGTTCCGACCGGATCAAGGTGGTGATTAAAGGACGGACTTCCCATGCAGGCCATCCTCAGGAAGGCATCGATGCCATTATGGCGGCAGCGGACTTTCTCCAGCAGGTGAGCCACATTGTCAGCCGGCGGGTGAGCCCTCTGGCCACGGCCACCATCAACATCGGTACCATCCACGGGGGATCCCGGTATAATGTGGTGCCTGATGAAGTGACCCTGGAAGGGACCATCCGGACCCTGGACGAAACCAACCGGAAACGGATCCCGGAATTCATCCAGGGCATCCTGGACGGCCTGAAGGCCTCTGCAGGCGTGGACTGCGAATTCAACTATTACTATGGCTACCCGGTACTGGACAACTGGCCGGTTCCGGAAAAAGTGGTGGAGGATACGGCCCGGCAGGTGCTGGGGGAAAAAGGTCTGGTGTCCCATGTGGTGCCGGATCTGACGGCGGAAGACTTCGGCTTCTACATGCAGGATATCCCTGGCTGCTTCCTGTGGCTGGGCTGCGGCACCGAAGGGGAATCGGTCCACGGCCTCCACAACGCCAAACTCTGTCCCAACGAAAACGCCCTGGTGGTGGGCTCCAAGCTCATGAGCCAGGTGGTGATCAACGCCCTGGAGGCTCTGAACCAGGGTGTGGATTTCAGCAAAAAAGACTGAAGGAGAAATTTTCATGAAAATGGCTTTTATCGGTGACAGCCTGGTAAGCTGCACCAACGAAACCCTGGCCAACACCTGGTATGACATCGCTTCCAAAAAGATGGGCTTTGAAGTGGTGAACAACGCTGCCGGGGGCAAACTGACCCTGGTCATGTGGGGTATGTTCAAAATGGATGTGGTGGATGAAAAGGCCGACGGGGTGTTCCTGTGCTGCGGCATGAACGACATCCTGCTGGACGAACCCATGAGCTCCATTGAAGAAAACATGGCCGGTACTCTGGACAAGGCCCGGGATGCAGGGCTGCCCATTGTGATCCTGGGGATCCCACCTTTGACCCGGATCGAAAGTACGGAAAAGGGCTGGCAGCTGCCCAGTGAATTTGAAAAGCACAATGCGGCTCTCCGGGAATACCGTCAATGGCTCCAGGAAGAAGCAGAACGCCGGAATCTTCCGGTGCTGGACTATGAACAGGTCCTCAGCGAAGCGGAAAAGAAAACCGGCCGGAGCATGTTCCAGGATGGCCTCCATCCCAACAAAGAAGGGTACCAGGCGGTAGCGGAAGCCTTTGAAGAAGTGCTGAAAGCCGCTCTCCAGGAGCAGGCATGAAGCTGGAACACAACCAGCCGGTGATCATGACCCGGTCCGTGATGCTGTCCATGGCCAATTCCGCCGGACACCTTTTCGGTGGCACCCTTATGGGCTGGATGGACGAACTGAGCGGGATCACTGCCCACCGGTTCGTCTGGACCCGGGTGACTACAGCTGCTGTAAAAGGCATGAACTTTTACGTGCCCATCCCCTACGGTACGGTTCTTCAGCTGGAAGGCCGGGTGATCCGGGTGGGGAACACCTCCATGGAGGTGGAAGTGGTGGCCTGGCTGGAACCGGAACAGGAAGACCAGGAGCCCGTCCGGGCGGCGGATGCCCTGTTTGTGTACGTATCCCTGGACGAAAACCGGAAACCGAAAAAAATCCAGCGGTCTCTTTGAGACGCTGGATTTTCTGTATCAGGAAAGGAAGCAAACCATGATCTATTATTTTTCCACCACCGGCAATTCCCTGGCTCTGGCCCGGAAACTGGCCGCCGCCCTGGGGGACGGGATCTGTTCCGTCACCCGGACCAGGGAAAAGACACTGGAAGGGCCGGCCGTCGGCTTGGTGTTCCCGGTGTACTACGGGGATGTGCCTGCCAATGTGCAGGATTTTGTCCGCAGCCACGCTTTCCCGGAAGGCGTCTATGTGTATGCTCTGGCCACCTGCGGCAGTACCTGGGGCCGGACCTTCCGGACCCTTCAGCAGCTCTTGGGAGAAAAGGGCTGCCATCTTGCCTGGAGCCGGGCAGTACCGCTTATCGCCAACAGCACCATCTGCATGAAGTCCCATATAGGGTATGACCTGAAAAAACTGGACAAGGAGGAGGCCCTGGTCCGGGAAGGGGCGGAAGCGGTGAAAAACCGGAAGGAAGACCATTCCCAGGAACAGGATTCCCTGATGGCCGGGCTTTTTGACACCTGGTTGGGACGGAAAATCGGGAACTGGTATCTGGCTGTGCAGGTGGCACCGGACCGGTGTGTCCGCTGCGGGGAATGCGTACGGCTGTGCCCTGTGGAAAACATCCATCTGGGGGAAAAAGCGGCGGTGATGGGGAATTACTGTCTCCACTGCCTGGCCTGTCTCCATGGCTGTCCCCATCAGGCCATCACCGCCCGGGGCCGGGTGGTATTGAAAGAAGACCAGTACCGGCATCCGGGAGTGACGGTGCAGGAGTTGGAACGGTAAACAGAGGGGGTGCTGCACGTTGCGTGCAGCACCCCCGTTTTTCTTATTCTTTTTTTGTTCCGCGTCCCTTCACACAATACCCGATCCATCCCAAAAACACCAGGGCGATGACCATCCACTGGGCCAGGGCGGCGGGGCCCTGTTTGGCGAACAGGTCGTCGTAGCCTTTCAGGTAGATGGCTAGGATCACCAGGGGCAGGCCGTAGGTGTAATACAGTTTCCATTGGTCAGCCAGGTTCCGGCCGGCACCCTGGTTCACTTCCTCCAGGAAGTGGGTCCAGCCCCAGCCGTTTTTCCGGGTGCAGAACAGCACAAAGGTCAGACCGCCCAGGGGCAGCAGGTTGTTGGATACAATGAAATCTTCCAGATCCAGGACACCGGTGCCCGGTCCCAGAGGCTGGAAGCTGCTCCACAGGTTGAAGCCCAGGACGCAGGGAATGCTGCCCAGGGCAATGAGGGCAAATACGAACCAGGCGGCTTTGGGCCGGTCCCAGCCCAGCAGTTCCCGGAAGCAGGCAATGATGCTTTCCATGACCGCAATCACCGTGGACAGGGCTGCAAAGGACAGGAACACAAAGAACAGGCTGCCCCAGATCTGGCCTCCCGGCATCAGAGTGAACAGGTTGGGGATGGTGAGGAAGATCAGGGAAGGGCCGGCATCCGGCTGGATCCCATAGGCGAAGCAGGCGGGGATGATGATGAAGCCGCTCATGAGAGCCACAAAGGTGTCCAGAGCGGTGATGGTCAGGGCTTCTCCCGGCAGGCTCCGCTTTTTGTCCATATAGGAAGCAAAGATCATCATGGCTCCGTTGCCGGCGCTGAGGGTGAAAAAGGCCTGGCTCATGGCGGCATAGATCACATTTCCCCAGCCCAGTTTTTCCAGAGAAGCGAAATTGGGTACCAGGTAGAATTCAATGCCCTTTTTCGCTCCCGGCAGGAACAGGGAATGGACCGCCAGGATGATCATCAGGATTAGAAGGGCGCTCATCATCACTTTGGTAATCCGTTCGATGCCTTTTTCCAGTCCCATATAGCAGACCAGGAACCCCAGGAGGCAGGACAGGAAGGTCCAGAAGCCCATGGAAAGAGGCTGGGCCAGCATCTCTTGGAAGGTGGTCTGGATAAAGGCCGGAGACTGGCCCACAAAGGTTCCCTTCAGATGGAGCCAGCAGTAGTTCAGCATCCACCCGGTAACCGTGGTGTAGTACAGCATCAGCAGGATGACCCCCGCAATGCCGATGTATTTCAATCGGGGCCAGCGGCTGCCGGCGGGAGCCAGCCTGTCAAAGCAGCGGGCTACGCTCTGGCGGCTGCTGCGGCCCAGGGCGAACTCACACAGGAGCACCGGGATCCCCAGGATCAGCAGGAAAATCAGGTACAGAAGGATAAAGGCGGCCCCTCCGTATTGGCCGCACAGATAGGGGAATTTCCACACATTGCCGATGCCGATGGCGCAGCCGGCGCTGACCAGGATGAAGCCCAGACGGGATTGGAAGGAATCACGGGTGCTTTGCTGTTCTGACATAAGACTACCTCACTTCTATGCTACGAATGATTAATATGTTACAATTTTACAATAAATCTCTGGGGAATGCAAAAAAAAATAAGGGCTGCTGCCTGTGCAACAGCCCATTTTTCATGCTTTCTTTCTTGACGCTGTGTAGAATATGAATCCCAAAAACAGTGCTGCCAGGACCAGCCACTTGGCCAGGACTTCCGGGCCCTGTTTGCTGAACATGTCGTAATACCCTTTCAGATAGATGGTGATGATCAAAAGGGGCAGCACATACAGAAGGTAATTCCGGAGGGACGACGGCAGGTTCCGGCCTTCTCCGTCATTGGCTTCCCCCAGGAAGTTTTTCCAGCCCCAGCCGTTCTTTTTGGTGCAGAACAGCACAAAGGCCAGGCTGCCCAGAGGCAGCAGGTTGTTGGAGACGATGAAATCTTCCAGGTCCAGGATGGAAGACCCGGGGCCCAGGGGCTGGAATCCGCTCCACAGATTGAAGCCCAGGACGCAGGGGATGCTCAGGAGCACAATGGCCAGTCCGTTGATGGCCACGCTTTTTTTCCGGCTCCAGCCGTACAGGTTCATGCCAAAGGCGATGATGTTCTCAAATACGGCAATCACCGTGGACAGGGCTGCAAAGGACAGGAACACAAAGAACAACATGCCCCAGAACCGGCCGCCCGGCATTTGGACGAACAGATTGGGAATGGTCAGGAAAATCAGGGAAGGACCGGCGTCCGGCTGGATCCCGAAGGCGAAGCAGGCGGGGATGATGATGAATCCGGCCATGAGAGCCACAAAGGTATCCAGCGCTGTAATGGTGGAGGCCTCGCCGAACAGGCTCCGGCCGTGGGGCAGGTAGGCTCCGAATATCAGCATGGCGCCAATGCCGATGGACAGGGTAAAGAAGGCCTGGCTCATGGCGGCGTAGATCACATTCCCCCAGCCCAGCTGGGCCAGGGTGTCAAAATTGGGTACCAGGTAGAACCGGATCCCTTTTTCCGCTCCTTCCAGGAACAGGGAGTGGCCGGCCAGGACGATCATCAGCAGCAGCAGGGCGCTCATCATCCATTTGGTGATCCGTTCCACCCCGTTCTGGATCCCCAGGTAGCAGACACTGAAGCCCATGGCGCAGGTGAGCACCATCCAGAACAGCAGGTTGGACGGATCTTTGAGCATGGTTCCGAAGGTGGCGGTGATGAACTGGGGCGAGGCTCCCACAAAGGTGCCGGTAATGTGGAGCCAGCAGTAGTACAGCATCCAGCCGGTAACCGTGGTGTAGTACATCATCAGCATGTAGCAGCCCACGATGCTGATGGCCTTGAACCGGTGCCAGCAGGTGCCGGGAGGTTCCAGCGCTTCGAAGCTTTTGGCGGCGCTGCAGCGGCTGCCCCGGCCGATGGCGAATTCGCAGACCATCACCGGGATCCCCATAATGAGCAGGAACACCAGATAGATCAGGATAAAGGCGGCGCCTCCGAACTGGCCGCACAGGTAGGGGAACTTCCACACATTCCCGATGCCGATGGCACAGCCGGCGCTCACCAGGATGAATCCCAGCCGGGAGCTGAAGGATTCTGTAGATACACCTTTCTCAGACAAAAAAACACCTCATTTCAAAATGTGACAATTCAGTGATTTATATTGTATTATAGTCTGGAAGAAGTTGCAACCTTATTGTTTTACTCAGAGCCAGCGAAGCTGGCATCCATCGGCCATTGACCGTTGACAGCTGACAGCGGCGGCCCTGTGGACGCCGCTTATCGCCGCTTATCTCGCCTTCGGCTGGATCATGGGCGGAGTCTGGGCCTTGACCTTGGGACCGGTGGGCACGGGGCCCTGAGGCTGGGCAGGCTGGGGCAGAGGAGCGGCGGTTTGTTTGTTCATGGCCGGGGTCTGTTTCTGTCCGGCCTGGGGGAGAGATTTTTTCGGCCCTGCCGTCTTGGAACCGGTTTTCTGCTGGTCCATGATCCGGTTCCGCTCCTGGGCCGCTTTTTCCTCTGCCCGCTGGGTGGACAGGCTGCGCCAGAAAAAAAGACCGGCAGCCAGTACGGCAATCAGGATGATGGACAGGAGACGCTGGGGGGAGAAACGGTGTCTTTCCCTTGAAGAAGAGGCTGCCTCCGGCTGCTTTCCCTCCGGAAAGCCCGTCAGCCATTTCATGATTCTGCGAAGCATGGCAAAAATCCTTTCTTATAGAAAAAAGTACCGCCCGACTGAGCAGTCTGGCCGGCAGAATCTATTGTACATTTCCTGGGGGGAAAAAACAATGTGTGATATAATAAGAAATCATTGCGGCAATATGCAGGAAAAGGAAGGAATCCATGGCTAAAAAATATTTTTTCTTTGACATCGATCGGACCCTGGGGCTGGGAATCACCGGGCAGGTGCCGGAAGACACCCAGTACTGTGTGGATGAACTCCAGCGGCAGGGGCATTTTGTGGCCCTGGCCACAGGACGGCTCCAGTGCGATGCGGCGGCTTTTGCGGCCAAACACGGCATCCGTTCCATGGTGGCCGACGGGGGCAACAGCCTTACGGTGGACGGGAAGATCCTGGAGATGGAAGGGCTGCCCCTGGCACCGGCCAAGGCCCTGCTCCGGGAACTGACGGAACGGAACCAGCCCTGGTCCGTGGTGCTGGACAACACCCTGGACCGGTACACTCCCTATCCGGATTATCCCCGGGAGGATCCGGGAAACTACATGAACACCAAAGTCCAGCCGGTGGACATCGACGGCCTGGAACAGGTGTACAAAATCATGTATGTCCGGGAACAGCCGGGCACGGAACCGGCGGACCGGCGGCAGCTGCCCCATCTGCCCTTCATCGACAACACCTGGCTGGTGGAACCGGTGGACAAGGGGGCCGGCATCGAAAAGCTTATGGGCCTTATGGGAGCGGATCCCAAAGATGCGGTGGTGTTCGGAGACGGACTCAATGACATCACCATGTTCCGGAAGCCTTTTTTCGGGGTGGCCATGGGGAACGCCCGGCCGGTGATCAAGGTCCGGGCGGACTACATCACCGACGACAACGACAAGGGAGGCATCCTCAATGCCTGCCGGAAGTTCGGGTGGATAAGAGATTAGTGCAGAGTGCAGAGGAAAGAGGGAAAAGGAGTAAGATGAAAATTTGGAAAATCGTGACAGGGGTGCTGGTGTTCAGCCAGATTTCTCTGGGGATGGCCCTGGCGGCGGCCCCGGCCCTTGATAAAATCGTCAAACCTTCCAAGGGCTATGTGTGGCGTCTGGATGCGGCCAACAAACTCCGGCTGCCCCGGTCCTGGCGGGTGGACCCTGCCAACCGGATGAGCGGCAGCGGCCAGCCTTCCATCCTGAATCTGGCGGCGCTGACCCAGGAACTGCAGAAACAGGGCATCCAGCCAAAACAGGTGATCCTGGTGGACCTGCGCCAGGAGGACCATGGATACCTGAACGGCACGGCGGTAAGCTGGTACGGGGAAAACAACTGGGCCAATGTGGGAAAATCCGATGCCGCCATCCGGAAGGAGGAAGCCCGGCGGCTGGAAAAGGAAGAAAACCGGGAAACACCCTACTACCATCTGGACAAAAAGAAAAAGCCCCATTACAAGGGAACGGAAAAAGTCCAGGCGGCCCTGACGGAACAGCAGGCAGCGGCTCTGTTCGGCCTGGGCTATGCCCGGTTTGCCAGTACGGACCATACCTGGCCGGAACCGGCGGAAGTGGACGCCTTCCTCCAGTGGCAGAAAAACCTGCCGGCGGATGCCTGGCTCCATTTCCACTGCCAGGCCGGGAAAGGCCGGACCACCGCCTACATGATCATGCGGGATATCTGGCTCAACGGGCAGCAGGACAGTCTGGAAACCATCTGCGCCCGGCAGCATGCCCTGGGGGGACAGGATGTGCTCCACATGACCCATAAGGAAGAGTGGCGCCAGACCATCGACGACCAGAAAATCTACCGGCTGAAGCAGTTCTATACATATGTAAAAGAACTCCAACAGGGAAAAATCACCCAAAGCTGGACGGATTATCTGAAAGAGAATCCGTGAAAAAAGGAGTGCTGCACACATTGCGTGCAGCACTCCTTTTTCAGTCTCAGTCTTCCTTCTTCAGGAACCCGGGAGTGGTCAGATACCGGTCTCCGTTGTCCGGCAGCAGCACCACCAGGGTCTTGCCTTTGTTTTCCGGCCGTTTGGCTACTTCCACTGCGGCGTACAGGGCAGCCCCGCCGGAAATCCCGATCAGGAACCCTTCATGATGGATGAAGTCCCGGGCGGTTTCGTAGGCCTGGTCCGTGGAAGCCGTGAGGATTTCATCGTAGATCTTGGTGTTCAGGGTCTTGGGCAGGAAGTTGGTGCCGATGCCCTGGATCTTGTGGGGACCGGGTTTGCCCTGGCTCAGCAGGGGAGAATCCGCCGGTTCCACAGCTACCACTTTTACGGACGGTTTCTTTTCCTTCAAATATTCCCCAACACCGGTCAGGGTACCGCCGGTACCCACACCGGCTACGAAAATATCCACGGCACCGTCGGTGTCTTCATAGATTTCCGGGCCCGTAGTGGCTTTGTGGGCAGCAGGGTTGGCCGGGTTGTCGAACTGTTCCGGGATGAAGCTGCCGGGAATGGAGGCGGCCAGTTCCTTGGCTTTTTCCACAGAGCCTGCAATGCCCTTCTTGGCTTCGGTCAGCACCACTTCGGCACCATAGGCGGCAATCATGTTCCGCCGTTCAATGGACATGGTTTCCGGCATTACCATAATGGCCCGGTAGCCTTTCATGGCAGCTACAGCCGCCAGGCCGATGCCCGTGTTGCCGCTGGTGGGCTCAATGATCACACCGCCCTTTTTCAGCACCCCCCGTTTTTCCGCATCTTCAATCATGGCCTTGGCAATCCGGTCCTTGGCGGAGCCAGCCGGGTTGAAGCTTTCCAGCTTCACCAGCAGCCGGGCCTGGAGGTTCTTGTCCGCTCCGAACTTCACCGGTTCCAGCAGAGGGGTATGGCCGATCAGATCCAGTACGCTTGTATAGATTTTAGACATAATCATCTCTCCTTTATCACTGACAGAAATGGAATTTTCAACATTCAATGCATTTGGACTGCGTTCCCGGGAACGTCAACATCGGGGTCCCAGGGGCTTGTTCCACCAGTTTTGCTGCAAGGGGAAAACCTCCTTTTTCCAAGGGAAATACTAGGATATCTCTTCCGAAAAAAAGTGCCGGAGCACTTTTTTTCGGAAGTTGACAACACAATCAGCGGAAGTTCACAACCTGCTTCAGGACCGGACCTTCCTGCTGGGCCTTCAGATCGCTGACCTGCCGCTTCAGCAGGGCCACCTGTTTTTCCAGGGCGGCGATCTGGTCCTCAATGGGATCCGGCAGCCGGTTGTGGTTCAGGTCCACGTCCCGCTCAGAATGGGCGGGAGCCACCCGGACCCCCTTCCGGGCCACCACATGGCCGGGGATGCCCACCACCGTGGCATAGGGAGGGACTTCCTTCAGCACCACGCTGCCGGCACCGATCTTGGCCCCTTCTCCCACGGTGAAGGAACCAAGCACCTTGGCTCCGCAGGCCACCACCACATAATCTCCGATGGTGGGATGCCGTTTGCCCTTTTCCTTGCCGGTGCCTCCCAGGGTCACCCCCTGGTACAGGGAAACATTGTTTCCAATAATGGTGGTTTCCCCGATGACGATGCCGGATCCATGGTCGATGAACAGCCCTTCCCCGATCTGGGCCCCGGGATGGATCTCGATGCCGGTGGCCAGCCGGGCTAGGGTGGAAATGAAACGGGCGGTGACGAACCAGGATCTTTTATAGAAGAAATGGGAAAGCCGGTAGGCCCAGATGGCGTGGAGTCCCGAGTAACAGAGCACGACTTCCAGGGTGTTCTTCACCGCCGGATCCCGTTGTTTGATGACTCGGATGTCGTTGCGCATGGATGCAAACATAGCTTTCTCCTCCCCTTTGGATACAAAAAAAGACCGCCTCTTCCCAGAGGCGATCTCTCGCGGTTCCACTCTGATTGCAGCCAGACTTCGGCTGCCTCTCATACCGGTAACGGCGGCTGCCCGGAAGGCCCTACTTACGTTCAGGTCTTCAGCTCCCAAAGGCATTCCATCTTCTGAAGCTTCGGCGCAAACTTTCAGCCGGTGATTCGCGCTCTCTGTGCCACTTTTTGAAGTGTACTTGTTTTGGTCATTGCCATTGTGTTTTTCACGTTGACTGTATAGTAACCTTTTTCGATACACTTGTCAAGAGAATTTTAAAAAATTTTAAAAGGGAGGGATTGCAGGGAGAAAGGGGGGATGGTATCATAAGGCTTGCATAAAGAAAGAGGGATGTTTTATGGACGGAAGGAAAAAGAGGACGGAAGGGTCCCGGAACCATAGGGGAAAGACCGTAATGCTGGGGGTATCCGCCCTGGTGTTCCTGGGGGTGCTGCTCACCGGCTGCTTTGCCCTGGGGTACAAGGGCGTGGGAGCTCCCGGACCTACGGTGCCGGTCAAAAAGACGGAAACGGTGAAAAAAGAACAGCCGGCCCTGCCGGAAAAGAAGGAGACACCGGTGGAAAGCCTCCAGAAGAAACAGGAGGAACCCAAAGCGGCGGAACCCCAGCCGGCGGCGGAGCAGCCTCTGGTGCCCGGGAAAAAGTACACGGTGCTGGTGGACAAAAGCGACCACAAACTGTACCTGAAGGACGGGGATACGGTAGTCCGGACCTGGGGCTGTGCCATCGGCAAAGGAGGCCTGGGCCAGAAGGAACGCCGGGGAGACAACATGACCCCTGTAGGGACCTTCCGGGTTGATGAAATCGACGACGCTTCCGGCTGGACCCATGATTTCGGAGACGGGAACGGAGAGATCCAGGGAGCTTACGGACCCTGGTTCCTGAGCCTGGATACGGAAGACCTGAGCCAGGGGAACTGGGACGGTATCGGGATCCACGGTACCCATGATCCAGCTTCCATCGGCACCGACGCTTCCGAAGGCTGCGTCCGGCTGGACAACGGCAACCTCCGGGAACTGGAAAAAGTGGCCTATGTGGGGATGCCGGTAACCATCCAGGACTGATATTCATGGCCCATTCATGGAAATAGGGTATGCTGGGAACCCTTGAAGGAAAAAGTTCTATTGACTCGGAATGAATTTTACCTTTTCTGCCGAGACAAAGAATAAAATAAAAAGTATAAAGAAAAGTAATAATAACTATTGGAAACCTTTAAACCCTTATTTTACATGGTGTAAATCAACAAAAAACAGTTGACGAAAAAGACACAAAAAGTTATACTAATTGTAGTAATCATTATCCAAAAGTGCAAGACGCAAAATGAAGGAATGGAGGTGTTGATTACGCTTACTGCTGCTGAACTGGCCAAACTGCTCCGGGACAACGGATGCAAGGTGACCCCTCAGAGACTGGCTGTTTATGACATGCTGGCCCATACAACGGAACATCCTACAGCGGAAATGATCTACAACAAGGTGAAGGAAAAATACCCCACCATGAGTTTTGCCACGGTGTACAAATCCGTGGAGATCTTCAGCAAGCTGCATATCATCCAGGTGCTGAACACCGGGGAAGACAGCTTCCGCTACGATGCCAATGTGATGGAACATCCCCACATCCGCTGCATGAAATGCGGCAAAGTCTGTGATGTGCCCCATCTGGACGCCAAAGCCATCGAAGATAAGGTGGCCAAGGAAACAGGCTTTACGGTACAGGGCCATCAGTTCTACTTCTACGGGCTGTGCGCAGACTGTCAGAGCCAGAAAAACTGAACCTGAAGAAAAAATGCCGGACTCGGAGAGTTCGGTGTTTTTTTACATTTCTTTCCCGGTTTTTGCTATAATAATAAGTATAATAGCGGGGTGGGAACAGCTGCCCCGACATTTTTGTATGGAACGGTGTTATCCCATGACCTTAACCAATTTTGAAGTGGACGTGCTGGCCAGCGGCAGCAAGGGGAATTCTACCCTGATCCGTGCCGGTCAGACGGCCATCCTGATCGATGCGGGGATTTCCTGCCGGCGGATCGTCCAGGGCCTGAAGCGCTGTGGACTGGAACCGGAAGATCTCAGCGGGGTGTTCCTGACCCATGAACACAGGGACCATGTGGCCGGACTGGATGTATTCGCCCGGCACTACAGCTCCGTTCCGGTGTTTGCCAACGAGCGGACCTGGGCCCAGCTGCCTGTCCGGCGCCAGCTGCCCCGGCCTCAGGTACGGGTGATTCCCCGGAGCTGCACCATGGGGAACCTGCGGATCGAACCGTTCCGGATCCCTCACGATGCAGTGGATCCGGTAGGATATGCCATCTTCAACGGAGATGAGAAATGCACCTACCTGACGGACTGCGGAATCATCACGAAAGCAGTGGAACAGGCGGCGGAAGGGGCTTCCGTCATGGTCCTGGAAGCCAACCATGATGAGTCCATGCTCCGGAACGGGCCTTACCCGGTGGCCCTCCAGAACCGGATCCTGGGCCGGGAAGGCCATCTGTCCAACCGGACGGCAGGCCAGTTCCTCACTTCCCTGGAAGACCCTCCTTCGGAAGTGATCCTGGCCCATCTCAGTGAAAAGAACAATACGCCGGATGTTGCCTACCGGACCGTACGGGAAGTTCTGGAGGACTGTCCCCGGACCCGGGAAATCCAGCTGTATGTGGCACAGCAGCAGGAAATGGTCAGCAATGTCCGCTGAAAAGGAGTAAAACCATGAAACATACCATTACCAAGAAAACCCTGAGCACCCTGGTGGCTCTTTCCTTAAGCGCCAGCTTCCTCACCGCCGGCTGCGGCCTGGCCAGCAACAAGACGGCTGCCAAAACGGAAAACAAGCCGGCCCTGACCCAGGAACAGCAGACCAAAAAGGCGGAAGCCAATATGAGCGCCGCCCGGAACACCCCCATTGTCCAGGCCGCCAAGAAGGTGGGCCCGGCTGTAGTGGGTATCACCAACAAGGCCCTGGTACGGGATTACTTCAACCGGACCCAGCTGGTGGAACAGGGCAGCGGTTCCGGGGTGATCTACAGCAAGGACGGGCTCATCGCCACCAACAACCATGTGGTGGCCGGTGCCCAGGAAATCGTGGTGAGCCTGCCTGACGGAAAGACCTATAACGGAAAAGTGCTGGGCACCGACCCCAATACGGATCTGGCGGTAGTGAAAATCGATGCAGATGAGGAACTGCCGGTGGCGGAATTCGGGGATTCTGATTCTCTGATGGTGGGGGAACCGGCCATTGCCATCGGGAACCCCCTGGGCATGGAATTCCGGGGCAGTGTCACCGCCGGGGTGATCAGCGCCCTGAACCGGTCCCTGGACATGGGTGAACGGCGGTTCCGGCTGATCCAGACCGATGCGGCCATCAACCCGGGGAATTCCGGCGGGGCCCTGGTGAACGCGGACGGTCAGGTGATCGGCATCAACAGTGCCAAGATTGCCGCTTCCGGGGTGGAAGGCATTGGTTTTGCCATTCCCATCAACGAGGCCAAGCCCATCCTGAAGGAACTGGCGGAAAAAGGACGGGTGGTCCGGCCTTATCTGGGGGTCAGCCTGCTGGATCAGACCCTGGCCAAACGGCTGGGCATCGATCTGGACCTGAGAGGAGGGCTGTTCGTCGTAAAGATGTTTCAAGACGGTCCTGCATACCGTGGAGGCATTCGTCCAAACGATATTATCGTTAAGTTCAACGGTACTAAAGTGGCTTCTGTAGCCGATCTCCGGGATGCCCTGGGCAAATGTCAGGTGGGACAGCAGGTGCCGGTGACCATCCTCCGGGGAGATGAAGAAGTGAACAAGACCGTCACTCTTACGGAAATGCCCCAGCAGAGCAGCCAGCAATGATCAGGATCACCCTGGCCTGCGCAGGCAAACTGAAGGAAAAGTACCTCCGGGAGGCGGAACAGGAATTCACCAAGCGGCTGGGCGCTTACTGCCAGCTGGAAACCCGGTGCATCAACGAAGAGAAGATGCCCGATGATCCGTCCCCGGCGGTGAAGGAACAGGTGCTGGCCCGGGAAACGGACCGGATCCTGAAGCTGATCCCGGAACACAGTTTCGTCATCCTGCTGGATCTTACGGGGAAGGAAATCTCTTCCCCCCAGCTGGCGGAAAAAATGGAACAGTGGATGGTGGAGGGGGTGAGCCATCTGACCTTTGTGATCGGAGGTCCGTTTGGCTACACCGACGCCCTGCGGAAACGGGCGGATTTCCGGTGGAGCTTCTCACCGCTGACCTTCACCCATCAGATGATCCGGATCCTGCTTTTGGAGCAGATCTACCGGGCCTTCAAGATCATGCGGAAAGAAAAATACCATCACTGAAAAAGACCGGACTGGAACCTGCAGGTTGTGCGGAATCCGAGAGGGACCAGCCCGGCTTTTTGGAAAACAGCGGATAGCGGGAGTGCTCCCGGTTATCCAGCAAGGGGAGTGGAAACATGGAAAAGGCAAAAGTGTATTTTACGGATTTCCGGTGTCCGGTGGGCACCAGTGCACTGGAGAAGCTCCAGCGGCTGTGCAGGGCAGCCCATATGGGAGACATTGACTTCCAGGGGAAATTCACCGCCATCAAGATGCATTTCGGGGAACTGGGGAACCTGGCCACCATCCGGCCCCAGTATGTAAAGGCGGTGGCGGACCTGGTGAAGGAATGGGGCGGCAAACCCTTCCTCACCGACTGCAACACCCTGTATCCCGGCAGCCGGAAAAATGCCCTGGACCATCTGGACTGTGCCGCCATCAACGGGTACAACACCATTACCACCGGCTGTCAGGTGATCATCGGGGATGGCCTCCGGGGCACGGATGAAGTGGAAGTGCCGGTTCCCGGCGGGGAATACATCCAAAAAGCCAAAATCGGCCGGGCCATTATGGATGCGGATGTATTCATCAGCCTGGCCCATTTCAAGGGCCATGAAGCCACCGGCTTCGGCGGTGCGGTAAAGAACGTGGGCATGGGCTGCGGCAGCCGGGCCGGGAAAATGGAACAGCATTCCTCCGGCAAGCCCAAGGTGGATGAAGAACTGTGCCGGGGCTGCGGCCGGTGTGCCAAAGAATGCGGCAGCGATGCCATTTCCTATATCAATCACAAGGCTCACATCGATGAGGAAAAATGTGCCGGATGCGGCCGCTGCATCGGGGCCTGCGGGTTCGACGCCATCCAGAGCGTCCAGTGGGATGCCAATGAGCTGCTGGACCGGAAAATGGCGGAATATGCCCTGGCCGTGGTCCATGGCCGTCCCTGCTTCTATATCAACATGGTGATGGATATTTCTCCCAACTGTGACTGCCACGGGGAAAACGACGCACCCATCCTGCCCAATATCGGCATGTTTGCGTCCTTTGACCCCATTGCCCTGGATCAGGCCTGTGCCGATGCCTGTCAGAAGGCCCAGCCCCTGCCCAACAGCCAGCTGGCGGACCACTTGGCCCAGAAGGACTGGGAATGCCACCACGACCACTTCCTGGACAGCAATCCCCGGGTGGACTGGGCCACCACCCTGGAACACGGAGAAAAGATCGGACTGGGGACCAGAGCATATGAACTGGTTGCGCTGAAATGATCAGAGAGGGTACTGCGGCCATAGGCGGTACCCTCTTTTTATCCATCTGGAACCCTCCGGACAAATAGAGTACAATAGGGGAAAAGGAGGTGGATCAGATGGCACTTTATGCCTTGGGAGATCTCCATCTGGCCTTTCAGCGGCCGGAGAAATCCATGGATGCCATGGGGCCCGTCTGGGTCCGCCACGAGGAAAAAATCTGGAAGAACTGCCAGGAACTGGTGCAGCCGGGGGATACCCTGGTGCTGGTAGGGGATCATTCCTGGGGACGGAAGCTGTACCAGTGCCGGGAGGACCTGGACTTCATTGCCAATCTGCCGGGACGGAAGATCCTGATCCGGGGGAACCATGACATGTTCTGGGAAGCTCAGAAAACCGACGCCCTGAACCAGGAGTATGCCGGAAAACTCTTCTTCCTCCAGAACAATTTCGCAGCCTACCGGGACTATGCCCTGGTGGGGACCAAGGGATTCACCTTTGAGGGACCCTTTCTGATCAACCGGTTTACCGGAGAAGTGCTCAGCTGGGACCAGGAGGCGGAAAAACACGCTCAAAAACTGGTCCGCCGGGAAGCCATCCGTCTGGAGGATTCCTTCCGGAAAGCCCAGGACGCGGGGTACCGGAAGTTCCTGGTGTTCCTCCACTATCCTCCCACCAATATCCTGGAAGAGGAGAGCATCTTTACCCGGATGGCGGAGAAATACGGAGCGGAACAGGTGATCTATGCCCACTGTCACGGAGAAGCCCAGTTCCAGGACAGTATCCTGGGGCTCCATAAAGGCATCCGGTACCGGCTGGTCTCCGGAGACTACCTGGATTTCCGGCCGGAAAAGATCCTGGACTGAAAGTTTTTCAGATTGAATATAAAAAATACGGGAAAATCAAAAGTTTTTAGTTTCCATGTTAAAAACTTTTGATTTTCCTACTTTTTTTTAGGAAAAAGTAAAAAAATCCCTTGCATTTTTTTGCCCTCCGTCGTATACTAAGAAAGTACTCTTTGAGAGAGCAAAGAGAGTTACTCCGGGATGGTGTAATGGTAGCACAGGAGATTCTGGATCTTCTAGTCTGGGTTCGAGCCCTAGTCCCGGAGCCATTTTTTTATCCAGAAACCGGCCACTGCGAAAGCGGTGGTTTTTCTTTTGGCATTTTGGAAAAAATCCTTGCAATTTCTTTTGGGTATGCTATAATAATTGAGTAAGCTTTCTTCCGGGATGGTGTAATGGTAGCACAGGAGATTCTGGATCTTCTAGTCTGGGTTCGAGCCCTAGTCCCGGAGCCATTTTTTTATCTTGGCGCCATGGTCAAGCGGCTAAGACGTCGCCCTCTCAAGGCGAAATCACGAGTTCGATTCTCGTTGGCGCTACCAGGTCAATACGTGGGAATCCCCTATGGGCCATGCACTCGTGAGGATGGAACTGCATTATATAAAAGACAGACGCTCCCTTTGGGGAACGTCTTTTTTGTTTGTGAGAAAGGAGAAAGACATGAAAGGAAAAGCCTGGGCCAGGCTGCTGGGACTGCTGCTGGTTCCGGTGTGCCTCCTGTCCCTGTTCAGCGGCCAGGTGCCCGTGTCTCCCCTGGGGCTGTTCCAGGGAGGATGGAGCCCTTTGGAAGTAAATGTGCTGTGGAATCTCCGGCTGCCCCGGCTGCTGCTGGGCCTGGGTACGGGAGCGGCTCTGGGGGCTTCCGGCACGGTCCTCCAGGGCATCTTCGGGAATCCCCTGGCGGATCCGGGGATCCTGGGGGTCACCGGCGGGGCTTCCCTGGGGGCGGTGGTGATGCTGCTCACCGGGCTGCCCCAGAAAAGCTACTGGTTCCTGCCCCTGGGGGCCTTTGCCGGGGCGGCCCTGGCCTCCTTTCTGGTGGGGCTCCTGGGCAGCCGGAGCCATGACCGGGTGAAGCTGCTCCTGTCCGGGGTGGCGGTGAGCCTGCTCTGCGGGGCCCTGACCGCCGGCCTTCTCAGCTTTGCCCCGGACGCCGTTATGCGCCAGTACTTTTTCTGGACCCTGGGGAACCTGGGAGTGGGCACCTGGCTCCAGGTGAAGCTGCTGCTGCCGGTGCTGGTAGGGGTGCTGGCCGTCCTGTGCCTTTGGGGCCGGCAGCTGAATGTGCTGAGCCTGGGCGAGGAACAGGCCCTGTCCCTGGGAATGGATGCCCCCTTCTGGCGGAAACTGCTGCTGGGGTGGCTGGCCCTTCTGATGGGACTTGGGGTATGCGCCGGAGGGAACATCGGTTTTGTGGGGCTCCTGGTGCCTCACTGCCTCCGGCTGCTGGCCGGACCGGACCATCGGACCCTGCTGCCGCTCAGCGCCCTGGGCGGGGGTCTGTTCCTGGTGTTCTGCGACAGCCTGGGCCGGCTGCTCCTGCCGGGGGGAGAGATCCGGGTGGGGATCATTACAGCTCTGTTCGGGGCCCCCTACTTCCTCTGGCTGCTGTGCCGGAAAAAGTGACAGTTATGGTATAATGGAACCAAAGGAGTGTGATATCCATGCGGAAAGATTTTGGCGCAAAGCCCCTGACCTATCCTCAGCCGGTGTACATGATCGGGACCTATGATGAACAGGGTGTGCCGGATGTGATGAATGCGGCCTGGGGCGGCATCAGCAATGATACGGAGATTTCCTTCTGCCTGGCCCGGACCCACAAAACCGTGGCCAACCTGAAGAAAACAGGAGCCTTCACCGTGAGCATGGCCACGGAAGACCAGCTGGCGGCCTGCGATTACCTGGGACTGGTTTCCGGGAACAAGGTACCGGACAAAGTGGCCCGGGCCGGATTCCATGTGGAGAAATCCAGCCGGGTGAATGCCCCCATCATTGCGGAACTGCCCATGGTACTGGAATGCCGGGTAAAGAGCTATGATGAGGAAAACGAGCGGCTGGTAGGCGAGATCCTCAACGTAAGCGCTGACGAAAGCATCCTCACCGACGGGAAAATCGACCCGGCCAAACTCCGTCCCCTGGTGCTGGATCCGGTGAACCACACCTATCTGGTGGCGGAGCGCGCAGTGGGCAAGGCTTTCGCCCACACGGAAGCGCCGGGAGAAACAAAATAACATTTCAAAGCCAGCGGTGCTGGCTTCCTTGGGCCGTTGACTGTTGACGGCTGACCGCTGACCGGGGTCTGCTGCATTGGCAGCAGGCCTCCTATTTTTTCTCTTGATTATGCCGCATCATAGTGATATAGTATACACTATATCGAGGATATAACCGCCAATAGCGTAGAGTAAAGGAGCGATATTATGGATAAATCCAAAGCATACCTGTTGTGGTTCGAACAGCTGGAACGGAAAGATGTGGACATTGTAGGGGGCAAATCTTCGTCTCTGGGGGAAATGACCTCCAAGACTGATGTGCCGGTTCCCTACGGATTTGCCACAACCGCCTACGCCTACCGGTACTTCATCAAAGCAACCGGCCTGGAAGAAAAAATGCGCAGCCTGCTGGCCAGCCTCACCGATGTGGAGGACAATGAACAGCTGAGCACCGTGTGCGGTCAGCTCCGGGCCGCCATCATGGAACAGGAAATGCCCCAGGATCTCCAGGATGCCATCCGGGAAGCCTACGGGGAACTGGCGGCCAAGGTGGGGGAAGCCCAGCCCTATGTGGCCGTCCGCTCCAGTGCCACTGCAGAAGACTTGCCCGACGCCAGTTTCGCCGGCCAGCAGGATACCTATCTGAACGTCCAGGGAGCCGACAGCGTCATCGCCAAGGTGAAGGAATGTTACGCTTCCTGCTTTACGGACCGGGCGGTGTACTACCGGGAAAAACAGGGTTATGACCATCTGTCTCTGGCCCTTTCTGCCGTAATCCAGATGATGGTGTTCTCCAAGGCCGCCGGGGTCATGTTCACGGTGAACGTGGCCAACGGGGACGACAAAAACATCATGATCGAAGGAGCCTGGGGCCTGGGCGAATATGTGGTAGGGGGCATCGTCACCCCGGATACCTACATCGTATCCAAGGATGACATGAAGATCCTGTCCGCTACCGTCAACGAACAGGATGTGATGCTGGTCCGGAAGAAGGGCGGGGATACGGAAGAAGTGCCGGTGCCGGAAGCCGACCGGAAACGCCAGACCCTGACCAACCAGCAGATCCTGGAACTGGCCGGATACGCCAAGAAAATCGAAGCCCATTACGGCTGCTACATGGATATGGAATGGGGCATCGACGAACGGGACGGGAAGATCTGGATCCTCCAGGCCCGTCCGGAAACCGTATGGTCCCGGAGAAACAAGGAAAAGAAGGCGGCGGAAAAAATGGAAGAACAGGATACCAAGAGCGCCAAGGTACTGGTGAAAGGCCTGCCGGCCAGCCCGGGCATGGGCTACGGCAAAGTCCATGTAATCAAGGACCCCTCCGATATCGATGAATTCAAGGACGGGGAGATCCTGGTCACGGAAATGACCGCGCCGGACTGGGTGCCGGCCATGAAGAAGGCCCAGGCCATTGTCACCGACAGCGGCGGCATGACCTGTCATGCTTCCATCGTTTCCCGGGAACTGGGCATCCCCTGCATCGTGGGCACCAAGAGCCGGGGCACCGCAGCCACCAGCCTGCTCCACACCGGAGATGAGATTACCGTGGACGCCTCCAACGGGGTGGTGTTCGCCGGCAACCTCCAGGTGAAGAAAGCGGCAGCTGCCGCAGCACCCCAGACCCAGATCGTGGCCCAGGAAACCTTCCCGGTCACCGGCACCAAGATTTACATGAACCTGGGTGACCCGGCCCTGGCGGAAAAATACAGCAGCCTGCCCTGTGACGGCATCGGCCTCATGCGGGAAGAATTCATCTGGACCACCTACATCCATGAACATCCCCTGTATCTGATCCAGTCCGGCCATCCGGAAAAAGTGGTGGATGCCCTGGCTGACGGGTTCCGGAAAGTCTGCGCCGCCATGGCACCCCGGCCGGTGACTCTCCGGTTCAGTGATTTCAAATCCAGCGAATACCGGGATCTGAAAGGCGGGGAAGCCTTCGAACCCCACGAACCCAGCGCTCTTCTGGGCTGGAGAGGAGCCTCCCGGTACTATGATCCCAAATACACCGCCGCCTTCCGGCTGGAAATCGCCGCAGTCCGGAAAGTCCGGGAAGAATACGGGCTGAAGAACCTGAACGTGATGATCCCCTTCTGCCGCACCGTGGACGAAGCCCGGAAAGTGGTGGAAATCATGGCGGAAGAAGGACTCCACAGAGGGCCGGACTTCAAGGTATGGCTCATGGCGGAGATCCCGGCCAACATCATCCTGGCGGATCAGTTCAACCAGTTCGTGGACGGCTATTCCATCGGGTCCAACGACCTGACCATGCTGACCCTGGGCTGCGACCGGGACAACGATGTGATCTCCCACCTGTTCGATGAACGGAATCTGGCGGTGAAACGGGCCATCCGCCATCTCATCGATGTGGCCCACCGGGATGGGAAGACCGTGTCCCTGTGCGGCCAGGCTGCCAGCGTCTATCCGGAATTCGCCGCCTTCCTGGTCCAGAGCGGCATCGACAGTATGTCCGTAAACCCGGATGCGGTGAAATTCACCAAAAAGATGGTGGCCCAGGTGGAACAGCGGCTGATCCTGGACAAACTCACCGGACGGGGCCGGAACCTCCACGAGGAAGAACTGGCCTGGTAATAAAAAGAGGGGTGTGAATTCTTTCACACCCTCTTCTTGCACCCTGTTGCTTTTTCTTCTATAATGAGACTGAATCCAAGGGAAAGGAGATGAGTCCCATTCCTCTCAGTGCTAGACAGCGGAAAATTGCGGAAATCGTACGGCAGGAGGGCCCGGTGGCCGGGGAAACCATTGCCCGGGAACTGGGGCTCAGCCGGGCGGCCCTCCGGTCCGACCTGGCCATCCTGACCATGAGCGGCATCCTGGATGCCCGGCCCCGGGTGGGGTACTACTACACTGGCAAGAACACCCTGGGGCTCCTCCAGGAGGAACTGTCTTCCGTTACCGTGGAAGACATCAAATCCGTTCCCATTGTGGTGAGCAGCGAAAAAAGTGCCTATGATGCCGCCATCACCATGTTCCTGGAAGACGTGGGCACCGTATTCGTGGTAGAAGGGCCGGAAGGACTGCTCCACGGGGTGGTGTCCCGGAAGGACCTGCTGAAGGCGGCCCTCAACCCCGGGTCCGACCTGCACCAGCTGCCGGTGGCCATGGTGATGACACCGCTGAGCAAAATCGTCACGGCCAAGCCGGAGGAACCGGCGGCTTCGGCAGCCCGGCGGCTTATGGACCACGAAATCGACTGCCTGCCGGTGGTCCGGCCTCTGGATGAGGATCCCCGGCGGCTGAAAGTCCTGGGACGGGTGACCAAGACCAACTTTACCCGGCTCCTGGTGGAGCTGGCGGAAGGAAAGGGAGGGAATTATCATAGCTAAAGCACCGATCATCTATGCCATCTCTGACTCCATCGGAGAAACTTCGGAATCCGTGGTGAAAGCCACCACCAGCCAGTTTGTCCAGGAGAAATTCGATATCATCCGGGTGCCCTACGTAAAGAGCGTGGAGCAGATCGACAAGATCCTCACGGAAGCCAAGGAACAGAATGCCATTGTGTGCTACACCATCGTGTCCCCGGAAATGCGGAAGGCAGTGGCCCAGAAGGCCATTGAACTGGATGTGGAAGTGGTGGACATCCTGGGTCCTGTGCTGAAGGCCATCGAGAAGACCTCCGGGCTCCTGCCCAAGAACCAGCCCGGCCTGATCCATGCCCTGGACCATGAATACTTCAAACGGGTGGCGGCGGTGGAATTTGCCATCAAGTACGATGACGGGAAGAACCCCTGGGGACTGGCCAAGGCGGACCTGGTGATCATCGGGGTGTCCCGGACTTCCAAGACCCCTCTTTCCATGTACCTGGCCAACAAGCAGCTGAAGGTGGCCAACGTGCCTCTGGTGCCGGAGATCCCGCCTCCTGAGGAACTGTTCAAGGTGCCTTCCAGCCGGATCATCGGTCTTTTGATCGACCCCTACAAGCTCAACGAGATCCGCTGTGCCCGGCTCAAGGCCATGGGGCTCACTGACGGGGCCAACTATGCGGACATCCACCGGATCCAGGAGGAACTGGAATACGCCCGGGCCATTATGCAGCAGCTCCACTGCATGATCATCAACGTGTCCAACCGGGCCATTGAGGAAACCGCCAGCCTGATCCTGGAATATCTCCGGAAACGTTTTGACTACGAATCCTGAAAAGGGATTTTGTCAAGAGGAAATTTCTGTATTAGCAGGAATTTCCTCTTTTTTGTCGAATACATACAGTACTGCAGGAGTGAAGAAGGAAGGATCCCATGGATGAACTGAAAGAAAAAATGACCAATTTCAAAGAGCAGGTGCGGCAGGCCGCGGATATCCTGGCCATCGTTTCCGAAACGGTGAACCTGAAGCGCCGTGGCACCCAGTACTGGGGCTGCTGTCCCTTCCATGGGGAAAAGACTCCTTCCTTCAAGGTGGATCCGGCCCGGGGGCTGTTCCACTGCTTCGGCTGCGGGGCCGGGGGAGATGTGTTCTCCTATGTGATGAAGCGGGACAATCTGACCTTCCCGGAAGCCCTGAAGCAGCTGGCGGAGAAGTACGGGATCCCGGTGCCGGAACGGGCCAAATCCGCCCGGGAAATCGCCCGGGAAAAGGAAACGAAAGAAGTGCTGGCCGCCAACGACCTGGCTTCCCGGTTCTTCCACTCCTGTCTGGTGAACACCCGGTACGGGGAGCGGGGGATCCAGTACCTGGCCGGCCGGGGCATCGGGAAGGACATTATCGAGTCCTTCGGCCTGGGGCTGGCCCCGCCGGATTTCCAGACTCTTTCCACCGCCCTGGAAAAACGGGGGGTGACGGAAGCCGTGCTGCTGAAGGCGGGGCTGGTCAGTCCCAGGCAGCGGGGCACCGGAGTCTACGATAAATTCCGGGCCCGGGTAATGATTCCCATCCGGGATCCCCGGGGCCGGGTGGTAGGCTTTACCGGCCGGATCCTGGACAAGGACGCCTCCCCGGCCAAGTACATGAACACCCCGGAAACCCCCTGGTTCCACAAGGGAAATCTGCTGTTCGGCCTGGATCGGGCTTCCGGCCCCATCCGGAAACGGCAGCAGGCCCTGATCGTGGAAGGACACATGGACGCCATCAGCCTCCATGCCGCCGGCATCGACTGGGCGGTGGCCTCCATGGGTACGGCTTTTACGGACCATCAGGCGGCCCTGTTGAAGCGGCTCACCCCGGAAGTGGTCTTCTGTTTCGACAGCGACCGGGCCGGACGGGCGGCGGCCATGCGGGCCATTCCCCTGGCCCTCCAGGCCGGGCTCAAATGCCGGGTGATGCATGTGACCGACGGGAAGGATCCGGACGAATTCATCCGAAAGGAAGGCAGGGAAGCCTTCGAGGAACTGCTGAAGAATGCTAAACCGGGCATGGACTACCAGATGGATACGGTGCTGGGAGAATGTGATCTGGAGACCCTGGGAGGCAAAGTGGAAGCGGTGGCCAAAGTGCTGCCCCTGTTCCGGGACTGCCAGAGCGACGTGGAAGTGGGGGAACGGATACGGGATCTGTCCCGGCGGCTGGCCATTGACGAAGGGCTGATCCAGAGCGAATACCGGAAGCTGACCCAGGGTCAGTTCGGGGGCCGGAGCTACAATCCGGAATGGCTCACCCAGCGGCAGGTGAAGGTGACCAGCCCTACGGAACAGGCGGAACGGCTGGTGCTCCGGGCTTTCCTGGAAGGAATCCCGCCCCGTCCGGGCCAGGAGGGCATCGCCCATCTGGAATCCTTCACCACCCCGGCCCGGCAGGCCATTTTCACCACCTTCCTCCGGATGGTCCAGGAAGGGACCTACCGGGATCCCCGGGACCTGTTCCCCCATCTGGAAGAAGAGGGAGCGGCAGAACTGACGGGGATCCTGAGCCTCAATGTGGAAAAGGGCACCCTGCCCTCCATCCTGGAGGACTGCCTCCGGCGGCTGCAGATTGCAGCCCTGGACCGGGAATATGAAAAACACAGCCAACTGGCGGAAAAATATGAAAAAGAGGGAAATGAAAAATTTTTGCAGGAATTAGAAGAATGTCGGCGAATAAAATTGGAGATAGGAAAATTGACAAAACCGGTATGAAGCCGGGAAATGCAGATTTTTCTCATTTGAAAGAAAGGAGGGAACGCCCCAATGACTGAAAAAGAAAAGAAAGAATTGGAGCCGCAGCTGACTGCCACGGCAGCAGAGAAAGGACAGAGTGAGGCCCAGCCCACGGCAGTGGGGAAAGCCAAGGCTGCTCCCAGAAAGAAGAAGGCGGCAAAAACCACGGGAAAGGCGGGTTCAGGAACGAAAACCAGAAGCAAGGCAGGCAAGAAAGACAAACCCAAAACCGCGGCGGAATACCTGGCGGAATTCGAAGCGCTGGCCAAAAAGAATCACGGCGTTCTCACCTACAAGGAAATCCAGGACCGGCTGCAGAACGAAGACACCGTCTCTGTAGATGAGATGGATGCCATCTATTCCAAACTGGCTGAAAAGAACATTGAAGTGGTGGATGACGGAGCCGAAGATGAGGAACCGGAAACCATCGATGAAGACGAACTGAAAGTGGACGAATCGGAACTGGCCAACCTGTCCGTTCCGGAAGGGGTCATTGTGGATGACCCGGTCCGCATGTATCTGAAGGAAATCGGCCGGGTGCCTCTTTTGGCCGGGGATGATGAAATCAAACTGGCCAAACGGGCCGACAAAGGCAACCAGGCCAAAGTCATCCTGAAAGGGGACAAGCCGGACGGGGAATTCCCGCCGGTGAACAAACGGCTGTCCATCGGCAAGCTGCTGGACGAGGCCAATGAACTGCTCACCAGAGAAGGCATCTGGGTGGACAACCGGAGCGTTTCCCTGACCTACCGGAAGGCCCAGCTTCTGTCCAATACGGATCACATCCTGGATACGGAAGACTACCAGAACCTGGTGAAGGCTTTCACCATGGACGAAAAGAAGCGGCTGAACCGGCTGCTCCAGGAAAACAAATACAAGGTGGCCCATACGGTGAAGTCCGTCCACCCGGACGATCCGGCGGAAGAAGCCGAGGAAAGCACCCTGGGGACTCTCCAGGAACTGTTTGCCGTGATCGACGACAAAGCCCTCCACCAGAAAGTGGATGAGGAAACCAAGAGCAAGATCGAAGAAGCCAAAAAACGCTTCAGCCGTCTCCTCCACCGGATGGAATTCTGCGGGGACAACGCCAAGAAATGCCTGTCCGAAGCCAACCTCCGGCTGGTGGTCAGCATTGCCAAACGGTATGTGGGCCGTGGCATGCTGTTCCTGGATCTGATCCAGGAAGGGAACCTGGGGCTGATCAAGGCCGTCGAAAAGTTCGACTACAACAAGGGCTTCAAATTCAGTACCTACGCCACCTGGTGGATCCGGCAGGCCATTACCCGTGCCATTGCCGACCAGGCCCGGACCATCCGGATCCCGGTGCATATGGTGGAAACCATCAACAAGCTGGTCCGGGTATCCCGGCAGCTGCTCCAGGAACTGGGACGGGAACCGACTCCGGAAGAAATCGCCAAGGAAATGGATGTGCCTGTGGAACGGGTCCGGGAGATCCAGAAAATCGCCCAGGAACCGGTTTCCCTGGAAACTCCTATCGGGGAAGAAGAAGATTCCCATCTGGGAGACTTCATCGAAGACCAGGAAGCCCCGTCTCCGGCGGATGCCGCTTCCTACACCCTGCTCCAGGAACAGCTGGGCAAGGTGCTCCAGGAACATCTCAGCGCCCGGGAACGGAGAGTGCTGGAACTGCGGTTCGGCCTGATGGACGGCCGTACCCGTACCCTGGAAGAAGTGGGCCAGTATTTCGGAGTCACCCGGGAACGGATCCGGCAGATCGAAGCCAAGGCCCTGCGGAAACTGCGGAGCCCCAAGCGGAGCAAACCCCTGAAGGAATTCCTGGAATAATTGACAGAATTTCCTTTTCTGGTTTATAATTTTAGCGTGGGCCTATAGCTCAGCGGTAGAGCCCCCGGCTCATAACCGGTTGGTCCAAGGTTCGAATCCTTGTGGGCCCACCAACTGAAAAATCCAGGCGGAACTTGACAAGTTCCGCCTGATTTGTTATAGTTCCTCTGTAATACGCAATGAGGGGGTTGGCATCCCTGAGCGTTCGCTTCACAAGAGAGGCCGCTTTCGGGCGGCAAACAGGGTGGAACCGCGGAACAACCTCCCGTCCCTGTAATGTAGAGTATCCTGTCTATATTACAGAGACGGGAGTTTTTGTATAGGAGGAGAGAAAATGGATTTTCAGACCATCATTTTGAACCTGCAGAAGTACTGGGCCAACCAGGGCTGCATCATGGCTCAGCCTTATGACGTGGAAAAGGGCGCCGGGACCATGAACCCGTCCACCTTCCTGCGGGTACTGGGGCCGGAACCCTGGAACGTGTGCTATGTGGAACCTTCCCGCCGTCCTGCTGACGGCCGGTACGGGGACAACCCCAACCGTCTGTATCAGCATCACCAGTTCCAGGTGATCATGCAGCCGTCCCCCAGCAACATCCAAGAACTGTACTTGGAAAGCCTGCGGGAACTGGGCATCCATCCGGAAGAACATGATATCCGGTTCGTGGAAGACAACTGGGAATCTCCCACCCTGGGGGCCTGGGGTATGGGCTGGGAAGTTTGGCTGGACGGGATGGAAATCACCCAGTTCACCTATTTCCAGCAGGTGGGTTCCATCGACATCAAACCGGTGGCTGTGGAAATCACGTATGGCCTGGAACGGCTGGCCATGTACATCCAGGGGGTGGAAAACGTCTACGACCTCCAGTGGGTGGGGGATGTGACCTACGGGGATGTGTTCCACACCAACGAAGTGGAACAGTCCCGGTACAGCTTTGACATCGCCGACATCGACCTGCTGTTCGACCTGTTCGACAAGTACGAAAAGGAAGCCAAACGGGTCATCCTCACCGGCAACATCCGTCCGGCTTATGACTATGTGCTGAAATGCTCCCACACCTTCAATCTGCTGGATGCCCGGGGCGCCATCAGCGTCAGCGAACGGACCAACTACATTTCCCGGGTGCGGGCACTGGCTCGGCTGTGTGCGGCGGCCTATGTGGAACAACGGGAAAAACTGGGATTCCCCATGCTGAAGAGAGGGTAATGGATATGGCAAATTTATTATATGAAATCGGAACGGAAGAAATGCCGGCCCAATACATGCCCGGCATCCTGAAGGAATACAAGGAACTGGCCGGGAAGAAACTGGCCGAAGCCCGGATCCCCTTCAGCACGGTGAAAGTGTACGGGACTCCCCGCCGGATGGCTTTCCTGGCGGAAGGGGTAGCGGAAAAACAGGAAGACTCCAATGTGGAAAGCAAGGGGCCGTCCCTGAAGATTGCCTTTGACAAGGAAGGGAACCCCACCCGTGCCGCCCAGGGATTTGCCCGGGGCCAGGGTGTGGATGTAAAGGACCTGGTCCAGAAGGACGGCTATGTGTATGCCGTGAAGCATCTGGAAGGCAAAAAGACCATCGACCTGCTGCCGGCCATCCTGGATGACATCCTCCATTCTCTGAACTTCCCCAAAACCATGCGGTGGGCTGACTATGATTTCGGGTTCGTCCGTCCTTTCCGCTGGATGGTGGCTCTCCTGGATGACCAGGTGATCCCGGTGGAAGCCAACGATGTAAAGAGCGGCAGAGAAGCCCGGGGCCACCGGTTCCTGAGCAACCATCTGATCACCATCCCGGACGCTGCTTCCTACGAAAAGACCATGGAAGACAACTTCGTCATGGTGGACGTGGACAAACGCCGGGAAACCATCCGGAAACAGATCGAAGACCTGGCTGTGGCCGAAGGAGGCAAAGCCGCCATTTCTCCGGACCTGCTGGAAGAAGTCACCTTCCTGGTGGAATATCCCACGGCACTGTGCGGCCATATCGATGACAAGTACCTGCGTCTGCCGGACTGCGCCATCATCACCCCCATGCGGGATCATCAGCGGTACTTCCCCATGTTCGACAAGGATGGGAAACTGATGCCAAAATTCATCACCGTCCGCAACGGGGGCAAGGAACATCTGGACATCGTGACCCACGGGAATGAACGGGTGCTCCGGGCCCGTCTGGACGATGCAGTGTTCTTCTTCGACAACGACCGGAAGAAATCCCTGGCCCAGCACCGGGAAGGACTCCACGAAGTGGCCTTCCAGCACGGCCTGGGGAATATGTATGACAAGACGGAACGGCTCCAGAAGCTGTGCGACGTATTGGTGAAAGCCACCGGCCTGGAAGCGGATGCCAAGGCCGTGGAACGGGCTGCCCTCCTGTCCAAGGCGGATCTGGTCACCGGCATGGTAACAGAATTCACCGAACTCCAGGGCACCATGGGCAAGGAATATGCTCTCCTGGACAAGGAAGGGGAGAAAGTGGCCCAGGCCATCGGGGAACAGTACATGCCCCGGTTTGCCGGCGATGAACTGCCCCAGAGCAACGAAGGCCGGATTCTGGCTGTGGCGGACAAACTGGACAACATTGTGGCCACCTTCAGCCGGGGCATGGCGCCCACCGGGTCCCAGGATCCCTACGCCCTGCGCCGTCAGGCTCTGGGCATCCTGAACATCGTGGCCGACGGCGGAGTCCACTTCCCGCTCCGGGCCGTACTGGCGGAAACCCTGAAGAACCTGCCGGTGGAAGTGGAAAACGAAGCCAAGCTGCTGGATGAAGTGGCCGACTTCTTCGCCCAGCGGGCCAAGAACATGCTGCTGGACAAAGGGGTCCGGTATGACGTGGTGGATGCCGTCCTGGCCGCTCCGGGACTGGACGACCTGGCAGACATCTTCGTCCGGGCCGATGCCCTGGCTGCTTATCTGGAAACGGATAAAGCCGCCGACAGCATCCAGGCCTTCACCCGGGTGGAAAACATCAGCAAGAACAATGTGGTGGAAGCCCCTGTGGATGCCGCCCTCTTCCAGGATGCCGCAGAAAAGGCCCTCTTCGAAGCTGTGGAAAAAGTGGCTGCTGCCACCGCTCCTCTGGCTGCCGACCGGAAGTACGCCGACCTGCTGGCTGCCAACGATGAACTGGCCGCACCCGTCAACGCCTTCTTCGACGCGGTGATGGTCATGGACAAGGACGAAAAAGTAAAGAACAACCGTCTGGCCCTGCTGAACCAGGTGAAGAAGCAGGTAAACCAGGTGGCAGATCTGAGCCAGCTGGTAATGAAATAAAGAACTGTCAGCTGTCCACGGTCAGCGGCCGTAGGAAAGGACCCGTTCCCCTGCCGGGAAACGGGTCCTTTTTTTGATTACCTATTAAATAAATCAGCCAAAATTATAATATAGTTGATTTACAATGTAAATCAAAAAGCTCACTGTGGACTGCTGACTAGAGACTGCAGACAGGTCCTGCTGTCCCTACCGGGGCCACCTATTTTCCACAAACTCCAAAAACCGCTTCAGGGCGGGGAACTGGTCCGGATCCCGGTTCCAGACGAAATTCACGTGGCCGGTGGCAATCTGGTTCACGGGGATGGCCACCAGGTTCTTTTCGTCCTGGGCAAATTCTTCAGAAAGAAAACCCAGGGCGGCCTGGTGGCGGATGTATTCCAGGATGGTGAATACCTGGGAGGTCTGGTGGAGGATCCGGGGGTGGACCTGGCAGGCGGCGAACAGCCGGCGCAGGTACCGGGTCTGGCCGAACTGGTCGGTAAACAGCACCAGGGGTTCGTCCTCCAGATCTTTCAGGTCCACGGAAGACCGGGTGGCCAGGGGATGGTCCTTGTGGACGAACAGCATGAGACGGCTGTCCTTCAAAACCCGGCAGTGGTAGGGAGCCTCCGGCAGATGGTTGGTGACGCACAGGGCCAGGTCGATTTCCTGCTGGTCCAGCAGGGAATACAGGATGGGGCCGGTGGCTTCGGTGGTGATGATCCGCAGCTGAGGCCAGGCTTCCTGGAGAGCACGGTGGAGACCGGGAAAAATAGTGTTGCCGCACATGGGCACCAGGCCGATCCGCAGCAGGGCTTCCCCGGATCCCAGGGACCGGGCGGTGGCTTCCAGTTGTTCATACTGGTCCTGGAACTTCCGGGCCTGTTCCAGGAAGACCCGGCCGGCAGGGGTCAGGGCCAGGGAGTTGTGATGCCGCTCCCACAGGGCGGCCCCGCACTGGCTTTCCAGTTCCCGGATGGCTTTGCTGAGCCCGGGCTGGGTCAGGTGCAGTTCTTCGGCGGCTTTGGTGAAATTCATGTAATGGCAGGCGGTGATGAAGTACCGGATCTGCTCCGGGGTAATGGACATGGGATGACCCTCCTCATTCTTTTGGATTTGCCAAACTTTCCGCTAGTCTGACTGAATGACAGAAAGTTCACAAAATACCGTTTCCATAGTATAGTAATACCATGAAAGAGCAAGACCGTCCATGGGATTTTGGAATCTGGAAGAAAGAAGGAACGGCAATGGAAAAGAAGATCTACAAAATTGCGGTAATCGGAGGAGACGGCATCGGGCCGGAAGTGCTGGCGGAAGGCATCAAGGTATTGAACCGGACGGCGGAACTGGACGGGTCCTTTGGCTTTGACTTCACCTATTTTCCCTGGGGCTGCCAGTATTACCTGGAACACGGGGAAATGATGCCGAAGGACGGTATCGAACAATTGTCCCGTTTCGATGCCATCTACCTGGGGGCTGTGGGGTATCCCGGGGTGCCGGACCACATCTCTCTCCGGGGCCTTTTGATCAAGATCCGCAAGAGCTTCGATGAATATGTGAACCTGCGGCCGGTGAAGCTGCTGAAAGGGGCTCCCTGCCCCCTGGCCGGAGTGAACCGGGAAGACATCGACATGGTCTTCGTCCGGGAAAACAGCGAAGGGGAATATGCCGGCGCCGGTGCCTGGCTGTACAAGGATACCCCCCGGGAAGTGGTGATCCAGGACAGTGTGTTCTCCCGGTTCGGCACGGAACGGATCATCCGCTATGCCTATGATCTGGCCCGGAAGGAACACAAATCCCTCACCAGCATCTCCAAGGGGAATGCCCTGAACTATTCCATGGTGTTCTGGGATCAGATCTTTGCCGAAGTGGGGAAGGAATATCCCGATGTGGAAACCCATTCCTACCTGGTGGATGCGGCCAGCATGTTCATGGTGAAGGATCCCAAGCGGTACGGAATCATCGTGTGCTCCAACCTGTTCGGGGATATCCTGACGGACCTGGGGGCGGCCATTTCCGGCGGCATGGGCCTGGCAGCCGGGGCCAACCTGAACCCGGAACGGAAGTATCCCTCCATGTTCGAACCGATCCATGGCAGTGCACCGGACATTGCCGGTCAGGGCAAGGCCAACCCCCTGGCTTCTATCTGGTCCGCCAGCCAGATGCTGGATTTCTTCGGGCATAAGGACTGGGGAAAGAAACTGATTGATATCATCGAAGAGATGATGGTGGAAAAGAAGGTCCTGACCCCGGATATGGGCGGAACGGCCACCACGGAAGAAGTGGGGGACGAAGCGGTCCGGCTGTTGGAGAAATAAAAAACAAGGCTGTTGCACTGGACATGCAGCAGCCTTGTTTCTTATTTGCACTGATGGAATGCCTGGGCCAGGTCGTCCCGCAGGTCTTCTTTGTCTTCCAGTCCTACGGAGAACCGGAGCAGGGTGTGGGTGATGCCTTTCTCCTCTGCTTCTTCCGGGGTCAGGTCCGCATGGGTCTGGGTAATGGGATAGGTGAGCAGGCTTTCGGTGCCTCCCAGGCTTTCGGCGAACTGGATCAGCCGGATCTTTTCCAGGATGGTCTTGGCGGCTTCCGGGGATTTCACATAGAAGGAAATCATCCCTCCGAACCCGTTGGCCTGTTTTTTCTGGATGGCATAGCCCGGATGGTCCGGCAGCCCGGGATACAGCACCTCTTCCACCAGGGGCTGCTGTTCCAGCCACTGGGCCAGGTACAGGGCGTTTTCCTGGTGCTGCTTCATCCGCACCGGCAGGGTCTTCAGGCTCCGGAGCATGAGCCAGGCGTCAAAGACGCTGAGCACGGCTCCGGTGGTCTTGTAGATGGTCCGGAGACGGGCTGCCACTTCCTCTTCCCGGCTGATGGCGAAACCGGCCAGCAGATCGTTGTGGCCGGCCAGGTACTTGGTGCCGCTGTGGACCACGATGTCCGCACCCAGGGTCAGGGGCCGCTGGAAGCAAGGGGACAGGAAGGTGTTGTCCACGATTACCAGCAGCTGGTGCCGGTGGGCCAGGTCGCTGAGGGCTTCCAGATCGGTGATCTCCATGGTGGGATTGGTGGGGGTTTCCAGGTAGATGCCCCGGGTGGCCGGGGTGATGGCTTCTTCCACCGCCTTCAGGTCGCTGGTGTGGACGGGGGTGAAGGTAAGCCCCAGGGGTTCATAGGTGGTCCGGAACAGCCGGAAGGACCCGCCGTACAGGTCGAAGCCGGTGATAAGGTGATCCCCCGGGGCAAAAAGCCGCATCACCGCATCGATGGCTGCCATGCCGGAGGAAAAGCACAGGGCATCGGTGCCCCCTTCCAGGGTGGACAGGACTTTTTCCAGTCTGGCGTGGGTGGGGTTGGATTCCCGGGTATAGGCCCAGCCGGTGGACTGTCCCAGTCCAGGATGGGCAAAGGTGGATGTGAGATACAGAGCCGGAGAAACAGCCCCTGTGGCATCGTTGGGGCCGCCTCCGTGGATACAGGCCGTAGTGAATTTCATGATTTTTTTCCTCCTTGCAGGACACCGCAGTGCCTTTAACACATAGTAATATTATAGGAATACATTACCTGTTCCCGGAATTTTTGTCAAGAGGCCGGAAGGGGCATGGAGACAGGGAAAGCCGGGCAAAATGGTTTTCTAAACGGTGGACCTGTGATATAATCAATTGGTAAAACTGGTTCCGGCAGGTCCTGACGCCCTGCCTGGAATAGATTTTCGATAGGCGGTGAAAAAATGAGCGTTACAGTCAATGATGTAAAGCATATCGCAAATCTGTGCCGGTTAAATGTTCCGGACGATGAAATGGACAAGTTCGTTGAGCAGTTCAACCAGATTTTGAATTATGCTGAAATCTTAAAGAAAGTGGATACCAAGGGAATCGAACCTTCTCCCTATGTGCTTCCCATCAGCAATGTGCTGCGGGAAGATGTTCCTGTTGAGAGCCTGTCCCATGAGGACGCCATGAAGAATGCTCCGGAGGAATATGAAGGCGGCTTCAAAGTTCCCCGGGTGATCGAATAAGAGGAGGCAGAACAGTGGCTTTATACAGTGAAACTGCACATGAGCTCCATGACAAGCTGGTCAAAAAAGAAATCAGCTCCGTGGAACTGACCAAAGCGGTCTATGACCGGATCGACGAAGTGGAAGATCAGGTCAAGGCCTATATTACCCTGGACAAGGAAAATGCCCTGGCCCAGGCCGCTAAAGTGGATAAGATGATCGCTGACGGCGAAACCATCAAACCCCTGGCCGGGATCCCCGGCGCCATCAAGGACAATATCAGCGTGAAGGGCGTACGGATGACCTGCGCTTCCAAGATCCTGGAAAACTTCGTGCCGGTGTACGATGCCCATGTCATTGAAAACCTGCGGAAAGATGAGACCATCTTCCTGGGCAAGACCAACATGGATGAATTCGCCATGGGGTCCACCACGGAAACCTCTCATTTCCAGATCACCCACAACCCCTGGGATCTGTCCCGTGTACCGGGCGGTTCTTCCGGCGGCAGCGCAGCCAGCATTGCAGCCGGGGAAGCCATCTGGTCCCTGGGCTCCGATACCGGCGGTTCCATCCGGCAGCCGGCTTTCTTCAACGGCTGTGTGGGGCTGAAACCCACCTACGGCCGGGTCTCCCGGTACGGCTGCGTGGCGTTCGCCTCCTCCCTGGATCAGGTGGGGCCCATTGCCCGTGACGTGACCGACGCCGCCCTGGTGCTGAACACCATCAGTGGCCTGGATGCCCATGATTCCACCTCCTATGACGCTCCGGTGCCTGATTACACCAAGGCCCTGCGCCAGGATGTGAAAGATCTGACCATCGGTCTGCCCAAGGAATATTTCGGGGAAGGCACCGATCCCAAAGTGGCCGCCCAGATCAAACTGGCCGCCAAGAAGTTCGAAGAACTGGGTGCCCATGTAATCGAAGTGTCCCTGCCCCATACGGAATATGCCGTGATCACCTACTACATCATCGCTCCGGCAGAAGCTTCCGCCAACCTGGGCCGTTTCGACGGTGTCCGGTACGGCTTCCGGGAACTGGCTGCGGAAAGCGCTCCGGAAATGATGCGCAAGACCCGTACGGAGGGTTTCGGCAAGGAAGTCCGCCGCCGGATCATGCTGGGGACCTACGTGCTCAGCTCCGGGTACTACGATGCCTACTACAACAAGGCTATGCAGGTCCGGACCCTGATCCGTCAGGACTTTGCCAATGCCTTTGAAAAATGTGATCTGCTGCTGACTCCCACCTCCCCGGTGGTGGCTTATCCGCTGGATGCCAAGATGGATCCGCTGACTGTCTACATGCTGGACGTAACCACCATCCCCGTGAACATGGCCGGTCTGCCCGGTATCTCCATTCCCTGCGGCTTTGTGGACAACATGCCCGTAGGGGCCCAGCTCATCGGCAAGGCACTGGGCGAAGAAACCCTGCTGCGGGCAGCGTATACCTTTGAACAGGCTACGGATTTCCATAAAGCCGTGGCACCTCTGGGAGGTCGGAAATAATGACAGAATATACTACCGTAATCGGTCTGGAAGTCCATGCGGAACTGAAAACCAAGACCAAGGCTTTCTGCTCCTGCTCCACGGAATTCGGCGGCGCCCCCAACACCCATGTATGCCCGGTCTGCCTGGGTATGCCCGGGGCCCTGCCTGTAATCAACAAACAAATGGTGGAATTTGCCCTGCGCTTTGCACTGGCTGTGAACTGCGAGATCCAGCGCTACAGCAAATTCGACCGGAAAAACTACTACTATCCGGATCTGGCCAAAGCCTACCAGATTTCCCAGTTCTATCAGCCCATCGCCCTGAACGGCCATCTGGACGTGAATGTGGACGGGGAAACCAAACGGATCGGCATCACCCGGATCCATATGGAAGAAGATGCCGGGAAACTGGTCCATTCCGGCGCCTCCATCAGCACTTCTGATTTCTCCGCCGTTGACTACAACCGGGCCGGGGTGCCTCTGATCGAAATCGTATCCGAACCGGATATGCGGTCTGCAGCAGAAGCCCGTGCCTACATGGAAAAACTCCGGGCCTATCTCCAGTACACCGGGGTCTGCGACGGCAAGATGCAGGAAGGCTCCATGCGCTGCGATGCCAACATTTCCATTATGCCCGTAGGCTCCAAGGAATTCGGCACCCGTGCGGAAATCAAGAACCTGAACTCCTTCAAGGCCCTGGAAAGAGCCATTGAATACGAAGTGGAACGGCAGAAGGAAATCCTGGAAGACGGGGGCCATGTGGTCCAGGAAACCCGTACCTGGGATGATGCCCAGGGCATGACCTTCTCCATGCGGTCCAAGGAAGAAGCCCACGATTACCGGTATTTCCCGGAACCGGACCTGGCACCCATCATCATCGAAAAAGAATGGGTGGAAAAGGCCAAGAGCGAACTGCCGGAACTGCCGGATGCCCGGAAAGCCCGTCTCATGAACGAAAAAGGGCTGGACGACTATTCTGCCGAACTGATTGTGGCGGACAAGAAAATGGCCGAATACTTCGATGCGGCTGCCGCTGAAACGGATGACGCCAAAGGGGTTGCCAACTGGATCCTGGGGGATGTATCCGCCTACCTGAACAGCAACAGCTGCGGCATCGGGGACTTCCCCGTATCTCCGGCTCACCTGGGTCAGATGGTGGCTCTGATTAAAAAGGGCGTGCTGTCCAGCAAGCTGGCCAAGAAGGTCTTTGCGGAAATGCTGAAGAAGGACGAAGCTCCTGCAGACCTGGTGAAGAAGCTGGGTCTGGAACAGGTCAGCGACGAAGGGGCCATCCAGGCCATGGTGGACGAAGCCATCGCCGCCAATCCCCAGTCCGTAGCCGACTACAAGGCCGGCAAGGACAAGGCCATCGGCTTCCTGGTAGGTCAGGTCATGAAGAAATCCCGGGGCAAAGCCAACCCGGGCATGGTGAACAAACTGATCATCAAGACCATCAAGGGTGAATGACAGAGGCGCCGTTGCGGAAGCAACAGTACCGTCAACGGTCAGCTGACAAAAAGAGCTGGTGCTTAGGCACCGGCTCTTTTTTTACCACAAATTTCACACCTTTGATCTTCCTTTTTCATGGGGAACTGTTATGATTAGGAATACAATAACAACAGGGAGGGAGAAAGATGCTGCAGCATACGGAAAGACGCCGGTGGCGCTGGCTGCTGGTGGGGGCGCTGCTGCCGGGACTGTTCCTGGGGCAGCTGGACAATGCCGTCCAGCACCGGATGCCCCGGTACATCCAGCGCTATATGACAGGAGGGCCCCGGCTGGGGTTCCTCCAGTGGCCCCAGGATCTCCAGGCCGTCCGGTACGAGCTGGAGATCTTCTCCCAGATCCCTGAGGAACTGGATCCGGAACATTCGGTAGAAGAAGTCCTGTACCGGGATGCTGAAATCTACACCAACCGGATCCTGCTGGATGAAGAGAAGCTGCCGGATCTGGATGGAGAGCTGCCTCTTTTCTGGCGGGTCCGGGCCTACAACCTGGACGGGAATCCCCTGGGAGGCTATTCCCAGCCGGCAGAGCTCCAGAACACCCTGGAACGGAACCTGCGTGATGCACCGGTGCCCCGTCCCATGAAGAGGGACCAGCCCGGTTCCCGGATCCTGTATCCGGTGTATTCCTATACAAGTCTTCCGGGGGCCAGCCAGTACGAAGTGGAAGTGCTGGACCAGCTGCCGGAAAAAATGGGGGGCATCCTGCCTTCCCGGCACCGGGTCTATGCAGAAACTACGGAACTGACGGACCTGTACGACAAGGAACCCCGGATCGGCACTTATTACTGGCGGGTCCGGGGGATGGACGGCAAGGGCCGGCCGGTGGGGGAATGGAGCCTGCCGGAAAAAGTGGAACTGGAACCAACGGATCGGGTCCAGGTGGGCATCTTCGGAGACAGCATTTCCCATGGAGGGGGCCGGCTGTCCTTCAGCCCCTCGGACCTGGAATACAGCTATGCCCATTACATCTCTGTGCCTACAGTGAACCTGTCGGAAAGCGGGGACACCAGTGAAATGATGGTGGAACGGTTTGAACGGGATGTGCTGCCTTTCCATCTGAAGACCCTTCTGATCATGGGAGGCAGCAACAGCCTCCGGAATGGGACGGAACCGGAAGAGGTGATCGCCGATCTCCGGAAGATCCAGGCTATGTGTCGGGAAAACGGCATCACCCCGGTGCTCCTGACCCTGGCACCCATCAACCCGGGAAACATCGAAAAGGCTTTTGACGAGCCTACGGACAGCCACTGGCAGGAAGCTTTCCGGAAGGTGAACGCGTACATCCGCACCCAGCCCCACATCGATGTGGCGGCGCCTTTTGAAGCCATGGGTCCGGAGCTGCCTACGGAAATGGCCCTGGACGGTCTCCATGGAGACGTGCCCATGAAACGGATCATGGGCCAGGTGATCAGTGACCAGGTAAGGGAGTTTTTGTAAGGGTATGATATAATGACCCTGTAAACCAGAAAAAGGGGGCGGACCATGGATAAAAAGGCATTGAAGGCATTCTGCCGGGAACTGGGCCTGACGGAAGTGGGCGTGGCTCCCAGCCATCTGCCGGTGCCCGATCCTTTTCCGGAGGTGTGTCCCCTGGCGGCGGGGAAGGGACTGGAACGGTATGATCTTACCACTCTGCTCCCGGGCTGCCGGGGAGCCGTGGTGATCCTTTTTCCCTACCGGTTGGAACCGTCATCCGGCAGCAATCTGTCCTGTTACTGCCAGATCCCGGATTACCATCCGGTGGTCCGGGAGTATCTGGAGAAAATCGCCGGCTGGATGGAAGGCCAGGCCCCTGGCAGCCGGCAGCTGGCCATTGTGGATACCTCCCCTCTGGCGGAACGGGACCTGGCGGTCCAGGCCGGACTGGGATTTCTGGGGGACAACGGCTGCCTCATTAACGACACCTGGGGTTCCTGGTGCTTCATCGGGGCAGTGCTCACCACCCAGCCTCTGGAGCCGGACCGGCCTCTGGAACGGAGCTGCCGCCACTGCGGGGCCTGTGCCCGGGTCTGTCCCGGACAGTGTTTCCAGGGAGGGACCTACACCTACCGGACCTGCAAATCCTACCTGACCCAGAAAAAAGGAGAACTGACCGAATCAGAACAGGCTGTCCTCCGGGAAACGCCCCTGATCTTCGGCTGTGATGAATGCCAGCGGGTCTGCCCCCACAACCAGCAGGTGCCGGAAACCCCTCTGACAGAATTCCGCCGGGACCGTCTGCTCCGGCTGGACCGGCAGGATCTGGAAAACCTGACCAACCGGCAGTTCCGGGAACGGTACGGATCCTATGCCTTTGCCTGGCGGGGGAAAAAGCTCCTGCTCCGGAACCTGGAACTGGTGGAACAAAAGGAAAAGGAACAACAGGAAAGTCAGTGAACACAGGAGGTGTCCTATGGCAAATATCCAGACCATCCCGCTGCCCCGGGATCTGATCCAGTTTGTCTTTGAAGCGGCCTACATCCAGCGGTGGAACGATCATATCCGGCCCCAGGGCTTTACGGAACTGGACAAACAGGCTCACAAGATGATGATCCTCTATGTGCTGGCCCGGTATGAGGAACAGGACCATGGAGCCAGCCTGGACTGGCAGGTGCTGGTGGAAGGGGGCATCTTCGAATTCCTCCACCGGGTGGTGCTCACGGACATCAAGCCCCCGGTGTTCCACGAGCTGATGGAAAAAAGCGGCGCCCGGCTGAACCAGTGGGTGTACAAGGAACTGGTACGGCGGGTGCCGTCTCTGGCCGGCAGTCTCTTTATGGCCAAGATGGAGGCCTATCTGGACGGAGACAGCCATCCTTTGGAGAAACAGCTGATCCGGGCCGCCCACTACCTGGCCACGGAATGGGAGTTCCGGATCATCTACCGGATGAACCAGGGGATTTTCGGAGTGGAGGAAATCAGGGAGCGGATCGCCGACAACATCGAAGACCATTACAACCTGGCAGGGGTCCAGAAAATCGCCATGAACGGGAAGACCCGGAAGTTCGTGGATCTTATCGGCAAGCTCCGGTTCCAGAAGCGCTGGTCCCAGTCTCCCCGGGTGCCGGAAACTTCCGTCATGGGCCACGTGCTGGTGGTGGCCATCATGGGGTACTTCTGCGCCCTGTCCATGGGGGCCTGCAAGGGACGGCTGGTGAACGATTTCCTGGGCGGCCTGTGGCATGACCTGCCGGAAGTGCTCACCCGGGACATTATTTCTCCCATCAAAAGGTCCATCGAAGGCCTGGACGAACTGATCAAGGACATCGAACAGCGGCAGATGGAAGAAATCCTGCTGCCCCTCCTGCCGGCCGCCTGGCATGAGGATATCCTGAATTTCACCGTCCATGAATTCGATAACAGGATCCGGGAAAAGGGAAAGGTCCGGCTGCTGGCGGGGGATATCCCGGAAGCATACAACCGGGATGAGTACAGCCCGGTGGACGGCCGGGTGCTCAAGGGCTGCGACCATCTGGCGGCCTTTATGGAAGCCTGGCTCAGCATCCAGTGCGGCATCACCTCCTCCCATCTGGCAGGGGTGGTGGAAGAACTTCCCCGGGCCTACCAGGGAAAAATCATCGGCGGCGTCGATTTCGGGAAGATCTATGAGCAGTTCCGGTGAAATGTGTGCTGCACGTTATGTGCAGCACACATTTCTTATATATGCAATAAGAATACGATGAATTGCAGGAATTTTTCCTCAAAATAAATTTGTATACAAAATACAAAAAACGATTCCATATTTTCTGAAAGGTGCTATAATAAGCACTGTAAGGGTTCACTAGATACTATTTTTAGGAGGCGTTACAAATGAGTTTGTTTGAAATGGCAAAGATTCCTATGGAAAAGGCTAGTAAGCTGATCAACCTGGATCCCAACGCTGAGGCAGTCATCTCCCAGCCTGAACGGACCCTGGAAGTCAGCATCCCTGTAAAGATGGATGATGGCCACGTGGAAGTATTCACCGGCTACCGTTCTCAGAACAGCACCGTGCTTGGGCCTGCCAAAGGCGGCGTACGGTACCATCAGAACGTATCCATGGATGAAGTAAAGACCCTGGGCTTCTGGATGACCACCAAATGCGCCATCGCTGGTCTGCCTTACGGCGGCGGCAAAGGCGGCATCATTGTGGATCCCCGGAAAGTATCCAAGACTGAACTGGAAAAGATCACCCGTGGGTATATCGACAAGATTGCTCCGGTAATCGGCGAAAAGAAAGATATCCCGGCTCCTGACGTGAACACCAACGCCCAGATCATGGCCTGGATGTGCGATGAATTCTCCAAGATCAACTGCCAGTTCGCTCCTGGTTTCATCACCGGGAAAGCCATCTGCATGGGCGGTTCTCAGGGCCGTACCTCTGCAACGGGCCGTGGCGTAATCACCGCTACTCTGGAACTGCTGAAGAGAGAAGGAGTTAAACCGGAAGACGCTACTCTGGCTATCCAGGGCTTCGGCAACGTAGGTTCCTGGACCGCTAAATGCGCAGCCGACAAAGGCCTGAAGATCGTAGCTCTGAGCGATATCAGCGGCGGGATCTATGATGCCAACGGCTTCGATCCGTACAAAGTGGAAGAATATGCCAAGAACAACGGCGGCGTGATCAAAGGGTATCCTGGCGCTACCCCGATCAGCAACGAAGAAGTGCTGGAACAGGATGTAACCGTACTGATCCCGGCTGCTCTGGAACTGCAGATCACTGCCAAGAATGCTGACAAGATCAAAGCAAAAATGATCGTGGAAGCAGCCAACGGGCCGACCGATGCAGAAGCAGACGTCATCCTGGAAAAGAGAGGCATCCCTGTAGTGCCTGACGTGCTGGCCAACGGCGGCGGCGTAACCGTATCCTACTTCGAATGGGTACAGAACCTGTACAGATACTTCTGGACGGAAGAAGAAGTCGTCGACAGACAGGAACAGATGATGGTGAAGGCATTCGGCAACGTATATGACGCAGCCAAGAAATACAACACCACCATGCGTGTAGGCGCCTACATCGTAGCTCTGAACGCTCTGGTAGAACCTCTGAAACTGAGAGGCATTATCTAATAGAACCCTACAAACGGAGCTTGTGCCCAGACGGCACAGCAAAACACCCCGGACAGTGGCTGTCCGGGGTGTTTTGTTTATCATGACGTAGGGGCTGTACCGGGAGATGCTGAATGGCAGGAAGCCTTCTTCTTTCCATAAAACAGGAAAATACCTGTATAAAATACTAATTATAACAGTTGTAATTCTGTATTATTAAATAGTATAGTATAGATAAAGAAAAGGAAGAACAACAGAAAGACAACTGGTATAAAGGATGGGATTCAAGAAACCGATGGAAAGAAAGGAGAAAATCATGAAAAAAAGACATTTAATGGATTGCCTGCTGGAGGAAGACTTTGATGAAATGTATCGGAGCAAGATGGCTGCCCGGTTCCTTTTTCAAAAGGGAAAATCCGTTGTCCGCAGGAATCAGGCGGCAGGAGCAGGTGTGGAAAAGAACCTGAAAGGCAGACCGGCTTTGGAGACCCGGTGAGGGAGATGGAAAGTCTATGGATATATTCAGATTGGCCAATCTGCAGATTACCCTGTTCCTGCTGATCCTCACCGGCCTTCTGCTGAAGAAAAAGGGAATCCTGGATCAGGAAGGGAAACGTTGTCTGACAGATCTATGTGTCAATGTGGTGATTCCCTGCAACATCCTGAAGTCCTGCCTGGCGCCTTTGGGAGAAAATGTACTGGGCATCTGCGGACGGATTTTGCTGGCAGCTTTCGTAATCCAGGGGATTTATCTGGTACTGAACCGGGTCCTCTTCAACCGCTTTCCGGAAGGACAGAAAAAAGTGCTCCAGTACTGCACCATAGCTTCCAATGGCGGGTTCCTGGGGAATCCGGTGGCGGAAGGGGTATATGGTCCGCTGGGTCTCCTGTATGCCTCCGTATTCCTGATTCCCATGCGGCTCATCATGTGGTCGGTGGGAACGTCCTATTTCATGGAACAGAAGGTGGACAAAAAGGAAACCCTGAAGAAAGTCCTGACCCATCCCTGCCTTGTGGCTATTTATCTGGGAATGAGCTGTATGGTCTGTCATCTGCAGCTGCCCCGGTTCCTGGTTATGACCATCGGGTACATCGGCAGCTGCAATTCGGCTCTGACCATGTTCCTGGTGGGAACGATTCTGGCAGATGTGCCTGCTTCTACCCTGGTAAACCGAAAAAGCGTGCTGTACAGTGTGTTCCGTCTGGGACTGCTTCCACTGATGGCTTTGGGTGTGTGCCATGTTTTGGGCGGAATGGACCCGGTGGGCATGGGGGTATCCGTAGTCATGACAGGGATGCCGGCTCCGGCAACAGCGGCCATATTTGCAGCCCGTTATGACAGTGATGCGCCCTTTGCCACTCAGCTGGTCATTCTCTCCACACTGCTTTCCATGGTGACCATACCATGCTGGTGCTATGCCATAGGATAAAAGCAGATTCCGTTACACCCCTTTCTCTTCACAGAACCCATTGATGGCTTCCAGGAAGGCGTCTCCGTATTTTTCGTCCTTGTTCTGGCCCACGCCCATGACCTGGAGAAATTGTTCATGGGTCCGGGGCAGCTGCCGGCACATGTCCCGGAGAGTCCGGTCTCCGAATACCACAAAAGGCGGCACCATAGCCTGTTCCGCCAGCTGTTTCCGGAGGGCCCGGAGCCGGGTGAACAGTTGGGCCCCCATTTCCTGGGTGAACCCTTCCGGCAGGTCCAGCTCCGGCTGGACCTTCTTCTTTTTCCGGGGGCCGGAACCCCCATCCTGGGTCCCGGCTTCTTTCCGCAGCAGCACCCGGATGGAATCGTCCTGGAGTTCCCAGATCTTTTTGGAGATCTTCAGCACCGGGTACTTGTCCCGGGTGATCAGCAGGTAGCCCTGGTCCAGCAGGTTCTGGATCATTTCCTTGATTTCCTTCAGGGAATGCTGGTGGAGGGCTCCGAACATCCGCAGCCGGGAAAGTCCGGTTTCTTCCACCCGGGTGGACCGGCTGCCGGCCAGGGCGTTGGCAATCAGGGTGATGCCGTAGGGCCGCCGGGCCTCATGGATGCATTTTACGATGCTCTTGGTCTCTTCCGTCATGTCCACCTCTTCATAGTCTCCGTTGCAGGTGGAACAGTGATTGCACCGGGCCGGAGCATCTTCCCCAAAGTAGTGGAGGAGGGTCTGGCGGAGGCAGCTGGTGGTCCGGCAGTAATGCTCCATGGCATAGAGCTTCCGGAGATTGGCTTCTTCCACTTCTTCCAGCACTTCATTCTGCTCCTTGTGTTCCAGGAGGAATTTCTGGATCACCACATCCTGGGGAGAGAACAGCAGGATGCATTCCGAGGGCTCTCCGTCCCGGCCGGCCCGGCCCGCTTCCTGGTAGTAGTTTTCCAGACTGGAGGGCATGTTGTAGTGGAGTACGAAGCGCACGTTGGACTTGTCGATGCCCATGCCGAAGGCGTTGGTGGCGATGATCACCGGGGCCCTGTCGTACTGGAAATCCTCCTGGGCCTTCTGGCGCTCCTCCTGGCTCATCCCTGCATGGTACCGGGCAGCCGGGATCCCTTCCAGCCGGAGCCGGTCGCACAGTTCATCCACGTTCTTCCGGGTGGAACAGTAGATGATGCCGCTGTCTTCCGGATGATCCTTCAGATACCGGAGCACCCAGGCGTCCTTGTTCCGGGGATGTTCCACCCCGAAATACAGATTGCTCCGGTCGAAGCCGGTGACCAGGATCTGGGGATCCTGCAGTTCCAGGCTCTGGAGGATGTCATCCCGGACCTGCTCCGTGGCCGTGGCGGTAAAGGCTCCCACCACCGGTCTTTTCGGCAGGAATTCCAGGAAATCCAGGATCCGGGTGTAGCTGGGCCGGAAATCCTGTCCCCACTGGGAAATACAGTGAGCTTCGTCCACTGCCACCATGGAAATGGCAGCCTCTTTGGCGAAATCCCGGAACAGTTCCGTCTCCAGCCGTTCCGGGGCCACGTAGATCAGCTTGTAGGCACCGGCCCGGGCCTGGTCCAGGGTGGCGTAGAATTCCCGTCCGGACAGGGAACTGTTGATGTAAGCGGCCTGGATCCCGGCGGTTTCCAGAGCCTGGACCTGGTCCTGCATCAGGGAGATCAGGGGAGAAATCACCAGGGTGATCCCGGGGAGCAGCAGGGCGGGGATCTGGTAGCACAGGGATTTGCCGGCGCCGGTGGGCATGATGCCCAGCACGTCCCGGCCCTGGAGCAGGGCATCGATCAGGGATTCCTGACCGGGGCGGAAGGAAGTGTATCCAAAATACTTTTTCAGTGCAGATAGTTTGTCCATGCTGGGAAAAGGCCTCCTTCAGAAAAAATCAAACGGCTGTTTGTTTCAATCATAACGAAAACTCCAGAAAAAAGCAAGGACACCTCATGGACGATGAATTGTATACAAAATACAAAAAAATAAACAGTTATTTCTGAATCGTGCTATAATACAAATCGTAAAGGGTTCACTAGATACTATTTTTAGGAGGCGTTACAAATGAGTTTGTTTGAAATGGCAAAGATTCCTATGGAAAAGGCTAGTAAGCTGATCAACCTGGAT